>CALJHL010000273.1 GCA_938075435.1 uncultured Thalassotalea sp. | reverse complement strand
TACTTATCCCACCACATTTGAAACATCAACATGCTCCATAATAGGGTTGAATTGTCGCGCTTGTGTTGCTGGTGCTCTTGCCAAAGGCTTGTTATTTGATCGGCTTTAAAAAAGCTTACTAAGCCAAACTCACTGTTCAATAACTTGCTTTCGGCAATGTCTTTTAACTCGTTTCTCAGCCATGAAGCAACAGGAGGTGTGAATCCCATCTTTTTTCGATTAAGAATGTCGTCAGGTAATGCTTCTTTAAATGTTTCTTTTAGAATGTATTTTTTAATACCGTTATTAAACTTTAATTTTGAAGGTAGAGTTGCTGCAAATTCAACCACACCATAATCAAGTAATGGCGCCCTTACTTCTAAAGAGTTTGCCATGCTCATGCGATCAACCTTTACTAATATACCGCCAGGTAAATAGGTTTTAATGTCGGTATAAAGTATTTTCGCTAAGTGATCTTTACCATCACATTGTTGGTAAAAATTAGTGGTTATATTTGACGGGTGATAACTGCCTATGGCTCGTTTAGTAGCTTCTTTAGCTAATGAATTCCATTCTTCATCGCTTATTTGAGAATTTGAAATATAAAAAGCAGCATCGGGCTCTAAACTTAAGCTATGTAACAATGAAGCTGACTTTTTAAACAGTTTATTATTGAAAGTGTGGTTTAATGTTGTGAGCAGCTTAGCTGAAAATGGAAATAAGCTTTTTCTTATTATCGTTGGAATTTTGGCTCTTAAATTGTTTTCTGTTGCATCAATAGAATACTTTTCATAACCGGCAAAGATTTCATCGCCGCCATCTCCTGCAATCGCTACGGTGACTTTTTCACGTGCTAATTTAGCGACAAAATAAGTGGGGATCAGGGATGGGTCGGCAAAAGGTTCATCAAAAAAAGACACAATGTGGGCTAAGTTGTCCGCAACATTTTCATCAACGGTTAATTCAAAATGATTGGTGTGATACTGCTCGGCGACAGCTTTTGCAAATTCAGTTTCATTCAACTGTTCGTCATTAAAACCAATAGAGCAAGTTATAACCGCTTCAGCACTGTTTTTTGCCATAAGCGAGACAACGGCACTAGAATCTATGCCCCCGCTTAAAAACGCACCTAGCGGTACGTCAGCAATCATTCGTTGTTTTGTGCATTTATTTAAAAGTTCATGAAGGTTATTTTTAGTTTGGTCTAATCCAATGTCTTGGGTGTTTGCAAAAGAGATGTCCCAATATTGCTCTTTGCGCAAACCATTTTTATCAAAGGTTAGGTAATATCCGGGCTCTAGTTTGAATATTTCGTTATAAATTGTTTTTGGGTCGGGAATGTATTGATAAGCAAAAAAATCATAGACTGCATCAATTCTTATTTCTTTAACTATTGAGGGAATCTCGAGTAATGCTTTGAGCTCAGAGGCAAATACTAACTCTTGTTGATGTACACCGTAATACAGTGGTTTTTTACCAATTCTATCTCTGGCAATAAATAATGATTGTTTTAATTTGTCCCAAAGCGCAAAGGCAAACATGCCATTAATTTTTGCTAATAATTCAACGCCATATTCTTTATATAGAGCGAGAATAACCTCGGTATCGGTTTGACTTGAAAATTGATGACCTTTAGTAATTAAGTCTTTCCTAAGCTCCTGAAAATTGTATATTTCGCCGTTAAATACAATCACATAGTTATTGCAAATAGAGTGCATTGGCTGAACGCCTGCGTCAGATAAATCGATAATGCTCAAACGTCGATGACATAACCCGATATTATCATCAATGAATTCTGAGCCGGCATCAGGCCCTCGATGAAATATAGACAGCCCCATATTTTCAAGTGTTGTTTGATCACCAACTGAATTTTTAAATGACGTAAAACCAGCAATGCCGCACATGAATAACTTCAATTCCTTATTATTCTTCTTCTTTATTACTACAAAACGAACGAATTTACCTATTAAGATATAATTGCAAACAGCACTTTTCGCCACTTTTAACGGTATTTACGCCAATTTAATTACTATCTTGTTGATATCAAAGCGGCAGGTTGGGTTGTAGGTTAATTTTTGCTTGAGAAATAGTGCAAAATTGAACATTTACTTTTGTCTGCAAATAACTGATAACTTCTTGTATTCGTTTACAAATACTTTCTCTAGCATTTATGTCTTCAGATAAGCCGGTAATACCTTCGACTAAACTAGAGCTATGCAAATACATGTGAAGTACCTTCTGGTCTTTATTCAAGCTTGTGTCGACTAACTTAATCATGTCTTTTGCAGAGCATAGCTCAGGGCTTAAGTAAATTTTTCGGAGTAAACCGGTATGCCATAAAATGCCATTAGCCTTTATCCAAGTAAATGGCGGTTTGGCCATTAATTTATGTATTTTTTGCCCTATAGGGTAGTTTTGTCGATTAAAGCCGCAGGTGACCGGTATTTCTAATATGTTGCGTTGAATACCCGATTTAGTGGGAGTGTCAAAGCTTGGCCAATAGGGTTGTAAGGGCGCTTGCTCGCAATTAAAATGCTGGTTAACGTAAAGCGGGTAGACACTCGAGTCGATATTGATATTTTCATTAACTAATAATTGTAATATTTCACCATTAACTCCCCACCTCCCCGTTCGAAAGGAGTTGGGCCTAGTGCCAATATTTTGTTCAATTTTTTTATTTAATAATTCAAGTTTGGCCTTAATTTGCTCTATAGGTAAATTAACCACATGTGAGGTTTTTTCTGTTGTTGCTTCATAAAAAGGTGGGTTAGCCCAAGGGTGAAGGTGGGCGCCAATTTCACAATGCTGTTTGTTTATACTAGCTAAGATATTGGCCGCTGCTTTGTTATCAGCTACAGCATAGTCTACAAAGTAGGTAGGTTTTATTCCAAGTTCTTGGCAGAAAAGTTGAAAAGCAGGAATTTCGTTGATGTTACTCAGTGAGAAGTTGTCATTGGGAAATGAATCTGCCCAATCCCATTCTTCTTCGGTATCAACCGAAAGAATAAATAACACGGGGTCCTTTTCACTTTGCTTATTCATTATTCATCCATAATTAATTGTTCGAATAAAACCGTATATTCATCCGCCATCCTTTTAGCCGAATAATTTTTATAAACATAGTGTTTGGCATTTAAAGCAAGCTTTGCCGCATATTTTGGTTCAAATAGAAGCTTCTGCCAGTGTAGTTCAAGGTTAGCTTTATCGCCATATGAAGCTAATAGGCCAGTTTCTTGATGACAAATTAGTTGATCAATTCCGGGGATGTCATAGGCCGCTACCGGCACTCCCATGGCCATTGTTTCCATTAGGCACCTTGGTATGCCTTCTAAGCTTGATGTCATCACAAATAAATCAAATTGTTGCAGTTGAGCTAAACGATCATTTCTAAAACCAAGAAACGAGATTTTCTGTGCAGATGTTAAGGATTGACTGTAATCTTCACTGGCTAGCCGTTCATCGCCATCTCCCAAAAGCGTCAAGCTTATGTTGGTATGTTTGCTATGTAGATTGTCGAATATGTCTAATATGTGCTTAATGTTCTTGCGGCTAATAATTTGTCCAATAAAGCCTATTTTTTTAATGTCGTGTTGTTTATTTATTGGTATTAATAATTGCTCTTCTACTTCTGATAAATCAACTCCATTTTGGATATACAGCAAATTTTTATCTTTTACCCCGAACCGTTTTACATCAGTACAAAGCTGTTTAGAAAGGGGAACTACTTTATGCGCGAACCTCATTGATTGGCAACCTAGCCAGATAAAAAATTTAAGTTTAATGTCGTTTACATTTTCAAAACCATGTGGCGTTATAACGCATTTTATACCGGCAACCTTGGCAGCAACAACACCTAAAATATCGGATTTATAACCATGGGTATGAATGATATCTATTTGTTTTTGTTTGATTAAAGTAACTAATTTAATTATTATAGTTAAATCGAATTTATGCTTCATTGGCAGTTCATAAGCTGTTCCACCAGTTGCTTTAAATTGCTTTACAAGCTCTAAGTCCTTAGAGTTATGTTCTAAAGTAATCGCTAATTCACAATCTACTTTGTTGCGATCTAAGTTTTTTGCTAACGCCAGAACCCACCGCTCTGCGCCATAAAAGCCGCTTGGGCAAATTAACTGCAATATTTTAATTTTAGGCTTTTTCATTGCTAGATTTCCTCAATGATGAAATCCAATAGCCAAAGCCAAGGAGTGAGCCTAGGGCTCGTGCTGGAAAGTAGAGTAGATAAAACCCTATAATGTATTTAATTTTAATGCTCCGCTTACTCAACAACATAAGTCTGAAACTATAAAAGGTAATAGGTAGTAATAATAAAAATAGGCAGATTAATACTAGGGTTAATTCATTTGCAATTAGACTAATTAAAGCCAGCGGCAATAACAATAACATGACCATAGGAATGACAAAACTCGGGATTTCACGCAGTGGCACGGTGCGCCCCTGAATTGACATAAGGTTGGATTGTCCCCGCCAGATCTCTTTTTTAAACATCCCTAGATATTCTTTGTCTTCGCCCAAATGAATGTATGTTGTGGCTGAACTATAAAATAACTTGCCATGTTTGCTGAGCATATTGGTAAAGTAATAATCTTCACAGGTTACTAAGTGTTCCGGGAATCCGCCAACTTGTTCGAAGGCTGATTTACTTAACAGTAAATTTCGGCCGGGTAAAAAACTTAAATTACAGTCAAGTTTGGCATTGCTTAAACTCGTTCTTATTTGTTCTAATGGCGGCGCGTTTTTGCTGTTAATTTGCATGGCACTTACTAGCACTCTTGATTTATCAGTAAGTAACGTGGTGATTAATACCGAGGTCCAGTTGCTTGCTAATTCGATGTCGGCATCCAAAAATGCCAGATATTCACCTTTCGCTTGTTTAGAGCCTAGATTTCGTAGTGCTGAAATGGTTAAGTTTTTTTCGGCATAAATAATGATGAGATTAGTTTTTTTAACAAGGTCAGTCAGTAGCTCTAACTTATCATTTTGGCTAATAATAATAATTTCTATTTGTTTGCTCGGATAGTCTTGGTTGATGATGGATTCGACTGTTTGTAACAGCAACTCTTCTCTGCCCTTATGGGGAATAATAAATGAAATCGTACTGTCCATTTTAATGCCCCAACCTTGATAATAATAAATTTACTCTGGCAGAAAGTGATTTAAGCCAATGAATTTCTTTACTAATGCTGGTTGTGTAAAACGTTGCTTTTATGTTTAAAAAGAATTGTATTAGTTGCGATGATTGACTGTTTTTTTGAATTCTAGGTTCTAATAATGGCGCGCAACATTGGTGTTTATCAACATAACTTTTAACTGCAAAATTTTGCATTAAAATCGTTAATATTCGAGTGTAAGTTCGGGTCGGCTCAGCTTTTAAGGTAGAGACTACATAACCATAAAACTCGTCTGCTTTGTGTTTAAAGTTAAGTTTTAGTCGTTCATCTGATTCAAAGTATGATGCCATATACAAGATATTCGCTTTGCGAATATCTTGCGCTGCCCAAGTATGGTTGGGGTATTCCAATTGTGCCGCAAAATTTAAATAAGGCGCTTCGTTGTCCATCATCCAGTGACAATAATGTATAAATGCTTGTTTGCTATAATAAAAAGAGCGATCAAATTGCTGGTTTTGTTCTTTGATTAAAAGGTATTTATAGGTTGATTGTAGAAAAACGGTGTAAAACCAAGTTTCCTCTATATCAAGTAAATTAAGGGAATCGATATCATCGTTTGCCGAGATTGTATTTTTAATAACCAAGCTGGCTTTGTCTAGATAGCTTTGCTTACCACTTACCTCAAAAGCATCGATTAACGCGTTAACATAATTGCCATTACCTCTATCTAATGGGTATTTCTGGGTGAGTATGTTTTTTAAATCTGCTCTATTTCGATTTTTAAGGGCAAGCAACATTTCACCAAAAGTCCCATTACCTTCAAAAATATCGGTGATCCAGCCAGTCAGTTGTTCCACCGCTTGTTTTGAACTCTGTTCACCAGTAAGTTGATAATGTAGTAGTAAGCCACTGGTATAACAGTGGTTGCTACCCGGTCCTCCACCGCCAGCATGGTCCATATAAACATTTGACTTTTGCAGTCTTGAATAGGTTCTATGGCTAGCTGTTTCTACCGGCAAATAATGATCAGTATGCCAAAACAAACCATTATTATATTCGCTTCTATCTTCGGTAGTGTGGTAAATATCAATGTCTTTTATATGCTGTACTAAGTCTTCTGCAAGTTGCCACCAACGTCTATCTTTAGTGTGCAAGTACTGTATTATAAACCCATATAGCGGATCATACTGATTGTTATAGTGCGAAATTAATTCATCTTCACCTTGATATTCAAGTGTTTCGTGATCAGCAAAAATATCGCCAAAATTACGCCAGCCAAATTCATCAATTACTTCTCTTTTTACAAAAAAATTATTATTCGAGGTTAGCCCTTCTGCTAAAATTGATTGCATTACAGATTCGTTTTTTGGTGAACTAAATAGAGGTATAACTAGCGATTTAGCAATATAGTGTTTGCATACTGCAACGGCTAAAGACTTGCTATGATCTTCTATATGATCCGTGTTGCCCTTATAATCAATGAGGATAGTGTGGGTTTTCTTTTCTCCTGGTTGCAGTTCAAAGCCATCTAGGTGAGCTAATGGAAACACTCCAATATCTAAGCTGTTCTGGGTTGTTTGAAGTGATTTTGGAAAGTTTTGCCAGAATTTTTCAAGTTTATAGGCTGTGTTCGCATTTTTTTCTTTGATAAGCCAAATAGGACTGGCTCGGTCTGCAGTGATAGTTTCACTTTCTGATATGATAAGTTTAAAGCCTTTAAATGGCAGGGCAACTTTGCCCAAATGGTTTACATGGTTTTTACTGTCCCAGTTATTGCCGGCACTGCTTGCTTGATAAAGAGTAAAATTGCCAGAAATAAGTGATTGCCAAGCCGTTCTTGAATTGACTTTATATCGCAATTCTTCAACCTTGTTATATTCAAGATGATAATTTAATGACTTAAAAAGTAATGAATTTTCGTTACCTAAATCCCACTTACCTTTGTGGTGTACCATAGGGTTTGAGTTATGCAGGGTAAATGCAAATTTTACCAGACTACTATTTCTATAAAAGGAGTACGTCGCTTCAAAATGGCTTGAGTGAAGTATATTCTCACCATGCCAATCACCCTTTATCGCAATTTTAATTTCAAATGGGTTTGCCGATATGGTCGTTATCTCAGTTATCTTGGGAAAATAACAACCATGGTCAGTGGTTAGTACAATAGATTTATTGTCTGTGGTTAAATCATTTTGCAATTTATCGCTGTGTTTAAATATTCCTAATATAGATTTATTCAAATTAAAGCTGAGTTCGCCATTATTAATGGTAATGACATTTGAATTATTTATGACGGAGAAATTAGTATTGTTAATATTCATTAGCGAACTTGAGTTAGGTACTTGTAGCACTTTCAAGTTTTTGCTGCTACTGGAATCAATACTCAATTGAAAAAACACGGCAACCCATTTAAGAGACTGGTTAGGCCAAAAGGCAAACGCTTCAAAATGTGCAGGGATCTGGGTATTGTTTTCATCAATTAAACACAAGTGCTCGGTGTTTTTTAGAGCATTTTGAGCAACCGGAAATGACAGTCTCAGCGCACTGTTTGTTCGACTAATTGCATCGGTTTCATTGATTTGAATTGGAATTTCGAACATTAATGAGAATTAGACTATTATTTATTGTTATTAAGGACCTATTAGTTAATTAGGTTTAAAAACGCTAAAAGTCAATTTTTAGCTTTAAAGTTTACTTAAATAAGAATAATAAAATGTCAGTAATTATAAGTATTTATCCTTATTGTCCGGATCAATTCGCAGGTTTGGCAAAAAAATGGTTGTTGATAGAGCAGCAAGTCGATGGTCATTTTTTTTTATCTTGGGCTTGGATAAGTAGTTGGCTGACGACAATAACCTCTGATTGTTACCTTATAGAAGCTCAGGAAGATCACCAATGTGTCGGATTGGCGATACTTGCGCAATCTTCGCGAACAGCGTTTGGTTTTATCCCAATTAAGCAATTGTTTTTACATCGAACCGGCAAGGTTGAATTCGATCAGTCTTGGATTGAATATAATAATTTATTGGCACTGAATACAGAGGTTAAAAGCCAAATGATTAATGCCATCATTAATAAATTAACATGGCACGAGCTTATTATTGGTGTTGCGGAAAAGGAGGTGTTTAGTCTATTTGAGCAAACAAAGTTAAAATCTCATACATTATTTAAATCCGAGGGCTATTTGATTAATTTTACAGAACTTAATAGCGAATATAGTAAGGAAGTTCTCTCGAAGAATAGTCGCCAAAAATTAAATAAAAATAGACGATTATTGCAACGTTTTGGAGAGGTAAGTTTTCAAATATTTACGGAAAATGAAGATGTTTTATTGCGATTCGGCTGTATAGCCGATTTTCATCGGCAGCGCTGGGGTAATACCGAGACAAAGAGCGGCTTTGACAACCCTTATTTTTGTCATTTTCTTAAAAAATTAATCAATAATAACGACAACGTTCAAACTCATTTAGCCTGTTTAAGCGTTGATGGTAAAGAGGTGGCATACTTATTAAATTTTGAGGCTAATAATAAAGTATATTTTTATTTAAGTGCCATTGATTCAAAGTTTGCCCCTAATGTTAACAAAGGCTTACTTATTCATTATCAAGCCATAGAATTCTATTACAATAATGGTATAGCACAATATGATCTGCTCTTAGGCGAACACCGCTATAAGAAATCACTAGCAAATCGCCAATATAAGCAGCAGATGAAATGCTATTACCAAAATAGCTTTTTTTTGTCATTTGAATATCTATTGAGGCATATTAAAGCAAATACTATAAGCTTATATAGCGCCTTAATTTCGAACCTAAAAAGTTTGCTAAAGATAAGGGCAAAATAGACCAGAGTTTTGCTGCAAATTTACGTTGAAAGCTGACGGAATTAGTTGCTGACTCGACTTGAATATTATTGTCTGCATAAACTTGCCAATGCAAAGTTAATGGTAATGATCCCCATTGTTTTTTGAATTTATAGGTGTTTTCGCCATAACTACATCGACCAAAATCAAAGTGTTTACATTTTTTAGCGACACCCAGCTTTAACATTTGCCAATACAGCAGCATATTGGCATTGAGGTGGTTATAGGTTCTTAAACTGGACGCCCATGGGATTACGCAGATTGGTCCCGAAGTTAGCAATATACCGGCGGCAATAGCTTGTTGATCTATTTTAATTACCACAATATCAAGATTGTTTTGGTAACAGCTGTTAATTGTTTGAAACCACTTTATATGATGTGGAGGCGAGCCAAGTACTTTCATATTGATACAATATACTCGGTAAAAATCGGTGATTGCAGTAGCCGAATTAACTTCGATAGTTAACTTGTTTTTTTCGGCTTTGCGTATTTGATTGCGAAGCTTTGCCTTTAAACCTTGCCAAAGTTGCTCAGTGTTTTCGGGCAAGGGCAATAGCATCCTTACTTTTAATGCCTGAGAAACCTGCTCATTATTGGCCTTGAGAGTTTCTAATGAGGCACTATCGCGATAATCCCAACGGCTAATCTTTAATTTTTGTTGCAATTGTCTGGCGGCGCTAATCAGAGCATCGGCGGTTTGTAAATCATTTGCCAAACAACTGGCGGTATCACAATAAGGTAAAGAGCAAAATGACTTTTCTAGTTTGAGATCTTTAAATATCGCCAACGGTAGAACGCCAATCACTTTATTGTTGTGCTTAGCCATTAAACCAAAAGTTTGCAGCTTATACGTTTGTTGTAGGGTTTGTTGATAGGCACTTAAATGATAAGGCGTAGAATCGTTATGTCGTTTTACGTATTCATCCCAGTCAAAATAATCTTGTGCAGTTATTATTGTTATTTGCAAAATTTAACCATTCTAAGCTGTTAATAGCAGCAATCAGTGCTGATTGTTACTCTTTGTATCGTGTATAGGTAAGTTTAGAAGGGATTTAGGATTTCTGGAAAAATGATTAAAATTAGTTTGTTAGTGGTGTTTAATAAATTTTTTTATGGCGCTGTTATTTATGAAATTTATTCTATACTTAGGCTAGTTTTAATAAAAATTATCGCGCATAACAGTAATTACGTTAGCTCATTATCAAGGGAGTAATAATGAATTCATCATTTATTAAACCATTTTTATTGGTTTTTGTTATAACTCTTGCTGCTTGTGACAATGCTAAAACCCCGGAAAAATATCAGCAATATGCACAAACCTTAATGACCCAAGGTGATTACAGTGCGGCTGTTATTGAATTAAAGAATGCCCTGCAAAAAACACCTGAAAATGCACAGATCCGCTTGCTATTAGGTAAGGCTTACTTGTTTGTCGGGGAAATTAACGGCGCAAAGAAAGAATTACAGCGTGCTCAAAAGTTGGGCGTTGATGCCAGCTTAGTGTTGCCTTTATTGATTCGAACCAATTTGCTTTTAGGTGACCGGCAAGCACTTTTAACTGGCTTTGATATGAGCCAAGAAATTGACTTAGATAGTAAAACTCAATTATTAGCATTGTCAGGAATTGGCTTGACGTATCTGGGGCAACAAGCACAGGGGTTGCAATTATTAGCGCAGGTGTTAACAACCGGCAATGAGCAAAGTTTTTATTATAAAATGGCTAAGGCTTGGGTCGCGGGAAATAACGAACAGCTTGAACAAGCCATCGCCCTAACTCAGTCGTTAGTGGTTACCGACAACGAATTCGATGATGCACAATTATTGTTAGCAAATTTGTATATAGTTGCCAAAGATTATCCAGCTGCAATAAAAGATTTTAAAGCTTACATCAAGGAGCATCCGCATAATGTGATGGTGCGTTTAAATTATATTTCGGTATTGCTGCAGATTGAAAACCTAGAAAATGCCGAACCAGAAATTGACTACCTGTTACAGCGTTTTCCTGATTCATCATTCTCTAATGAATTTAAAGCGGAAATCAGTTTGCGCAAACGGCTCTATAATGACGCTGCTGAGTATGCAAGCGTTGCCTTAACCAGTCAGCCAAACCTATTTAAAGCGAATTTAATTGCTGGTATTGCTCACTATCAAACCAAAAACTATGAAATGGCTTACCACTATTTACAGACTATTGAGAAGCAGCTACCAGTGAATCATTTTGGTAGTCAAATCTTAACCATGGTTAAGTTAAAGTTGGGTTATACCGAAGACGCTATTACCGCAATTGATGCCTTAGAGACAATTACCGAACAAGAATTCTCATTGCTTGCTAATGCCAGTATGGCGTTACTGCAATCCGGTAAGCAACAAAAAGCCAGCGAATATATAACGCGTATGGATAGTATCACTACGTCCGATTCGGCGACACTGAGTAAGCGTGGCGTTTTTAAGTTAGCCGTTGAAGATGCCAGTGGCATAGATGATTTGCGCCAAGCCATTGCGATTAACCCCGAATACGATCAGGCGCGGTTAGCGTTAATTTTTAACTTTATTAAAAACCAGCAGTATCAAGACGCCTTAGCTGTGGCTGATGCTTGGGTCGCCGACTTTCCAGAAAAAGAAAATGGCTATTTAGCGCAAGGGGTAATTTGGCGTAAACAAAACAACAGTATTAAGGCGCTAGCAGCATTTAATAAGGCCTTAAAGCAAAACCCCAATAGTGTTGGCGCACTGTATAATTTAGCTGTTCTTGGCCAAGAGGAAGATCAGTTTAGCGCCGCATTTTCTAAGCTTAAGCAGTTACTAACGGTTAATCCTAGGCATCATGGCGGCTTAAATTTATTGGTTGAAATCAGTAGTAAATTAGAAGATAAGCAGCAAGTAATTACCTCGATAGAACAGTTAATCGAGCAAGGCGATGATGATTTGCTTTTGCAAATGACCAAAGCCAAAATATTAGAACAATTAGGTGACCGCGATTTGGCACTCAAGTTACTGACTGAGTTAGAAGCAAAAGCTGTTAATAATAAGCTGTATTTTTCCACCGTGGCTAAAATGGCTTTTCGTGCTAAAGATTTTGCTTTAGCCGAGCGAATGTCTAGGCAGCTTATTATTTTATCGGCAAATTCTTTTAAAGCCTATTATGGCTTATTTGTTTCTTTACAGGCGCAAAAAAAATATCAACAAGCATTTAGCGAAGTAAAAAAAGCTCAAAAAGTATTTCCGAATAACAAAAATTTACTGCTTTTTGAAGTTAATTATTTATTATCAGCCAAGTCGTTTAAGCAAGCAAAATTAGTGCTAGATAGTATTGTCCCCTCGCAGGTTGATAGTAATATGTTACTAACAACTCAAGTGAAATATCATAATAAAACTAAAGATTTTGCCACCGCGAAGATTTTTGCCCAAAAATTATTTAATAACCAAGCCAATTATGACAATAGCCTGTTGTATGCAAAAACCCTCCAACAATTGCAAG
This sequence comes from uncultured Thalassotalea sp., assembly GCA_938075435.1. Lineage (GTDB taxonomy): Bacteria > Pseudomonadota > Gammaproteobacteria > Enterobacterales > Alteromonadaceae > Thalassotalea_A. Next base: position 3,158 of record CALJHL010000273.1, on the reverse strand, counting down.
AGCATGAAAATGCGTTGACGATAGTAAATGGCGCGATTGAAAAATTTGGGGAAACTTTAATTTTTAAAAATTTAAAAGCTGAGTTAACGGTTAAAACTAATCCGCAATACTCATTGGCTTATTATCAGGATTTGGCGAAAAAAAATCCCGACAACTTCGTGGTCCTTAATAATTTAGCCTGGTCAGCCATTATGGCTAAGGAATTCTCCTTAGGCCTAGTCAGTGCCGAAAAAGCTGCTAAGCTTGTACCGGACCAACCGCAAGTATTAGACACTCTTGCTTATGCGCAAATAAAGATGGGTAAATACCAACAAGCGTATGTGATTTTAGAAAAAATAAGGCTGCAGCTGCCGGATAATCAAGAAGTACAGTTGCATTATGCCGAAGTATTGATCCATTTAAAAAAAATCACCGAAGCAGAGATGGTTTTAACTGGGGTTGCTGATAGCCAAGAAAAACAACAAGTGCTGAGCTTGTTAACTAAAACGCAGGGCTAAGTATTCAATGAATCGTTACCGTCTGGTTGTGCTGAGCATTTTTTTCGTTTGTTGCACGGTAACGGCATCCCCGGATTTAGTAAAAAGCGTGGCAAAGATCAAACCCGCTATAGTTGGTGTCGGTATTTATACACCCGATGGACGTCCGCAAAATACCCTACATGGCACCGGTTTTGTTATTGGCAATGGTCAATATATTGTCACTAATCATCATGTGCTACTCAGCCAAATTGAATTAAAGGCAAATCAACGACGGGTTATTTTTACTGGTGTTGGCAAACAAGGAAAAATTCGCAACGTTAAATTAATTGCCTGGTCAAAAACTTATGATTTGGCGGTGTTGAAACAAGTGGGGCCACCTCTACCAGCTTTAACGCTTGCGTCACAATCGTTGTTGCCGGAGGGCAGTGATATTGCTTTTACTGGGTTTCCAATGGGGGCCGTTTTAGGTTTATATCCGGTAACTCATCAAGGAATGATTGCCAGTATTACACCGGTTGTGATCCCCGCGAATAACTCGGCGCTATTATCGCCGGCGGTAATTAAGAGGCTTAAAAATCCGTATTTAGTGTATCAACTTGATGCTACGGCCTATCCTGGCAATAGTGGTAGCCCAGTGTATCAACCCGGTAATGCTGAAGTGTTAGCCATTATTAATAAAACCTTTGTCCAACACACTAAAGAATCAGCACTCACAAATCCTAGCGGTATCAGCTATGCAATACCGGTTGTGCATTTATATAATTTACTAAAAGAGCACAATATAAATATTAAAGACTAATTTAAATATTAGTTTAAGGGCTAATCGCCTGATCTTGCTGAATTAAAAGACTTGGTTGTTTACTAATGCGGGTATTACTTGGTCGAGGTAATAGTGTAGAAATGGCCACTAATTCAATATTGTTGTTATGTAAAGTTGGCAACATTCGTTGTAATACCTTAATGGTCGCCGGATGTGGATGAGCGATAGCAATGACTGCACCATCTCTTTTACTAATATTAATTAATTTATTAAATTGTTGTTCTATATAGGGTTCATTGAGCTGATTATCGAGAAATACATGCCTATGTAAGCTTGGAATACCCGCTTGTTGGGCCATGTATTCCGCTTGTGAATATTTACTGGTACGAGAATCTAGAAAGAACAGATTGTTGGCTTTTAAAAAACTCATAGTCCAAGACATAGGTTCAGACATTTGGGTTAATTTACTGCCCATATGGTTATTGATGCCAATGACATGTGGAATATCTGCAATTGAAGCCGCTAAGGCTTTTCTTACACTGGCTTCATCCATATTGGCGGTTAATGCGCCAGGGCCCAATAAACGGTGGTTTATTGATTCCATTGGTACATGCAAAAGGATTTCACGATTTTGAAGATTGCCTTGCTCAGCTAGCTCGCGACCAAAGGGAGTATGGGGCAAAACTGAAAAGGTGATTTGTTGTGGTAGAGCTAATGCTGATTTGTCAGTCGAACGATAACCAATATCGTCAATAACGATGGCAATTTTGGTTTTGTTATTAGCAAAAACACTGGTTGTAACAAAAATAATGAAACAGAAAAAAATTCGCACAGAGAAATTCTTATTTTTATTAATTATATACATAAGCAAATTAACTTTTATGGTCAAAGTACTTCGATTGGTATCTCACAATAACAACTAATTAGTCGAAAATCGACTGCTTAATTTAAAAAATAACCGATTAATATCAGTCGGGTAAATTTGAGCCTGAAATGACAGCTAAATTTTACTTACACCATAACTTAGGATTAACCGGTTTACCTTTGTGGCGGATTTCAAAATATAATCCAGCTCGGCTTTGGCCACCACTTTGCCCGGCTAATGCCACTGGCTCACCAATCTCCACCCGATCACCAACACCTTTTAGTAATGCCTGGTTATGACCATATAAGCTCATATAACCGGCACCGTGATCAATTACAATGACTAAACCATAGCCTTTTAGCCAATCGGCGAATAATACCGTGCCATTGTGAATAGTTTTGACACTATCGCCATTGCGGGCATTGAGTAATACCCCTTTCCAACGAAGATATCCTTGTTTTTTGCTGCCAAACGAGTGCGCTAAACGACCTTTAACTGGCCAGCGGAGCTTACTTTTAAGCTTACTTAAACCGGTTAAACTTACCTCTTGTTGTAATTGCGCCTGGATCCTGGCTAATGTTTGAATAAGCGACTTTTCTTCACTTTCAAGTTTGGTAAGGCGTTGTTTACTTGATAAAATTTCGGAGTTAATAACTTTTAAGGTTTTTTTCCGGGTAATACGTTGTTGTTCAATCGCCTGCTTTTGTTGCTGTTGCTGGTCAGCCAATTGCTGCAGTTTTTCAGCTTGCTGAAGTTGCTCTAATTCAATGGCTTTTAATTCACTAATAACCGTCTTAAATTCTTCTATCGTCGTTATTCGAGCCTCGTTTAAATAACGGTAATAGGTTAATGTCCGTTGCACATTGCTGGGATCTTGTTGATTAAGTAATAACTTTAAATAGTCGTGATGACCCGCAGAATAGGCACTGCGAATTTGTTCGCCTAAAATGCTTTCTTGTTGTTGTTTGTTTGAGACTAATTGCTGCTGTCGTTTGTTTAATGATTTAAGTTTTTGTTTGCTTAGCTGCTGCTGTTGCTTGGTTTTATTAATTTC
>CALJHL010000272.1 GCA_938075435.1 uncultured Thalassotalea sp. | reverse complement strand
CTTAATTTTAGATGGTGCAGGTTACCATCGGCAAAAAGTGTAAAAGACAAAGCAGATGAACTCAATATCAAACTTCATTTTCTTCCACCTTACAGCCCCAATTTAAACCCGATAGAGCGGCTATGGAAAGTAATGAATGAGATGTCAGGAATAATAAATATTTTGCTACTGCAAAGGAATTTAGAAACAAAATTGATGAGTTTTTAGTCAAACACTTCCTAAGATAGGTGATATCTTGGCGAGCAGGATCAACGATAATTTTCAGGTGTTAAATTCTGCATCTTGAACTGTGATGGGTATAGGTGTGTGACCAGATAAAAACGCTAAACCAGAACAGTAACCGATACCAGAAAATTAGCCTAGTACCTCGTTCCTGTACTTCTTACCTCGTTCCTAGTACGTTGCTATTCTATAATCAAATCTACTTCGCGGTGGTTTACTTGATCATCGACAATAACCCGTATCTCATGGTTGTTGTTGCTGAATTTTAATTCTAACCGGCCATATTGAACTTGCTCAGACAGCGGCGCGCCAAATTGATCAGAGTAAAAAACAGTGACCTGATTAAATGAACTTTTAGTGAAGTAGTTAACCATTGCTGGGTATTTGTCATCGAATTTCGAGAATACTTGCGCATCTTGCACAATCGGAATGGTTATCGGCGTATTTGTGGCTAAGCTAGTGGTTTCGGCAATTGCTAAATTATGCAAAAAGCAAAAACTGCTAGCGATAAGTGCGGCTTTCATTTTCATTGTTATTAATTCCATTATATTTTTGTTATTGTTGCTATTATCCTAATAGCAATATTTACCAAGTTGATAATTGATAATTGTAACCGATTGCTGCAGTTAGATATTATCAAGAAAAACTCGTAGTGGTCAAATTTCAAAGTATTTATACCATCTGTCAATTTAATGTTTTTTATGTTAGTAAGTCAAGTGAAAAAAGGCATTAGGGGACCACATAATTTCAATTTTATTGCAAAGGTGTTTATTTTCGGTTAAAACACCTGATTTTTATCTTTTAAATACTTAAGGAGAGTCGCTTGCAGCAGTGTGCAATTTTATCAATGGACAGTTTGGCCGATTTTGAAGCGTATGATCATTTATTGGATAAACCAATGGCGGCCCTAGGCTGGAAAACTCATTTGGTTTCTTGGCGTGATGACGCCATTAACTGGAATAACTTTGATGCGGTGCTCATTCGTACTCCTTGGGATTACCAAGAAGATGCTGATAAATTTTTACAGGTACTGCAAAACATTGAAAATTCCAAGGCGCATCTTGAAAATAGTCTAAACATAGTACGTTGGAACATTAATAAAAATTACTTAAAAGAATTGCAAAGTAACGGCGTTTGCATTGTGCCTACCTTGTGGCCAGAAAGCTTTTCAGCAGCGGCAGTTGATGGCTATTTTAGCCACTTTAATACCGATCAAATTGTATTAAAACCTCGAGTGAGTGCCAATGCCGATAATACCTTTTGGTTAACTAAAGCTAATTATCAACAGTATTTGCCAGACTTAGTTGCTGCTTTTGCTGAGCGGCAACTTATGGTGCAACCATTTATACAGAGTGTGCTTAGCGAGGGCGAATTTTCATGTTTTTATTTTGCCGGCCAGTACAGCCACAGTATTTTGAAAACGCCGAAAGCCGATGATTTTCGAGTGCAAGAAGAGCATGGCGGGCAATTACAGAAAATAGAGCCTGAGGCAAAATTAAGGCAACAAGCTGAGCATGCTTTGGCGCAAATCGGTGAAATGCCAATGTACGCTCGAGTTGACTTTGTGCGGTTTGGCGAGCAATTTGCGATGATGGAAGCGGAACTAATCGAGCCTTCTTTATATTTCAATATGGACGACCAGTCAGCGGGGCGCTTTGCTAAAGCATTTACAGAGCGAATGCTGGCTCTATAGCTTGCTAACCTATTGAGTCGCGCGGTGTAAACTTACGTTTTTAATTTATTATTTAAACTTACTTTTCAAACGGGGCTGCTTTGCCAATGTAAGCAAGATAAATTTTGTTGTTGCTGTTGATAGGCGTTAAAGAGAGGTTGTAAGCTAGTTGGTAATTGTTCTGCTTGTATTATTACAAAGCCTTGTTGTTGATAAAAGCTTATTAGTTGTGGTTGGCAAAAACAACTGATTGCTGACACTTGCTGTTGAACATGGGTAATTAACTGCTTAGCAAGGCCTTGGCCTTGGTTGCCTTTTGCCACAACTAGGGCATGCAAAAACGGGCTGGTTTGTTGAAATGAAATGATCAGCGCCGCGACTATTTGCTGATTTTTCTGGTGATAAAAACAACTATCATCGCCCATAAAGCTGGCCGAGTAGTTTTGCTGTTTGTAAAAACGTTTAATCGCCTTTTTATCGGTTTTGTCGGCAAGATAAATTGTCATTTTAGGCTGTGCTATGTTGTTGCTGTAGTTAGTGTTGTGGATGAAAAAAACTGCCAGAACAAGTCTGGCAGTTTAATTCGTTTGTTGCAATTGCAAGGCTTACGGTTTGACTGCAACTCAGCATTTATGAGTTAGTTGGCGCGTAAGGCTTTTTCGCCTCGAGCAATACCTACGGTACCTGACCGGACCACTTCAATAATTTCAGTTTCGTTGCTTAGTATTTTAATAAACGCCGAAATTTTATCGTCGTCTCCGGTAAGTTGCACGGTATAAATTTGTTTACCGATATCTATGATATCGCCCCTAAAAATATCGGTAATTCGTTTGACTTCGGTACGGGCTTTGTCATTCATTGCCAGTACTTTAATTAGCAATATTTCTCGTTCGATATGTGAGCGTTCGGTTAAGTTCGCCACTTTAATTACATCAACCAGTTTGTTCACTTGTTTAGTTATTTGCTCGAGTACTTTATCATCGCCATAAGTCGAAATAGTAATACGTGAGAGGCTAGGCTCTTCGGTTTCGGCGACACATAAACTTTCTATATTAAAAGCCCGCTGTGAAAAAAGCCCAACAATACGTGATAATGCCCCTGGTTCGTTTTCTAATAAAATCGAGATGATACGACGCATTATACTTTTACTCCTTTTTTAAGCCACATGTCATCTACTGCACCAAAGCGCATCTGCATAGGGTATACGTGTTCGTTTTCGTCAACTAAAACATCAACAAAGACTAGGCGGTCTTTAATGGCAAAGGCTTTTTCAATTGCGCCATCGAGTTCGTCGGGGTGGTTAACTTGCATGCCAACATGGCCATAAGCTTCGGCAAGTTTGATAAAGTCAGGTAAAGAGTCCATATACGAAGACGAGTGACGACCACCGTAAATCATATCTTGCCATTGGCGCACCATGCCTAAAGAGCGGTTGTTTAAGGAAACAATAACCACCGGAATGTTGTATTGCAAACATGTGCCCAATTCTTGAATATTCATTTGAATTGAACCGTCGCCAGTAATACAAACAACGTGACTGTCAGGAAACGCGACTTTAACGCCCATTGCGGCTGGAAAACCAAAGCCCATAGTGCCTAAGCCACCTGAGTTGATCCATTGCCGTGGTTTTTTAAATGGGTAGTATTGTGCGGCAAACATTTGATGTTGGCCAACGTCAGAGGTTACATAAGCATCACCATTGGTGTGCTTGTAAACAGACTCTATTACTTGTTGTGGTTTAATTAATTCACTCGAGGTTTCATAACTAAAGCTGTTAAGTTTACGCCATTCGTTAATTTCATCCCACCAAATATTAAATTGGTTGTCACTTGCCTTATGACCAACCGCGTCTAATTCTTTGTCTAATTGACCAATTACCACGTCAACTAAACCAACAATTGGGATATGCGCATTGACGGTTTTAGAAATCGACGTTGGGTCGATGTCGACATGAATGATTTTGGCATTTGGACAGAACTTTTCAACCTTGTTGGTCACTCGATCATCAAAGCGGGCACCGAGTGCTAAAATTACGTCAGCGTTGGCCATGGCCTTATTTGCTTCTGCTGAGCCATGCATGCCTAACATACCAATAAAGTTGTCGTGTAAACCGCTAATTCCACCTAAGCCCATTAGGGTGTTGGTACAAGGGGCATTTAAGCGTTCAACCAAGGCGGTAAGCTGTTCAGCGGCATCGGCAATAATAATACCACCACCAGTGTAAACAACTAAACGCTCGGCTTTGACAATGGTTTCTACGGCCTTTTTAATTTGTTTGCTATGGCCTTTAACGTTTGGATTATAAGAGCGAATTTTCACATCTTTATTCATCACATAAGGAGCAACGTTATCTGGTATTAAAATATCTTTTGGTAATTCGATAACCACTGGACCAGGGCGGCCAGTAGCCGCAAGATAAAACGCTTTGGCAACCACGTTTGGCAATTCGGCAACGCTACGACAGTTAAAACTGTGCTTAACAATAGGGCGAGAACAACCGACAATATCGGTTTCTTGGAAGGCATCTCCGCCGATAAGGCTAGATGCAACTTGTCCGGCAAGCACTACCATAGGGATCGAATCCATATATGCTGTAGCAATACCGGTAATACAGTTGGTGTTACCAGGGCCTGATGTTGCTAAGACGACGCCAACTCGACCAGTCGCACGGGTGTAACCATCGGCCATATGAGTTGCCGCTTGTTCATGACGGACCAGAATATGGCTAACATCATCTTGTCTGAAAATGGCATCGTATATATCTAATACTGAGCCGCCGGGATAGCCGAAGATGTACTCAACATCTAATTCGGCTAGAGCTTTTATTAATAACTCAGCTCCTGAAAAACGTTCTACTGTCATGTTATTGCCTTTTTGCTAATTTTTTTCGTCCAGAACAACAAAACCCTCGATTATGACAGCGAGGGTTTGTGAATTTTTATGCGATATCTATTTATTCAGTCACAACCCTTGCCTTGGTATTAAAACCACGACGAGCAGGAGCTTAATGAAAAAAGTTGTTGTAGACATCGATAATTAATATTTGATAAAAGTTAATATCTATTTAATAACATTGACGCTGAAAGTCAACAAGTAATTAACAATTAAGCACAAAAAACCGTGAATATTGTGGTTATGGCAAATAAAGTCGATTTTTGTCGGTAAATCTAGCCTTTTTACTACCAAGGCCACCTTGTCAGTTGTGGCTCGCTAAAATTGCATTTATGGCGGCAAGGCGTCAGTATTTTATTGTTTTTGCAATGTTATTAAAATAATTGCAGACAATCTTTTATGGTATCGGCGGTATAAATAATGTCTGCGGTAGAGATGTTTAAATGGGTAACCAGTCGTAAATTTTGACCCGCCGAAATTTGGATACCCTGAGCGAGTAATAACTTTGCCAGTAAGGTGCCATCAATACTGGCATCCAAATCGATATAAACCATATTAGTTTGTGGTGTGGTTATCGTTAGCTTGTTATTTTCTTTTAATAAATCAGCAAGTAACACGGCATTAGCGTGATCAATTTGCAGGCGATCAATATTGTGATCTAAAGCATAATCCATGGCCTTTGCTATTATGCCTGCTTGGCGAGTACCGCCACCGACCATTTTTCGAATTCGTCTAGCTCGATTGATAAATTCTTGGCTGCCACACAACACCGACCCCATAGGCGTACCTAAACCTTTGGAGAAACAAATCGAGATTGAATCAACGTATTGGCAAATATCTTTAAGCTGTAGATTAATCGCTGTGAGGGCGTTAAATATTCGGGCACCATCAAGATGGATCTTAAGCTTGTGTTGAATAGCAAAGTTTCTGGCCTTGGCAAAGTAGTCTAGAGGGATAACTTTGCCGCAATGGCTGTTTTCTAAACTTAACAATGTCGATTTAGCAAAATGCGAGTCATCTTCTTTGATAACCGCGGCTATGTCGGCAAAGGCGAGTTCGCCACTGGTTTGCACTGCTATAGGTTGTGGTACGACGCTCCCCAGTACTGCGGCGCCGCCCGCTTCATAAAGATAGGTATGATAACCTTGACCAACAATGTATTCCTCGCCACGCTGACAATGGGCGAGAAGGGCACAAAGGTTTGACTGAGTTCCTGAATTAACAATCATCGCTGCGGCAAAACCGCTCATTTTAGCCATTCGCGCTTCAAGGGCATTAACACTCGGATCGTCACCATAAACATCATCACCAAGCTCAGCATGGATCATGGCTTGCAGCATTTCTGCGCTTGGTTTGGTTACCGTGTCGGAGCGAAAATCTATCATTTGGGATCTCAATTAGCAGGTTACGTTAATAATATAGTCAGTGTATAAAAAAATACCGGCGGTTAATAGCTTAATGCCATATTTTCGCTTCCAATCGGCTAAAAACGGGGTGCTAGGAGCGAGGTACTAGGGGCAGGTTTTGAAATTGGTTTTGAGTTCTAATATGGATATTGATTAGAATAATGGTTTAAATCCTACCTTTATTTGGTCACACATCTACTTTGCTTTATAGATGTGTGACCAAATAAAAGAGATATAGGTGTGTAACCAGATAAAAAAAGCACATTTTAATCGAGTTAAAATATGCTTTGCAGGTGTTTAGGTTTTATTGGTGACGGCTAAAACTAAAAGCTATAATTTAATGATGCTTTGAAGTTGCTACCATCAGCGTGGTAGTTCAATGCGGTTTCATAGTCTTCGTCGAGCACGTTGTTTACTTTGGCAATAATGACCAAGTTACTGGTTGCTTGATAGCTTACGCCTAGATCGACAAGTACGTAGCTGTCGAGTTTGGCATCACCTGAATCAATGCTTTCGTCTCGATAAGAAACTACACTGGTAAAGGTGAAGTCTTGCCAGTCATAACCAAGGGTGTAGGTGGCGGTTAATTCGGGACGGCGTAATAATTGTTTACCGGTGTCGGAGTCTTCAGTGTCGATAAAAGCAATGGCTAATTTATTGCTTACTTCACTAAAATCAAAGTTGGCGGTAGCTTCTATGCCACTAATTTCGGCGGCATTAATGTTATCTGGTTGCCATAAACCAGAATCATTGGGTGCCCAGGCAATTAGATTGTCAATTTCTGAATCAAATACCGTTAGTTCAATACCGCTGTCAAAGCTGTCGTTAGTGTACTGATGGCGAACTAAGATTTCGGTGTTGGTGATTTCTTCGGAGATCAAGTCAGGGTTGCCAGAGCCAGGCCAATATAAATCGTTAAAGGTTGGCGCTTTAAAACCGGTACCGCGGTTTAGGCTGATTAACCAATTGTCGGTCAGTTGATAACCGATGGCGACGTTATAGGTGGTTTCAGAATCAATTTCTTCTACGTCATCGTAGCGAATGGCGGCTTCTAATAACAGTTTGTCTTGGTGGTTTTGCGCTTGTAAAAATACCGCTTTAACATCACGTTCATCTATATCCCAACCTTGAAAGCCTGGGGTCCAAGGGTCTTTGTCGGTATTGGTTGATACTTTTTCGTTATAATATTCGAGGCCAAAGTTGACGCTACTGTTCGCGGTAAAGCTGTATTGATTAATAAATGATACCTGATCGCGTTCGGTGGTAATTCTATCGGCGTCAGATTTTGCAATGCCGTTACCATAGGTTTCGCCTTCATCTTGGCTAGTCGATATGGCTAATTCACTCATTAAGTTGTTACTTTGATAACGACTGGCGAGTTTTATTGAGTAGTTTTCATGATCTTGTTCATTGGCATAAAAACTTGGACAAGCAGCGCTTGGATCATCCCAGCATGGGCTGTCAGGATACGAGGCATCGTATTCATTATTGCCGCTTTCATAGCGAGAAACTAGTTGTAATGACCAGTCGTCATTGAGTTGACTGTTACCAACAACACTCAGGGCAATTCGATCGTAGCCGTCTTCGTCTGGTTCATCAACGTCGTAAGGGTAAGGGTCGGTACTGTAAATATTAAAGCCATCAGCACGTTCGGTGGATACCGAGATGGTTAGGTTATGATTATCATCGCCTAAACCGATAGCTGCGTCGGCTTGTAATAAGCCGTTGCTGCCAAATCCAACGCCGATATTAGCTTCGCCCGATTGCAGTTGTTTGGTAAATATTTGAATGACTCCACCGAGAGCATCACTGCCCCAAAGTGCGGCGCGAGGGCCTTTTACAACTTCAATTCGTTCAATTTGGCTAGGCGATATTGCATTTAAATTACTGGCACCTAAGGTGGCGGAGCTTACTCTGACGCCGTCAATTAATATTAACGTATGGTTAGAGTTAGTACCGCGCATAAAAATGGAACTTGCTTGGCCGGCGCCGCCTTGACTCGCCACACTGATGCCGGCAACAGTATCGAGTAACTCACTGATATTGCCGATTTGCATGGTTTTTATTTGTTCGCTGGTAATGACTTCTGCTGCCGACAGCGATAAAAACTTGTCTTGTACTGAGCGGTTCGCGGTGACTAAGATATTTTCATCAATATCTTCAACGTCATTCGCTAATGACTGTTGGCTAATCACGCTTAGGCTACAGGCTAAGCTAATCGCCATCGCGATTTTTGTTGCTGTTGCAAAACCCGCAGTTGTTGCTGTTGGTTGGATCGTTGTTTGTTGTTTTGTTAATGTGTATTTCATTATTTTCTCACTTAAGGCGCCCACCGCACCTGAAAAATTTAATACTTAGATAGGTATCCGGACTGATCCTTTAACTCGCGGTTGCAACTAGGTCACCATTAACGAGTTTCAGAAATCACCGTTGCGGGAGCAGTACAGGATTTACATTCAGAGTCTGAATGTGCACCTGTTTCCCAAGATATCTATACCTTTGATAGATATCTAACTTGTTTTAAGCCGACTTGGCTTTGCAAGTATCTAAGCGATCTTTATATCAGCATTATTGCTGATTAATACCAATCCGATTTATTAAACGAACTGGCATAAACTATTGAATAATTGTTGGTTTTGGTTGACTAACAACTGTTCAAATTGGTTTTGCGATTAACTTGATTTCGGCTTAATTTAGCTCCGGGATATTTTCAAGCTCAGCCGGTGTTTTCGTTAATTGCTGATAAAGGCTACGGCTGTTATCAATGACATTACACAGTTCGGTTAACTCGGTTAATAACCGGTAACTCATGCGGTGTAAAATGTCAGAATTTATTGAGGTTAATTGGTTGTTTTTAGCCGCAGTAACTTGCGGAAAATTTTGCCAGTCAATTGCATTTGGATTCGGCTCACCTTTTGACATTGGTTGAATGATCAGCTGTGGGTCGACCATAATTACCTGTTCAATATTAATTTGTGGGTAATCATTGGCAAGTTCTGCAAATGGATTGCTGGCCCCGCATACACCAAGGTGTTGTTGCGGCCACGCTTGTTGGGCTATGGTGGTTAGCGGCTGTGACCACAGTTCATAAAAGACTTTAATTGGTTGTTTGCCTCGATATTTCAGCGTTAATTCAGTAAGAGCGAGCTCAAATGCGGCGGCTTTTGTATTGGCAATATCGGCACTGCCAGTTAATTGTCCAAACAGGCGTAACTCTTTGGCGATATCACTGAGCTGGCTAGGATCAGAGTAGACTATGTTTAGCCCCAATTGCTCTAATCTGGCTAAATCATCACTGGGATTACCCGTGCGCCAGGCAATGATCAAGTCTGGTTGGTAGGCAATAATTTGCTCTATTTTAAGCCGGGCATGATTGCCTATTCTGGGAATTGTCAGGGCTGCTTGCGGGTAATCGGAATGATCTGTGGTGGCGATTATTCGTTCACCAACGCCGAGATCAAATAGCACTTCCACCACATGTGGGGCGAGGGCGATTATTTTTTGTTGGCTGTAATCGATACCTGGTGCAGTTATTGGCGTATTTGTAATGGAATTAGCAACATCGGTAGCCACTTGTTGCGTGACCTCTTGCGCCACCGCAACCACGGTAGCAGAGCTAATAAATGCTACTTTTGCGAGCCAAGCAACAATAACCAAGATTATCATAACGATGAGTGTTTTATATTTGCGGTTCATAGTGGTTACCAGTCAATACCTACTTGCGCTTTTATGCCATTATCGAAGGCGTGTTTCAGCGATTGTACTTCTGATACGGTGTCGGCCAGTTCGATTAATTGTCGATGACAAGCTCGGCCGGTGATGATCACGTGCTGCTTTTGCGGACGATTATTTAAGGCCGCTATCACTTCTTCTAAATCGATATAACCATAAGTCACCATGTAGGTGAGTTCATCTAATAGCACGACATCTACACTGGCATCATTTAATAGGGCTTTGGCATCTTGCCAAGCGGTTTTCGCGGCGGCGGTATCTTGTTCTTTGTTTTGCGTTTCCCAAGTAAAACCGGTGGCCATGACGTAAAAATCAACATTATGTTGTTCTAACAAGTTGCGCTCGCCACAGTCCCATGTGCCTTTGATAAATTGCACTACACTGGCGTTTAAACCATGGCCAACGGCGCGAGCTACGGTGCCAAAACCTGAAGTCGATTTGCCTTTGCCGTTACCGGTGATGACGATTAATAAGCCTTTTTCATCGATGGCATTGGAAATGCGTTGATCAACTTTTTCTTTTAAACGCTGCTGGCGCTCTTGGTGTTTTTGTTGCTTGCTTGGTTTTTTCGCATCAAGTGTCATGATTATTCCAATTTTTCGCTAAAGTGTTAATGAGTGGCATATTTAAATTGCTACTAACGGAATCGGCAAGTTTGTCTAACGCCGCATTTTGTTGTTCGATAAAACTGTACTGACCAGAAACCTTTGCTCCAGCCCAAAGCATCACTTGTTGCAACGCCTCGGCTTGGTCAAACAAACCATGCAAATAGGTGGCGATAATCTGCTGATCGGCGCTTTCATAAGCCAATGCTGAGCCAGACTTTTGCTCACCGGTAATTATGGTGGTTAAGTTACTTGCCTGCGGCGTTGAAATACCCGCATGGATCTCGTAGCCGCTGACTGCGGTTGTTAGGTTATTTAAGCGCAGCTTGGTTTTTACATTGGTTAAGGTTTTCTGTTGGCTTAGGGTGGTGCTTAATGGCATCAAGCCTAAACCTTTACTTTGTGTTATCTCACTTTCAATATTATCTGGGTCAAATATATGCTCCCCTAACATTTGCAAACCAGCGCAAATGCCGATAACTTTACCGCCATAACGCAAGTGTTTGTTAATACACTTATGCCAACCTAGGCTTTTGAAGAACGCTAAATCAGCTTGGATGTTTTTACTGCCGGGCAAGATGATCAAATCTGCACTCGGCAAGGGTTGGTCGCTATTAATATCTTTAGGGTAAATAAATTGTAAATCTATTTCTGGGTGCCAGCGCAGCGTATCAAAGTCACTATGATTACTCATTCTCGGATATACCGGGACAATAACGTTTAATTTTTTGCTGATACTCTTGTCATCTTGTTGGTCGTTATCCACCGCATCTTCTGCGGCTATGCTTAAACCATGTAAGTACGGCAACACGCCTAACACCGGTTTGCCGGTTTTTTGTTCGAGCCAGTCAAGCCCAGATTCTAATAACTTAATGTCTCCGCGAAACCGGTTAATGACAAAGCCAATCACCCGTTGTTGTTCTGTTGCCGATAAAAGCTCTAAGGTACCAACAAAATGAGCAAACACGCCGCCGCGATCAATGTCGGCGATCAAAATAACCGGGCAGTCGACTTGTTCGGCAAAGCCCATGTTGGCGATATCGCCTTTGCGTAAGTTAATTTCGGCCGGGCTGCCAGCGCCTTCAACGACAATATAATCGAATTTTTGTTGTAAGCGTTGATGTGAATCAAGTACGGCTTGCATCGCGACCTTTTTATAATCGTGATAAGCATTCGCTTGCATCGAAGTCAGGGCTTTGCCGTGAACTATCACTTGCGCGCCAGTGTCGGAACAGGGTTTTAATAATATCGGGTTAAAGTCGACTTCAGGCTCAATATTTGCGGCGTGAGCTTGTACGGCCTGAGCACGGCCAATTTCACCACCATCTTTGGTTACGGCACTATTAAGCGCCATATTTTGCGGTTTAAAGGGCGCGACTTTTACCTCTTTTCTCGCCAAATAACGACATATCCCGGCCACTAAGGTGCTTTTACCCGCATCTGACGTTGTGCCTTGCACCATCAGAGTAATGGCGTTGTGCTGGGCTTTTACCGATGCGTCATCCGCTTTTGGCTGTGGATTAATGGTGGTTTTGATAGTGCAATTACCTTCTGTATTTAAAGTGCTGGCGCTTAGGGTTAAAGCGTTACTAAAATGTTTGTTACATTTTTCGCATTAGCAGCAAAAAGAAAACACTGCCCATCGCCGATGTGATTACCCCAATCGGGATCTCTTGCCCATCGAGGACGGTACGCGCCAAGACGTCTACCAACACCAGAAAACAGCCGCCAAGTAAGCCGGAGCCAATTAATAATTTAGCGGTGGTAATGCCAATGTAAGGCCGGACAATATGGGGGATCATTAAGCCCACAAAGCCAATGCCACCACAAAAAGCCACAATAACGGCGGTACTGGCCGCACAAATTACCAGTACTATAACCCGTAACCTGGCGACTCTAATGCCTAAGGTACGAGCACTTTCATCACTCAATAATAAGGCATCAAGTTGTCTGGCTAAGCTAAAGGCAATTAGGGTTGAGATTAATACCACCGGAAATATCCAACTCAAGGCGGTGGTGTCGGCTCTGGCTAATGAACCCATTAACCAGAATATAACCCGGTTAGATGAGAACGCTTCGCCCATGTACAAGGTAAAGCTGGTAATTGAACTTAATAAAAAAGACACCGCGACACCGGCAAGTAATAAATGCTCAACTCGGCGCCAGTTATTATTAGCGATTACCGCTAATACCAAAACAACAGCGGCTAAAGCGCCGATAAAGGCCGCTAATGGCAATGAAATAAAGTGGATTGCTGCGGGCAACAAACTGGCTAACGTGGCACCAAGGCCTGCGCCTGCGACGATGCCAAATAGGTATGGGTCAGCAAGGGGGTTGCGAGTAACATTTTGCATTAATGCCCCAGCCGTGGCCAAACCAAAGCCGACAATAAAGCCCAAGATCACCCGTGGCAAGCGAATGTCGAATACGATGGTTTGATAAATAGGTTTGTCACAATGGGCAATGACACATTGCCATACGGCTTGATGATCAACTTCGTTGACGCCAAAGCCAATGGCGATAAAGAACGTCGAAAAAACTAGGCCAAGTAAAACAATAGTGGCCAGTTTAGTGCTCATTTTATGGTGTTTTACTGGCATGCTAATTGACTTACCTTAGTTGTTGCGGTTGCTGGGCCATTTATGCCGGCAAACGTTATGCGTGGCTTATTGGTAAACGGATTATTATCTATGGCGCAATCAAGCTTAAACACCGCCTTAAGAATTGCCGGTGTTAATACCTGTTGAGGGGTATCATTGGCGATGATCTTGCCGTCTTTCATTAACACAATGCGATCGCAATATTCAGCGGCTAAATTTAAATCGTGGATGGTAATTAACAAGGTAATATTTAAGGCTTTTGCTAATGACAGTATTTGGTGTTGATAAAAAATATCTAAATGATTGGTGGGTTCATCCATGATCAAAATGTCTGCGGCTTGCACTATGGCCCTGGCAATCAGTACTCGTTGCTGTTCACCACCGGATAAGGTATTAAATATTTGCTGGCGTTTATCGAGTAAATCGACCTTGCTAAGGGCGTTATTGACTTTATCAAGATCGGCGTCGTTGTCTGATTCGAAATAGCCTTTATGCGGGATTAGCCCCATACGAACGATATCAATAATGGTTAACGCAAAAACCGAGTTAGTATGTTGACTCACTACCGCAAT
>CALJHL010000271.1 GCA_938075435.1 uncultured Thalassotalea sp. | reverse complement strand
AATACTTTATGAATAACATCTGTCATTGCATGGTATTCACCCTTAGGGTCACGTGCAGTGATAAGGCCAAATTTATTCATGAATTTCATTAGTTTCGGAATGTTCGCTTTAGCTTTGCTATCCCAAACTGATGCCGTGTGACAACCAGACTGGTATGCACCGTCTACTAGTGGCGAAATAGTTGAAGCTGCCATGGCTTCAAGCTCTTGGCATGTCATCGGGCCTGTGGTGTCTTGAGAGCCAACAATGTTCACTTTAACGCGAACATCACTGCCTGCATGCAATGGTGTGTTCGATGCTACACCAACAGCGTTGTTGTTAAAGATTTTTTCAACGGCAGTTAAACCTTGGCCTTCATGTGAAATTTCTTTTGAAGATGCAAATACTGGTGCTGGTTTAACACCTAAAGTCTCAGCGGCAAACGTTTGTAGTTTTTTACCAAATGTAATGGCGTAAGAGCCGCCAGCTTTCATAAATTCTACTTTCTGCGGTGTAAACGCTGATGATATGTCAGCAAGCTCTTTGTCGCCGTTGTATAACTTCTTCGCTTTTGTATCGATAGTTAATACAGTACCGGTTGCTACTGAATATACTTCTTCTAAAACCATATCACCATTTTCGTCAACAACTGCGTTGCCGTTTGCATCGACTTTCTTAACCCAGTTTTTAAGGTCAAGACCAATACCACCAGTTACATCAACAGTCGTTAAGAAAATTGGAGAAATACCATTAGTACCAGCAACTACTGGTGCAATGTTAATAAATGGTACGTATGGACTGGCTTGTTTACCTGCCCAAAGTGCAACGTTGTTGACACCAGACATACGAGAAGAGCCAACGCCCATAGTGCCTTTTTCTGCAATAAGCATTACTTTTGCTTGCGGGTGCTTAGCTTGTAACGCTTGTATTTCTTCTTGCGCCTCTGGCGTGATCATACACTGGCCGTGCAATTCACGGTCGGCACGAGAATGCGCTTGGTGACCTGGAGAAAGTAGGTCAGTTGAGATATCACCTTCACCGGCAATATAAGTAACCACTTCAATTTTTTCTTCTATGTCAGGTAATTTTGTGAAGAACTCAGCTTGCGCGTAGCTTTCTAAAATATCTTTGGCAATTGCGTTGCCAGCTTTAAATGCTGCTTCAAGGCGGCTTGTATCTGCGTCGTATAAAAATACTTGAGTTTTTAAAACTTCAGCGGCTTGTTTTGCTACTGATGCATCATCAGACTGAGTAAGGTCAACAAGGGCTAAATCAAGAAGCACTTCAATTGAAGGACCGCCTTTCATGTGAGACAACAATTCAAAAGCGAATGTTGGAGAAATTTCTGCTACTACAGATTCACCTAGAATGATTTCTTTTAGGAAGGCTGCTTTTACACCTGCAGCACTGGTAGTACCCGGCAAAGTGTTATAAATGAAGAAGTTAAGTGAGTCTTCGCGGTACTGATTTCCTGGATCTTTAATTTGCGTAATAATTTCAGATAACAAATCGGCAGTATCAATTGGCAGAGGAGCCAATCCTAGATCGTTTTTACGACTTTCAATTTCTTTAATGTACTCTAAATATAGACTCATTTAAAACCCTCTCTAGTTCTAGTAGCTAATAATATTGTCATCATTAGCATGGAAAAATTTTGCCCATAGTTTACCTGATTTTTCACCGACTACTAAATCATTTAGTTAAATAAACATTATTCATGCTGTTTATAGCAGGTAGAAGAGATGGTTATACTACTTTAGTGGTAATTATTCACCACGACGGCTTTAGACCTGTAGATTCAGAGCTTAATTTATATGCTTTTGACTCGCGGTTGACATTTTAGAACCGACTAAACTGGCGACTAAAATTGCTAAGTAAAATTGTCCAACGATAGCCTCAAAGTAAACTAAGAATCTAGTGATAGGCATTGCTGGAGATATGTCACCAAAACCGAGAGTAGTTAATGTCACAAAAGAAAAGTAAATAAAATCTGGCATGGTTTGATACCAAAGTTTACTGTCGGACATACCATTAAATGCTTGGAATGAAGCAAGATGGATTAAGGTATAAAGTAAAGACCAAATCAGCCCTAATAAAATATAAAGACAAATCGCGCCTAATATTTTATTACCGTCTATTTCGCCAGTAAACATTACTTGAATCGCGGTTTTATAGGCGGTGATTATAAAAAATATCAGTAACAACAATAAGTGCGCAAAATTTAAATCTAAATTATCTAGATAGTAGCTAAATAATGAGGTGAGAATAATTGCGCTGGGAAATATAAGGCCCCTTCTAAATATATGTTGCTCATTCTTAACTCCCCAAACCGCGACGAGCAAAGTAACCACTGTTGTTGATTGCACCAGACGTTGCGCGGAAGCTGCAAAAAATTGTTGCGCTAACGCAATGGCCAGCAATAGCAAAATAAGAGAGCAGGTAAGGTAAACAAAGTTGTCACGTGTACTAATAGGTTGCATAGGTAAATTATTATTTAGTAAATAATATTAAAAATAGCTAATTTAAAGCTAAATACCTAACTATATTTCAGAAAATTATAGAAGTAGAGGGATGTAGATAAGCAAAATATGTTATTTAAGTCGCTTTAACTATGTAAGGCTTACTTTACTTTTGTGGCTCGATTAAAAGAGCGCTAATGGCAGTGTCGCTATTTTTTTGCAGATATTATTTACCTTAAATTATAAAAGTTATACTCACTAAATTTTATGGTTATTTCTTGTTTTTGGTCGATAGTTTATTGGCCATAAACTCCCTAAAGTATTTCTCATCATCGGTTTCGCCGCAATCACTAAACGACGTGTGACTGCCAATATTTTCATCAACATTGCTCCAATTTGTGGTTTGCATGCAGGTACCATCAAGTTTTACGAACGTTTCATTGCCTATTTGGGTGGTTGCTTCGACTCTTATTTGCTGCTTCGATTTCACCAATACACTTTCAGGAACGCTCGGTAATAGTGCTTGTAAAGGTGATATGCCTTGACTCTGTTGTCGCTGTTGAAAATGCTCATTAAGCATTTTTTCATCCAGCTGCTTATTAATGCTTTTGATGCCTTTATAAGGATTGAATGTAGCGCTTGCTTGGCGGGGCGTTTTAACGGCAGGGGACGTGTCAGTTACCTTAGGCACAGGCGCTTTTACATTAACTACTTTAGCCTCAGATGCATTTATTTCTGGTGCTTTAGTGACAGGCGCTTCTATTTTCGCTGTTTTAGCTTCGGTTGTTAAAGGCTGTTCTGATTTTATAGGTAATTGGTAAACATAACTTTTAATCACTTTTACCGGCTTTTTCTGGACTGTTGTTTGCGCCTTCATTATTTGCTTAGATGGCCTTATTGGATTCAAAAATAGCAGCGCAAAAATTACTAAATGAATAGTAATAGATAGCAACAAGGCTGTTTTGATTGTTTTTCACGCTTTATTGCACCAGAGGTAATAGATTTAATAAAAATATGTTAAATTAAGAGTTAAAATAAACAGAAAAGTTTCACGCTTAGTTTTAATTTTAGTAAAATTCGGCATAAATATCATTGTATTAAATCAAGCTGCATTAAATGCTAGCAGACGCGGAACAATAAAAAGTTATGGAATATACATTTAAAACTGATTTTATTACTGGCCAACCAATAGCCAATTTTAGTTATGGCCATGAAGCATTCGGGCCTTGGCTTGAACAAGAGGTAGGTAAAGATAATCTTAAACTAAAATCGATTATCGATCTTATGCGTGAAGTTACCCCTGGTAATGAAATTTGTAAACCAGGTAAAGAATACACCCTAACGGTAACCTTTGGAGAAGTTGAGGTTAGCGCTAATGCGAATAACATTGATGATATCTTGCCTGAGCATTTAGAAAATGACGTTGATGATTTTGAACAAAGCTCTGTAGCCACTTGTGGCGTTGAAGACTTTTTGGAAATGCTGGTGAGTTGGCAAGAATTTATTTAAGCCTTGCTTAAACGAATGCTTAGTCTGTTGAAGACAATATTGCGAAAAATCATGTAACTATATTAGCCACAAGGATAAACTGGGTTAATATAGTCTTAAACTATTTAGCATTGAACTATTTAGTCTAAAGTTACGTAGTATTAAATTAGAAAATTATCTTTCATTATTGAATTAAGCTAAAGGGTTAGAAATATCTTGCCCGTTTTATTTTACCTTGTGATAACCAAATAAAAATAGTAAAGGAATCATATGACACACTCTTCACCGGCAGCTACGAGCAATAAACCAAAGAAAAAATGGATTTTAATTGTCAGTCCTATTTTAATTACTCTGTTTGGTTTTATTATTAATAGTTCATTAAGTGGCATGGCAAAACCGCCAGAGAAAAAAGTATTTGTTAACAAAGCACCAATTATTGAGGTGCTTGACGTAACCAAACAAGATGTAACCTTTGATATCACTAGTCAAGGCACTGTCGTGCCTCGAACTGAAACTACGTTAATCTCAGAAGTTTCGGGGCAAATCACCTTTGTTTCAGAAAAGTTTTTGGTTGGTGGTTATTTTCAAAAAGGTGAAGTTATTCTTAAAATTGATCCTATTACTTATGACGTAGCATTATTGCAAGTACAATCTCGATTAGAAGCCATGCAAGCGGAATTAATTCAAGAAAAAGCCCGAGCTAACCAAGCCGAGCAAGAGTGGTTATTAACCGGTAAAACATTAAAGCAAGCACCTATACTAGCGCTAAGGATCCCTCAATATCAAAAAGCCTTGGCCGACGTTAAAGCCGCCGAAGCCGATGTGCTAGAAGCTAAAATAAAACTTTCTCGTACGGCAATTGTTGCTCCTTATGATGCTTTGGTTAATGAGAAGCATGTAGATATTGGTCAATATGTATCGGTCGCCTCAAAACTGGCAAAAACTATTGCCATTGATTATGCCGAAATTCGCTTACCTATCAAACAAAGAGATATTGAATTTGTAAATTTACCAAAAATAAATAAAGCCAATAAAGTAGATACTCAAGTCGAAATATATAACAAGCAAGGTGGGCAAAGGCTCACTTGGCAATCAACGATTCATCGTTACGAAGGTGTGGTTGATCAACAATCACGAGTGCATTACGTAGTGGCGCAAATAACCGACCCGTATAATTTAAAAGCAGAAAATTCTAATGATGCAGAGTTAAGAGTTGGTAGTTTTGTAAAAGCTAACATTCAAGGCAAGTCGGTTAAAAATTTATTATCTATGCCTAGATACGCGCTGCGAGGCGCAAACCAATTACATTTGATAGACAGTGACAATAAACTTCATATTGTCACCGTTGACGTTGTTAGGACTCAGAAAAATATTGTGTTTATTGATGCTGAAATGGCGGCTGGCATGCGAGTGATATCCACCAAGCTGGAAACACCAGTAGAAGGTATGTTGTTAAGGGTGTTAGGCGAGTTTGAGGTTGCCCCGGCAGAGAGCCCTGAAATTGAAAAAGACGATGAAGTTAGCACCTCTGAAACGCAAGTGGTTAAAGCGCACACGCCAGAAACTAAAACGGTAGAAGGTTAATCATGGACGCAGCTAAACAACAGTTAACTGGTATCATCGCTTGGTTTGCTCGCAACAGTGTTGCGGCAAATTTATTGATGGTATTTATTTTGGTCGGAGGTTTGTTTTCTTACCAAAGCATCAATAAAAAAATGTTTCCGGAATTTAGTCCTAACATGATCCAAGTCACGGTAATGCATTTAGGTGCATCGCCGGTAGAAGTTGAAGAAGCCGTTGTCCTCAAAGTTGAAGAAGCCATCGAGAACATTCAGGGTATAAAACGGTTCACGTCTACGGCTCGCGAGGGCATGGCGCGAATTAATATCGAACTCAACTCGGGGTATTCATTAAACGATAAGTTAAATGAAATACAAATGCAGGTTGATTCAATCACTACGTTTCCAGAGCAAGCTGAACGCCCGCAAGTCGTTAAAATGCAATTTGAAGCCGATGTTCTTTGGGTATCTGTCTATGGCACAATGGATAGGCGCAGCAGACAAGTTATGGCGCAGCAAATTCGTGATGATATTATGGCATTGCCAGAAGTAAATATCGCGGCGTTAGTTGGTATCCGTGACTATGAAATCAGCGTCGAAGTCTCTGAAAATCAGTTGCAAAAGTACAACTTAACATTTGATGAAATATCTACCGCAATTCGTAACTCCTCAGTAGATTTACCCGGTGGTACTATTAAATCTCGAGGCGGCCATATTCAGTTAAGAACTGAAGGGCAAGCGTATACCGGGGTTGAATATTCTAAATTAGTGTTAAGAACCAACGCCGATGGCACTCGTTTAACCCTCGGTGACATTGCCACCATTAAAGATGCCTTTGTTGAAAGTGAAGGTTATTCTCGTTTCGATGGCGAAAATGCTACTTCGATACGGGTGAAATCAACCGGCGATCAAAGCGATATAATTATTGCTGAACAAGTAAAAAAATACGTTGAAAAGAAACAACAAACTTTACCTGACGGTGCGCGAATATCGGTTTGGGGTGATTCATCTTTTTATCTATCTGAACGCTTAGATATGATGATATCCAATTTAATGCTTGGGGCATTATTGGTGTTTATTATTCTAACCTTGTTCCTTCGTATTCGAGTGGCCTTTTGGGTAATGCTGGGTATTCCTATCAGCTTTTTAGGGGCATTTATGTTAATGCCTATGCTTGGTGAATGGTCAGTGTCGGTAAATTTATTAAGCCTATTTGCCTTTATCATGGTGTTAGGTATTGTCGTCGATGATGCCATTGTTATTGGCGAGAGTGCTTATAGCCAAATCAGTAAACATGGTCATAGTGTTGATAATGTTATTATAGGCGCGCAAAAGGTTGCCATTCCCGCCACCTTCGGGGTGTTAACAACCATTGCGGCTTTTGCGCCACTACTGTTGATTGAAGCCAGTTTTGCGGCATTCTTTCGCTCTATTGCTATTGTGGTAATGCTTTGTTTGTTGTTCTCAATTGTTGAATCAAAATGGATTTTACCGGCGCATTTAGCCCACATGAAATACAAAGAAATTGATCCAAACAACGCTCACTTTATTCACCGTATTCAATTAAGTTTTAAAAAATGGCTAGACAACTTTATTAATAATAGCTATCAGCGAATGTTAAAAAAAGCGTTAGCTTATCGATATAACACCTTGGCTTGTTTCTTGGCGATGTTACTTATTTCTATCGGTTTAGTTTCCGGTAGTTTTGTTAAAGTCGAAGTGTTTCCAAATGTGCCGAGTGATTTCATTCAAGGCCAAGTCAGTATGGTCGATGGCACTGCACCACAGGTTCGTAATAAAGTACTGGCAGAAATCGCTGCAGCTGGCTTTGCAATGGCAGATGAAAATCGTCAACCTAATGGTGAAACGTTTATTCAACACAGCATACAATTTACTCAAGGTGACACCGGTGGTGGCTTTATGATGGAGCTATCAAAAGCCGATGAGCGAGAAGTCACGGCTTTTGATATTGAAAAATTATGGCGTGATGAAATTGGTGAAATTCCTGGGGTTCGCGACTTAAGAATATTTGCCGGCACAAACGCTGGCGGTGGCGCCGCAATAGAGTTTCAATTAAACGGTGCAAATGAAGTTGAACTCGAGCAAGCGGCTCTTCAGGTACAAGAAAAACTTGCAGAGTACGATGGTGTTTATGACATTCGTAATTCATTTAGTCGTGGGATGAGAGAAATAAAATTAAGCATTAAACCCGAAGCGGAAGTGTTAGGATTAAGCCTAAAAGATTTGGCTCGGCAAGTGCGTCAGGCGTTTTACGGTGATGAAGCGCAACGCATTCAACGTGGTCGTGACGAACTAAAAGTTATGGTTAGGTTTCCTGAAGAAGACCGACGTTCAGTATCAGATCTTGAAAACATGTGGATCAGAACGCCGAGTGGCCAACAAGTGCCATTTTTTGAAGTTGCCGAAGTGGAATTATCACAGGCATTCTCTACCATCACCCGTGTAAATCAAAAACGTACCATTACTATTTCTGCTGAGTTTGATGCTGCCAAGGTTGAATCTCGACAAGTAACGGGTGAAATGAATAGCGATATAATTCCGGCTATTTTAAATGATTACCCATCGGTAAATTACAACTTGGAAGGTGCCAGTAAAGATCAAATGGACTTTTTAAGTCAATTAGCCGTTGCTGCGATAGGCGCCTTGTTCCTAATTTATGGTTTATTGGCAATTCCAACCAAATCGTATGTGCAGCCATTAATCATTATGTCAGTGATCCCTTTTGGTATCATAGGAGCCATTATTGGCCATTGGCTATTAGGAAAAACCATCAACATGATGTCGATGTACGGTTTTATCGCTCTGGCAGGGGTTGTGGTAAATGACAGTTTGATTTTGGTCGACTATGTAAATAAAGCTAAAGCCAGTGGCGAGCGCTTGCAAGACATTGTAGTGGCTGCCGGTAAGTATCGTTTTAGGGCAATACTGTTAACCTCATTAACCACATTCTTTGGCATATTGCCTATTTACTTTGAAGGCAGCTTACAGGCGCAGTTTATTATACCAATGGCGATATCATTAGGTTTCGGTATTATGTTTGCGACCGTTATTACCTTATTCTTAATACCTGCTTTATATTTGATTAAAGAAGATATCGGCAAGTTTTTTAGTAAAACTAAACCGGTAGCGCTGGCAAAGGATGAAGGCAATGCTTTTCAAGAGGTTTAACTGGCTAACTCGGGGATAATTTAATGAAAATTATGTTATTGCATGGTTTGTTTATGCATCGTTTAATCATGACCCCCATGGCTAAACGTTTGCAAAAATTGGGTTGGCAGGTAGAAAACCTGTCCTACCCCAGCACGCGTACCGATCGGCGGCGATTATTTAAAATTTTCGACCAGCTTATTGGCGACGGGCCGGTGTTAATGGTTGGCCATTCCCTCGGTGGTTTGGTTATTAAAGATTACTTAAAAACTCATCAGGTGCCGCTTAGTAAAGTTCCGATGGTCATTACCTTAGGGACCCCTCACCAAGGCGCTAAAATTGCCAAAGACTTGGAAAAACTTAATATTCAAAAAATGTTAGGTTCATCTCTGCAGTTTGGCTTGCTACCAAAAGACTTTGAATCGGCATGGCATTTACCTCAGCAATTAATTTCAATTGCCGGCAATATTAAACTTGGCGCCAGACCATTATTAGATCGAGTCTGGCGAGAAGAAGTCGAAGAATCTGATGGTACGGTAAGTATTGCCGAAACTAAAATTGCTGGCATGAGTGAGCATATTATCGTTAGACACACCCATACCTCAATGTTGTATTCACGTGATGTGGTGAAGTTAATCAACCAATTCGCCTTAAAAATTCAAGCGCAAACCAGCTAACTAGTCAGCGCCGGTAGAGCCTTTTTACGACTAAAAAATCAACAATTACTGCTATACTTTCAATTCATATAAATAGATATGGATTTTGTATTATGAGCGTAAAAGATGATTCTCGTCGTAAATTTCTAAATATTGGTGCAGCAACTGCAGCAACTGTTGCTACTACCTTGATCTCCTTTCCTACTGTTGCCAAGGAATTAACCGCAACGACCAAGCAACAAGAAGGGCCTTTTTTTCCTCGTCATAAACAGGCGGATAAAAATGCCGATATGACTACCATTGATAAACAAAGCGGCCAAGCGGAGGGCGAAGTCTTGCATCTTAATGGTCGAGTGCTTGATACCCAAGGTAACCCAGTAAAAGGGGCCATTATTGACATCTGGCAAGCAGATAAAAATGGCCGATACCTGCACGATGATGCGCCTGAGTCATCACCCCTTGACCCTAACTTTCAGTATTGGGCGCAATTAAAAACCGATGCCGATGGCAAGTATCAAGTCAAAACCATCAAACCTGGGGCATACCCCGCCGTGAAAGGTTGGGTACGCCCACCGCATATACATTTCAAAGTAGCTCGAAGAGGATTACAAGAGTTAACAACGCAAATGTATTTTGCCCAAGAGCCACTCAATGACATTGACAAATTATTTTTACAAACGCCTGAAAATGAAAGATCCAATATCGTAGTTGATTTTCACAATGGCAAAGGTCAATTCGATATTGTTCTTAATCGGATCAGTTAGTTTTAGGTATTTATAAAAGGTATGTGGTAGAAAGCAGAAAACAATGACAACAAAACTCCATTGTTTTCTAATAGTTAAATTGTTGGCGATTAGTCTATTTCATTAGAATTTCACGTAAACGATATTCACCGGTTAATTGTCTTATGTCCGGATAGGTTTTAACAATTTTGCGGGTTTTCTTTTCTTGCTTTTCGCTCCATTTTTTCATAAACGCTTGATACTTTTCTTTAGAAGGCTCTAAATCGGCACCTTTGTCGAAATTAACCACAAGTACCAAATTAAATTCGCCGCTTTGCGGTAACTCACTGGCATAAATATGGAAGTCTTTAATTTGCCCTAACTCCATGGCTATTTTATTACTCTTAACCCAGGTTTCACCTAAGCCTTCAAGGTAAACGTCCATCATATTGGCATCGACTTTTACGGTAGTAACCGAAGACACGCTCTCGCTGAGGTCATAATCTTTATATACCTCATAATCGGCTAAAGCCAAACTTGAAAACATCAGCATTGTAATTGTTATTAATAGTTTTAAACCTTTCATAAAAATTCCTTATTTATAGATGATCAGGACATGGTGATTTTAGCCGGAAGTTGTCTACCGATCTGACCTCACCTGCCGCCTTGCTGTTATTTACTACAAGCAAACAGTGCAGCAAGTATAGTTAAGAATAAAAATTCTGCTGATAACTTCATTTTTTTGTTAGCGAGTTAGACTGTTTGGGATAGTATTACTCGCCAGCTTAATACTATTATTGATTGCTTTGTGGTTGGTGAACCTAAAGTCTTAAAATAATTTACTCGGATCTTGTAATGACCAATATTAATCTAAATAGCCCTGAAGCCATTAAAACAGTATTTGTAAATCAATTATTTGATGGTGCCCAGATGCTGAACAACGTCAAGCTCAGCATAGTCAATGGCCGAATTACAGAGATGGATAGTCAGTGTCCACAACGTGATGCGCAACAATGTGACGAATTAATTTCTGCTCTTGTCGCCCCTGGCTTTATCGACGTGCAAGTTAATGGTGGCGGTGGTGTATTGTTTAATGATGATCCTTGCGTAGATGCGATTACTTGTATTGGCCGTGCTCAT
This sequence comes from uncultured Thalassotalea sp., assembly GCA_938075435.1. Lineage (GTDB taxonomy): Bacteria > Pseudomonadota > Gammaproteobacteria > Enterobacterales > Alteromonadaceae > Thalassotalea_A. The sequence continues at coordinate 3,292 of CALJHL010000271.1, read as the reverse complement.
GGTGAATTCGGTACCACCAGTTTTTTCCCAACTTTAATAACCGACGATGTTGAAAAAATGCAAGCGGCAGCCGAGGCAATAAGTGCTGCGATTAAAGCGCAAATGGCTGGCGTATATGGTGTCCATTTTGAAGGGCCTCATTTAGCAAAGGCTCGTAAAGGCGTGCATGCACCTGAACATATTCGGCCAATTAGTGACGCTGAAATGGCACTATTTACTCGTCAAGATTTAGGGCAAGTTATTGTCACTTTAGCACCTGAAAATGTATCACCAAGCGATATTAGCAAGCTAAAAAATTCAGGGGTGATAGTCTGCTTAGGTCACTCTGACGCCGATTTTGCCACCGTTATAGCGGCAATAGATGCAGGTGCTTCAGGCTTTACTCATTTATTTAATGCAATGTCGCCAATGCAATCAAGAGAGCCTGGCATGGTGGGGGCGGCATTATTAGATGAATCGTCTTGGTGCGGCATTATCGTTGACGGTCATCACGTACATAACGCAACGTTACAGTTAGCGATTAAAGCAAAACCCGCAGGCAAAGTTATATTAGTGACTGATGCCATGCCGCCGGTAGGTAGTACCGAGCATAGTTTTAAATTATATGGCGACGATGTTATCCGCTCTGGCGACAGACTTAATGCCTTAACTGGTGAGTTAGCCGGGTCGGTACTTGATATGGCTGGGGCTGTTAAAAATACCATTAATCGCTTAGGGGTTAGCCCCGAGGAAGCTATTCGTATGGCGTCGTTATATCCCGCCCAATTTTTAGGGCTAGATAAAACAATCGGTATGATAGGCTTAGGTTATCAAGCAAATTTTGTGGTATTCGACGATAAATACAATGTCACTCAGACATGGTTATCGGGTAACAAATTAGCAAAAAATAATAACTAAAATAAAGAGGTTTGAGCTGAATTAGACGAACAACCCGGTCAAATGCGCTTCGCTGAACTTTCCGAACGCTTGGTTTTGCCATATAAAATTATGGCTATTGCATTATTTTTTTTAGACCTAAGTATCTTGATCTGGTAAATAATACTCACAAAGAAAATCGATATATTCCTGCTCATTTATCAATTTCAAACCCTTTTGTTCAAATCTGACTAAATCTTCTTCCTTAGGAAATGTAAAATACGACTGACTTTTAGCTTGTGGATAGGTTAATACTTTTTCGTTTCTAGAGTAACTTTTAGTGGTATTGATAATATCCAAAATACCTTGACGGTAGAGCTCTAGAGTATGCAACAGGTATGACTTTTCATTTTGAACGGCAATAGTGGATATTTTAATAATTTCACCGGTATCAATATTGCCATCATCAATCGTATGAAGTGTTGTTCCTATTGTTTCATCACCATTTAACATCGCCCAAAAGCTTGCCATCACCCCACGATATTTTGGCAGTATTCCAGAATGAAGATTAATAACACCATGTTTAGGGATTTTTATACATTGCTCTTTTAAGATGCCTCCATAACGAATTGAAATGATCAGATCGGGAGACATTTGTTGTATCTGCTCAATACTTTCAGAAGAATTAATTTTATTTTCTTCTCTCATTTCTGAACCCAGGTAAGCGTTAAATCCCGCAAATCCTGTAAACGTAGTAGTTTTACTGCTTATAAATAAGCGGCTTAACAATTGGTTAAGTAAATCTTGCTCAAAAAACTTAAGTCTAGATAATTGCTCTGGTTGATTGGTATTTTTACCCACTTTTGCTGATAACCACAAATGGAGCTGGTGGTCGCTTGTTAGCTTTGGCATTAATAAGTTTAAAGCAAAGTTACTGGCAATATCTTTATTGGCAAGGATAAGTATTTTCATAGGATTTTTAGTGATTTATACATGGTAAGAATATCCGCTAAACTCGCTGACGCTGGTGACGGCTACTAATAAATTGAGGATAAACAATAACACCATGTCTTGTCGGTTTACAATTATTGCGCTTAATGCCAGCAGACTTAAATAATAAACGCACCTATATCGTGATTTATCAGCACTTAATTGGTGCGTCATTATAGTGCGGCAATTAAAAATATATATAACCCCTTGTATTTATTGGTTTTGTAAAGTTGGTACGCAACTTGTAAGTCTTTAGTCAGCTTATAAATAGGGGGCGAAATGAAATTAATTAACGCAATAATAAAACCATTCAAATTGGATGATGTTAGAGAAGCAATATCTGAAGTAGGTATTGAAGGCTTAACCGTAAGTGAAGTTCGCGGCTTTGGTCGTCAGAAAGGTCACACCGAATTATACCGTGGTGCTGAATACCAAGTAGACTTTTTACCGAAAGTTAAATTAGAAATTGCCGTGAAAGCAGAACATGCTGAACGTGTAGTTGAAGCGATTACTAAATCGGCCCACACCGGCAAAATAGGTGATGGAAAAATCTTTGTATACGATCTTGAATCAGCAGTGCGTATTCGTACTGGTGAAATCGATGCAGCAGCACTTTAATAGGGGACATAAAAATGGAAGAATTAGCAACATTAACAACCACAGTCTCTGAGTTAAGATTTGCCTTAGATACATTTTACTTTTTAATTTCAGGTGCATTAGTGATGTGGATGGCGGCAGGTTTTGCCATGCTGGAAGCGGGTCTAGTACGCTCAAAAAACACCACTGAAATTCTTACTAAGAATATCTGTTTATATTCAATCGCCTGTGTAATGTTTTTACTGGTCGGTTATAACATCATGTATGTTGATAATATTGAAGGTGGTATTTTACCTAACTTTGGCGCATTAATTGGCAGCCAAGCAGAAGGTGCTGATCATTCATTAGAGTCAGATTTCTTCTTCCAAGTCGTTTTCGTAGCCACGGCTATGTCAATTGTTTCGGGTGCAGTTGCTGAACGTATGAAGCTTTGGTCGTTTTTAATATTTACTTGTGTATTAACGGCATTTATCTACCCAGTTGAAGGTTACTGGACATGGGGTGGTGGTTTCTTATCTGAAGCTGGTTTCTCTGATTTTGCCGGTTCTGGTATTGTCCATATGGCTGGTGCAGCTGCGGCGTTAGCCGGGGTATTATTACTGGGTTCTCGTAAAGGTAAATACGGTAAAAACGGCGAAATATTCCCAATCCCAGGGTCAAATATGCCGCTTGCTACTTTAGGTACATTCATTTTATGGATGGGGTGGTTTGGTTTTAATGGTGGGTCAACGCTGAAGTTGGGTGGAGTAGGCGTTGCGAATGAAGTCGCCAATGTATTCTTAAACACAAATGCAGCGGCGGCGGGTGGTCTTATCGCTGCGCTTATTTTGGCCCGTATCTTATTCGGTAA
>CALJHL010000270.1 GCA_938075435.1 uncultured Thalassotalea sp. | reverse complement strand
CGAGGCATCGAGTTCATGGCTGCCTTCATACGTATAAACAGCCCCTACTCCAGCGTTAAAAAATGGCGAAGCTTCTAATATTTGAATTGCCCGGATAACCGCTTTGGTACTGCTGCCCTTTTCAGCCAACACTTGATAACCTGCGTCTACGGCTTCTTTTAATTTGGCTCGATATAGACGTTCTTGCTGCTCGGTAAAATTACTTTTTTCAATGGTGCCGGCACCACCATGAATGGCTATACTAAAAGGTTGATTAGCGAACACCAACTCACTTTGTAAAAGTAATACTGAACAAGTTAATGTCGAAATTAATTTACAGTAATTCATTTTGTCTCTCGAAAAGTTATAGAGGTTAATTTAATTTAGCTTGAATAGCTGGTAAATAATAGTCATTTTCAAAACAGGCTAAAAAATATAAAATCCAATATTAATTTTTATGTAATCATTAAATATATTTATTCAAGTTATTCTTACCAATAAATTAAATAAAAACTCAATTTTCACCTCTACAGACTTTTTATATAGCAATTCACAATAAAACGTTGTCTTTTTGCACACTTCCCACACAAATTACACCCTAACTCATTGTTTATTAAGCTTTCATATAGATATTAAATTGATATTCATCAGTTTTTCATCAGGTTTTTTATGTCAAAAAGTCCTTTAATTAAAGGGTTCCAAACAATAACAACCACGACAACGAACAACGAACCCAGTAACAAATAACAATGAACTACAGACAACAGATATAAAAGGAAAACAAATTATGAATACTTATAAAACATTAGTAACGTCAGTAGCAGCCGCTCTTCTTTTAGGTTCTATTGCTAACGTAAATGCCGGCTCGCCAATGTCTAGCTATATGGAAAATGCCTTAGTGGATGTATGTAAATCAGCGCAATCTAATAATACCATTCGCTTTAGTAAAGCAGTTGATAGCTACCGTTTAAAAACTAAAACAGTCGCGTTAAAAGTGGTTTGTAATGGTGAAAATATCGCTGATTTTGCTGCTAATTCAGGCGCATTGAAAACAGCAGATCGTTTAAATAAAAGTATTGGTGATGTAAGTATTGAAGACGTTGCCTTAAATAATAGTGACAAAATTTATGTAAACTTTTAGTCTTTATTAATAGTAAACTAAAAAACATAAAATTAAATAAACCAAATAGATTATTAGCTTTTGCGTTAATAATCTATTTTTTGTCTTTGTAAGTTCAAAGATTGTTCAATATAACTCATCCATTGTGGGTATCTAGGATCATCTTGTAATTGTTCAAGTGCCGGATGAGGACCGCCATAACGCCAATCATACCAGTGTAACCAACCTTGATTTAACGCTTCGTCAAAAGCATCGAATGCTAATTCATGTTCCTCAAGTGCTAATAATATGATCACATCTGTCACCCCATAGCCCTTGTAACCATTGCGCTGATTATCTTTAAAATAATTGAACAAAGCCGTGGATAAAATTTTTGCCTGGGCTTGTTCGCCAGTTTTTGCCAACAGCCAAATAAACTCGGCTTTTTCAACCAGCAGTTTACTCGGGTCAGTATCTTGGGTCGCTCGATTTATTTGTTTAAACAGCTCGCTATATTCAATTTTAGCTTGTTCATAATTTTTATTAAGCATTAAGTTTCGGGCAAAACTAAATCGATCCCTAAAATTATTTGCCTTATCAGCAAGCCGACAACTTTCAGTTGCTTGCTCAAAAGAGCCCTGTAACGTTAACAGTTGGCATTGGCGTTTATATTGCAAATTAGTCGCGCCACTCACATCAAGTTGCTGTAGATAGTTAATCGCTTGCTCAGTTGAGTGCAAATAAAAATAACTGATAACCAACCATTGCTTTAAGCGGCCACGCTGTTGTTGCAAATCCATTTGTTTAAAAAAACTGATCGCGTCACTAAATCGGCCATTGCTGAGGTATAATTGCGCAAGTAATAAACTTAGGTTTAAGTTTTCGGGTTGTTTGGTTAATTGACTCTGTACCAGTGAGATTGCTTGCAGATTATTACCCTGTTGACTTTTTAAAATGGCGAGTTGATAAACCGCATAGGAAAAATCAGAATTTAATTGAAATGCCCGATTAAATTGTTGTTCAGCCTTTACTAACTGATTATTTCTTAAATACAAATGACCTAACAAGCCAATCACCTCACTATTATTGCTATTTTCGGTTTCGGATTTTTCAGCCAAGGCAATGGCCTCCGCTAACGTTATGTTATTTTCCTGCAGCTCGACTAACGCCTTAATTAACCAATAAAGGCCCTGATGATTATTTTGCTGTTCAGCTTGTCTCAATAAGGCTTGTACTTGGGCAAAGGTATTTTCGGAGCCAAATAAAGACATAGATCTAAAGTATGAAAGTGCTAATTCATAGATGATTTTTTCTTCATCTGGGTAGGTTAATAAAGCATTTTGCAGTAGGTTGATGGCAATCTTAAAATTATCTGGGCTGCCATCATTGCGCAATTCCCGCGCTTGGTGGATCAAAATTGCTGCTTGTAAATTCTTTAAGGACAGTTGGCTTAAATCTAATTTCTCCTCATAAGCAACCCCGATAAAATATAAAATTGTGCTACTGATATTATTTATTAATAGATGCCAATTTTCTTTTTCCCCAGCAAACGATTGGCTCCAGAGCACATCACCACTATTGGCATTAATAAAATGTAAATTTACATGGTATTCAGAGTTTACCTCTTTTACTCCACCACCAATAATATAACCCGCGATATTATTGGTAATTTTGCTACTGATGTCATGGTTTATACTGATTTTAACAGATTCGGAATTACTCAACGTCGTGATCAGTTGTTCAGATAGTACTCTGGCAACCATGGCGCTAGTGGTGAGATTATCTGAGGCAACGAAGTCGTCAATTTGAATATTAATTTGCTGGTTTGCATGTTTTCTCTCGGAAAAAAATTGCAAGCCGAGTACCGAAATTACGATAGCAATTGAAGTCACTGCAATGATTATCGCGACCATAGGGCTTATCAAACGATTAATCATCGGTTCAATGCCATTAACTGCAGGATGATCTTCAATACTAGCGTCGACAGCAGTTTCGGTGAGAGGCTCTAACCACTCAAGCACATAACCATGTTTTGGGATGGTTTTGATAAGTTTATGAACCTTGCCGGTATCGTTCAGTTTTTTCCTGAGAACAGATATTGCTCGGGTAATAACTTCATCGGAGGCAAATCGAGTTTGCCATACTTCTTCGGTAAGCTCCTCTCGGCTCACTACGCGGTTAGCATTTTTAAGAATATATACTAACACCTCCATTATTTTGGGTTCTAAATGGACTAGTTGGTTATCTCGTTCTATCGCCAACTTTTCAGGGTATATATGCCAACCATCAAGATAATACTTAACGTCTGGTTCATTCATAGTTAGTATCCGTAATACCGATGTTATAAATAACATCCCCCTTTATTTAACATTGAGATCGGATTTTTATTGGATGCATGAAAATTAAAAGGAAAACGTCTATGTTTAGATGTTTAAGTTTAGTCAATTTTAGGCGATTCGCCACTGGCGGCGGTATTATTGGTAGCGGTTGCAGAAGAATAATTGCAAGCAATTATTTCAGAATTTTATAAGTGATTAATTAGTATCGCTAATTAAATTAAATTAAATAGTTTTTAACAGTTGCTGATGATAGTTTTCAACCACAATAGTTAAATTATGGCTGTTAATAAAATCTTGTAGGTGATTATGCTCTGTAGTTAACGTTGCCATGGTAATGGTATTATCATCAAGATTGTATAATTGCTGACAAGCTTGATAGTAAAAACTTAAAATTATGATGGCATTGATGTTTTTATCCGTAAAAGCTAATTTTTTTATCTTTTTTAATTTTCGATAAATCAAATTTATTTGATGCTTCAATTGCCAGACATAATAAACCTCAGCCATAAAGGGGTTATTTTTAATCGCATTTATTGTGGCTAACAGCAATACAAAAGCGAGCCCAACACCGGCAACATTTAACCAAAAATTATCGGCATCAGAGGCTCCAAATAGAGTAATAAATAAAGTACCAAAGCCAACAGCAAGAATGAGAAAACTGCCAATAAAAACACCAATTACAATATTTAAATGTTGGCGATAACGTAATTTATCTATCGATATAAGCTGCATAATGTACCTAATTATTTGAACGATTGGTGTATTAACAAAACATGCTGTCTGTTCTCAAAACTTAATATTGAACTCTGTTAGCTAAGCATGGTTAATAAACGTTGACTTAAACCCGATGCCCGAGAAACTTTTTTATTAACGCCACTTTGCCAAATCGGCTGTTTACAAAAGATTTGCAGGTGTTGCTTAGCGCGAGTGATAGCCGTGTAAATTAATTCCCGAGATAATAACCGATTTGTTGCTTGTTCAGGTAGGATTAATGCGACATTTTCAAATTCAGATCCTTGAGTTTTGTGGATGGTCATTGCATATACGGTTTCAAAACTTGGCAAGCGGGCGATAGACACAGCTCTAAAACCACCGGGTTCGGAAAAATAGGCAGCTAATCGGCCCGAATTATCTTTAAATAACAACCCTATGTCACCATTAAATAAATTAACTCCGTAATGATTCTGACTGATCATAATAGGACGGCCATGATAAAGTTCTTGTTTTGGCTTAATACAATGGGCTTTAATTAAATGTTGCTCCACCAGTTTATTCAAGTTTTCTAAACCATACTCTCCAACTCGAGTTGGTACCAAAATTCTAAACTTGTCTAAAGCCGCAAACGCATCCTTCACCGTTTGAGCTTTAAAAATAGGCTGATAGTATTGAGCCGTTAACTGGCCAACATATTGTTGTAAGGTTTTATTGGCGACAAAATCTAATTCATTATTTTGCTTTTGAGTTAATAATTGCCATGAATTTTCGGCATCTCCAGCGATGACTAATTTGGCTAATTGGCCAATTCCGCCGTCACTTTTAAAGCGCCGACTTAACGTAAGGTAAGTAAGGTAATCCACACTCGGTTGTTTATTAAAATATGGTAACTGTTGCCGACTAACCTGCTCCAAATACGATTTATTGCTTACGCTGTATTGGCTATCTGGCCAAGGAGCTAAATCAGCAAGAACACTGCCGGTTGCAACGGATGGCAATTGATCGGCGTCACCAATTAAAATAACTTTACAACCTTTGGGGATCGCTCTAAAAATACGGGTCATCATTGCCAAATCAACCATTGAAACTTCATCAATTAATAACACGTCAATTGCCAGAGGATGTTGTTGGTCATGACGAAAATTTGGGCTGTTTTTAATAACCCCTAATAATCTATGTATGGTTGAGGCTGTAGTAGGCAACTTGTCTAAAATCTGCTCATCGACTACATTTTGCTGCTTAAACGAATTGATAGTATTAATAATTGACTCAGACAATCGTTGCGCGGCTTTGCCTGTTGGTGCCACCATAGCAATATTTAGCGAGGGATTTTGCATCAACAAACCAGCTAATAGCTTAGTTACTGTGTAGGTTTTTCCTGTTCCTGGACCACCGGCGATGATACTAAACGTTTTATTTAAGGCATTAGCAACACTGGTTAGTTGCCAATCAATATTGGTGTTTTTTGATGGGAATAATGTCGTTAAAATGTGCTCAATTGTATTATGATCCGCCGTTGACGATTCGTTAAATTTATCGGCAATAAAACCAGCCAATTGCTGTTCAAATTGCCAATAGCGGCGTAGATAAAGGAGTTGATATTGTAAAACCAGTAATTGCTTATCACCATCGAGCCCAGTTACTTGATACCCTTGTAACGTTTTTAATAACGTTTCTAATGACGGAAATGTATAGCCTATTTTAGCCTGAACAACTTGCTGATTTTCAGCATCATCAGCAACTTGCCAAAGGGTTTGCTCGGCAATTTCATTAAGCTCTAAACAGCTATGGCCATTACGTTGGCTTAAACTCAAGGCTAAAAACAAATGAAACAGTAAACTCGTTACTGGCGCATTGTGCGCAGTTATTAAAGCAGAGTCACTTGCCCCACTGTTGTCTAATTTTTCGGAAGGTGCCGCTAGCAAACTCTTTGCTAGAAAATAATCAATCGCTTCAATACCATCGAGTGCTAATTCTGCTTGAAAGAAGTTGTCATAAGGTAGGTTATTCATTATTGCTTACCTCAGTCGTTTGCGCAGAGCTTGTCGCTGAGCTTTTTCCCAAAAACACCGCGTCGAGCTGCTCTAATAGTTGTGGTGACAAGCTGTTATGAAAAACCCCCTGAAAGTGTTGTTGTTCGGGGTGCATACCGCGAAGATACAAATAATAAACGCCGCCAAAATGTTGTTTGACTTGGTAATGGGCTATTCGTCGTTTTAAATAACGGTGCAAAGCCAATGAGTAAATAAGAAATTGCAGATCATAAAAGTTCTTAATAACATGTTCAGTCAAGTTTTCTGGCAGATAATCGGCAAAGCTATTACCCAAATGGCTAGATTTATAATCTGCCAAATAATATTGGTTATCATCGCAAAAAATCAAATCAATATAGCCGTGCATCATACCTTTTAAATGGCCAAATGCGGGAAGTTCACTACTTACTTCACTTAGTTTATCGGGATTTACCCCTAAGGACTGGCGAAAGTTAGTTAACAGTGCTTTTAATTGCTTGAGATTGACATTTTCCATTGGAAAATAAAACTCTGCTTCCCGTAATGTCTGCTTGCGAGCTAATTTACTTAAAGACAAACCATCAATATCTAATGGTGCCGCTAAGCATTCGCTCAGCCAGCAATAGACATCAGGATATTCAAATCCAGAGGGTAAGTCACCAAATTTACTTAGGCTTTTATAAGCGACAAAAGACCAATTTGGATCCTGAAAATCTGCTTTTTCAAAAATATCATGCAGTAGATTTCCTGTTTTAGCACCTTTTTGAAATGCAAAACGAATGAGTTGCTGAGTCATTACTGGTGCCAGTTTTACAGCAGATTCGGTTTCCACGTCACGATCAGGTTGAGCTCTACCGGCGTGTCTTATATTACGAGTTAATGCCGAAAAAGAACTGAGCCACCAATCTCGTTCTATATTGCCGCTAAATTGGGCGGGGTTATAGTCACTATCATTAGTCGCTAATGGCAGGCAATTTCCAGAAAATTCACCACCTTGAATTTCTGTTAAACCAATATCAGCACTAGCGTATGTTATTAGATTATTTATCGCTGCAGTTATGCTTTGCCCTGAGGCTAATTGTAAGGTTTGTCCTAATGGTGATAAATGATGGTCTTGTAAGGCACAGCAAGCTAAATAACAACGATGTTTGGCCCGAGTAACTGCAACATAAAGCAAACGGATATCTTCCGCATAGCCTTCTGCTGCCATATTTTGCTTCATTGCTTCGTTTGCACCTAAATGTAGCTGCAATTCACCGTTATCTTGGTGACACTTTAAAACTTGTTTATCGGTATTTCCAAATTTAACCGGATTTTTATGACGACAACCAAAAGGCACAAAAACAATCGGGTATTCAAGACCTTTCGAGCCATGTTGGGTAACAATTTGCACCAAATCGGCATCACTTTCTAAACGTAACTCCGCTTCATTATGAGTCGGGTTTTGACACTGCTCTTTTAAATACGCTAATAGCTCTTGCGGTTGTTTTAAGCGTTGACTGCTTGATTGTAATAACTCAAACAAATGAATAATATTGGTTAATTGCCGTTCTTTATTATCTTTAGTGCCGGGGTAATAATCGTGCAGTAGCTTTAAAGCCATTGCCATAAACCCGCGTTTAAACCAAATAGACTTTAATTGATTAAACTGGCCACGTACCCTTTCCCATTCAAGTTCATCATTTTGAAGGTTAAACAGCATATCGCTATTAAAGCCAAAATAAGGTCCGGATAAAGCCACTATAAAAGAGCGTTCATCATCAATATTTATAATCGCGTGTAATACCGCAATAAATTGTTCAGCAACAGCACTGACAAATAAATTTGAACGTTGCGATTTATACACACAGGCAATATTTAACTGAATTAAAGCCTGCTTGATAATTTCGGCTTCACTACCATCTCGTACCAAAATTGCTATATCAGCTGCTCGAACCGGTTCGGTTGCGTGGCATTCACTAAGATTAACGTCGGTTAACAAACGACTAACTTCTGCTGCCACCCAAGCGCCAATATTTGGTCGAAATTCACTCTTAACGTAATCCCTGTAGATAAACTCATCACTGGCTTGAAAGTTAACAAACTGCAGAGCTTTGTTGGCGGTATTGTCTTGTAAAACTTGCTTATCAGCATTAATTGAGGCATGTACCGGTTGATAGTCGATACCGAAGCCAAAGATATTTTTACTTTCAGCCCCTAAGTCATTACCGAAAAACAAGTGATTATAACCGCTGATCATTTGCTTTGAAGAACGCCAATTGGTGTCCATAAGCCATCTATAGTCGACCCGTTTACCGGCCGCTAAATAGGTAAAAATATCGCCACCACGAAAGCCATAAATCGCTTGCTTGGGATCTCCTATCAGGTACAAGGCAGTATTTATTTGTTGAGCTAAACCCTGATCATTATTAAAATAAAGTAGCTCAAGAATATTGAATTGCTTGGGATCAGTATCTTGAAACTCATCCACTAGAGCTACTGGATATTGGTCCAATAGAGCTGCGGTTAACGGCTGGTTTTGGCCTTTTTGTTGATCATTTAGAGCTTGGGCCAGAACTGAAATCAGGTCATCGAAGTTTAATAGGTTTTGCTGCTGTTTTTTCTCTGCAACCCTTTGCTTAATGGATTTAACTGCATTTAGAACAAGATTATAGGCCCTGGCACTTAGTAACGCGTTACCAAAACCTTCGACTATTTTCTTTAAATCAGCCATTGGTTTAAAAGCAACTTTCAATTGCGCTTTTAGTGGTGATTTGGCAAAACGATTTGCGCCAATAAATTTAAAATCAGGCAGTGCTTGGATGCACAATTCGACATCCGTAGTCGCAAGTTGCAGTAATTTGGTAAACTGCAATAGTTGCTCAAACTCGGTGATCCGCTGTTCTCGTGATTTGCCCTTTTTACTATCAATTAACACTTCATAAATAGTGCTTTCGTTTGCCAATAAATGTTGTTCACTTTGCTTAGCTAAAAATACGATTGATTGTTGTAAGCTTTGCTTGTCATTTGTTGTTGGTAATTGCGGGTCATATAACAGGCTTTTAAAATTTGATAAAAAATGTTGCGGGCTTGGCCAATGCTCAACAAAAAGTGAGTAGTCGGAAATCGTTGCAGATTTAGCTAAAATTCGATAATAATCTTGGCATGCTTGTAAAACTAATTCATTGTCATCTGCTTCCATTTGCGCATTAAAGCTTAAGCCTGAAGCAAATGCTTGTTGCGAAAGCACCCTCTTACAAAAACCATGAATGGTATAAATCGCCGCTTCATCAAGATTTATTAAGGCACTTTTAATTAAAACCCTTACTTGCTCGTCACTTACCTGCTGGACCTGTAAATTGCGACGCAGTTGATAAAAGAAGCTATTGTCTGAGTCGGCAGTATAGGCTTGCCAATTTGCTAATGCGTCTCGTAAAAATTCATCAATTCTGCCACGGATCTCTTCGGTAGCAGCTTTGGTAAATGTCATCACTAAGATATTTTCAACGCTTATTTTTCGTTCCAGCAGCATGCGTAAATAAATGCGAGTAATATTGAATGTTTTACCCGTACCGGCACTGGCTTCAATTAAATGGCGGCCTTGCAACGGTAATGTTTCGGCAATTAACGGGGTTGCGGTTTGCTTAAGCAACTGATCTTGATCCATTTTATTCAGTCCTCATCGAACTATCCACAGCACTAACCGTACTTGCCATCAGGTCCTGCTCGGTAATAGTTAAGCGTTGATATAAATTACGATAAACGTCAGCGAAGTTAGCACTAATGTCGTTAAATTCCGGGCAATCTGGCCAAAAGTAGCTGATATAAGGATCATTTTCTAAGCCCGGCTGGTTAAAATCACCAAACCAGAGCTTGGCAAACTTGGCTTGGCTGAAGTCGCTATCAATATACTTGCCATTGGTTTTACCTGTTTGCCAAAAAATATTTTTTGCGATCGCACAATTTAATAACAATGGTTTACTCAAACCTAATTTATAATAGCTGAATAATTTTTCAAGCTGCTGTTTTGCATCATGAATAAAGTCAAAACTGGCAATTTGTAAGCTGTTATTTTTTTCATTAATAAAAAAACCAATACTCGATACTTGCTTAGTATCATTATGCGCCGCACATAACAGTAAATGCTGTAAATAAAGCAAGCTGAGATCTTTGCCTTTAACACTGGCGGGCCGATAATTAAATTGCCAAACCTGTTGGTCGTTGCGGTAAATATTTAAATCCGCTGAAACTAAGATCTGTTCATCGCTTTGCCGCAATTTAATTTGATAGCATTGCAGCTCTGCCGAACTAGCGATTAAACCAGTACGCTGTTGTATTTGACTGCGAACAGCCTGACTGAAATTCTCAATATTGGCTTGCCAAGTATCCAATTGCTCAGCAAATAAAGGGTTGTCAGGGAAATCCCCAGACAGTAAAGCGACTGCATTTACACTCGTTGACGTTTGCTCTTTTGCGGGTTGTAAAGATTCGTTCAGCACTTGTTGTTGAAATAAATATTTGTCTAAATGATTAAAAGCAAAAGGCTCCGCATCGTCTAGTATCACATCGTTGTTACTAAAAAACAGTTTTAAGCGTTGCTGGGCAAAAACTTGTGACGGATGGGCAAGAAAACGATTAAGTTGCTCTAAGCTTAATTCAAGCAAAGGCTCTTCTGCACTTGGTAGCTGCTGATCAGTAACCGCTAATTCTTTCGAGTGCGCCGTTATGCGAGCTAATTCTAACCACTTTTTATCAAAACTTTTAAAATCATTACTGCCACTATAATTGTCTACACTAAAAACTTGCAAAGGCAGTTGTCGCAGTTGATTTTCATGGGTCTTATCGGCGGTTTTAAACTGCCAGCCATAACCATGGCTTAAATAATCCATAAATTCACGTAAGACAATGGATGGTTGGCGTTGATTATTATTTTTAATGTCATGGCCCTGAAAACTTAAATACAGTTTGTCACGAGCCGAGATAATAGCTTCTAAAAATAAATAACGGTCATCGCCTCGACGTGATCGATCGCCAGCGCAAGCGTTAGTCATCGCCATTAAGTCAAAACCTAACGGTTGTCTTTGCCTTGGGAAGTCGCCATCGTTTAAACCAAGTACGGCTAATACTTTAAATGGTATTGAACGCATAGGTAGCATTGAACAAAAGGTTATTTGGCCAATCATAAACTGGCGACCAGGATCTGGCTGGCTAAAGTGGTGATTTAAATATTCGCGGATGACGCTAAGCTCTATGGGTTGATCATAATTTGCTTCTTTACAGTACAATGCTAGAGAATCAATCGCCTGATTAATAATAGCCAGGCCAGTATCGTTATTATCATCAATAAACAACTGTTCTATAAAAGATTGTAAACTTTGTTGCCATTGCTCATACGTTTTCGCCCTGTTAAGACTAATAGTCATTACCGATAGTTGTTCACAAAGCAGCATTAACTTTCCTAAAACCACAGCATTATTGCCTTCAACCCAAGGCAACACTAAATCGTCGCCATAAATACTGGTACTATCACCATAAGCAAATCCTTTTATTAATCTATCTAAGCCTTGCTGCCAGGTGTACTGCGGTGATGAACCTGAAGTGTTTAATTGTTGATCTTTATGCTGGGCATTTAATCCCCAATGAACGTTGGCTTTAAGTAACCAATCACTAATCAATTCAATATCATGCTCTGTTAAGCCAAAACGCATCTGCAGTGGCAATAACCGTAAATAGGCAAGAATTTGGTTTACCCCAAACCGACTGTCAGGCATCAATAATAATTCACTAAAAGCCGCAACAAGCGGCTCTGAATCTTTAGATATTCTATCGGCTATCGAGCAAGGCAATGGTGGTATGGACTCGCCGAGATCCTCCCAACCACGAACAAAAACTGAATCAATATAAGGGGCATAATGTTCAATTTGAGGGCACATAACCAGCACGTCTTTTGGGGTTAAGCTTGGGTCATTATTAAATAAATGTAATAAATAGTCGTGTAAGCCTTGGACCTCGCGCAATGCACTATGAGCCGAGGTAATGGTAATACTCTGGTCAACCTCTTCAATAGGCGATTGCCGTTTATCTGTTAACGTTAGAATGTCTTTTTGGATCTGTAACAACACCGATGGTTTATCGGCGGAGCATATTGAGCGTTGTTGCTCAGCAAACAGCTCATCAAACAAGGGGATCTCAATGGTTGGGACTTGGTGCAGTAATGACAAAAACTCACGACCTTGTTGGCCTAAGTTGGCGAGCAAGGGGTTTACTGAGTCATCTACCAACGCGTCTTCTGGCCATTTATCAATTTGAGTTAAATAAGCTTGCTTGGCTTTGGCTTTATCGGTTTTAATCTCGCCCCAATACTCGTAGCAGGGATTAAGGTGGTAAAAATGAACATCGATCACCTCAGCCAAAATAGTTAAAAAATCTAACCACATTGGCGCTAACGCATTAATGCCAAAAATTGAAATTCGTTGTGGCAATAAATGCACCAGATTATCGACATTCTGTTTGGCACTGGTTATTAAAGACAATGGATCATAAGCGATTTGTTGATTTAATAAATACCAAATATGCCCTTGCCACTGTTGCTGCTGGTGAGCATTTTCAGGCAAATTACTCACAAGGCGCCCTTGCGCCCAAGTGTTGATCCAATTAGGGCGATATATCAAATATTGCTCAAATAAATCGGCCAGTTGTACGGCAAGTTGAAAGCGTTTTAACAAGTCAGCTTGCGAATTGTTTAACCAATAACGGGTTGCTTGTTGGCATTTTTCATTCGATATTACCTCGTCACTTCGCAATAACTTATCAATTCGCCACGCTAAAACCTCTCGTGAATAGGGAGATTGGTCAGGGACTTCATCACCAGACAATAAGCGTAATTGCTGCCAAAGAAACTGCGCCGGTAATACAAATTCAGCGTTCATACTAATCCCAGCGATGTCAGCTTGTTGCATATTAAGCCAATGCTGCATTCCAGGGTTTTGAACTAAAACAATTTCTTTTGCTAAAACGGGGAGATCAGAGGCCTGCTGAACTTTATCAAATAAAGTCAGTAAATCTTCCATGCGGTTAGCCGGGTAAATATAAAGCAAGGCGAGTCCTGTACAACATTAAATCACGATGAATACATTGATTTAATCATAAAGTACGCGGATAAACTAGAAAAGTTATGCGGATATTAAATTTATATCAATACCGACTAAAACGGCTGATATCATTCAATTAAGGTATTAAAGCTACGTTGAAAAAATTCCCCTAAGTAAGGTGCGGGGATCATCTCACCTTCAAAGGCATGATATAAACCAATTGCCCATAAAACCAAAACGGGTAGCGCCAGTATCCAACCAATTAACGGGATAAACGTTAACAGCACCCAAGTTAAAATAAAGCCCAAGGTTTGCCTTAAATGAAATGCCGATAATTTACTTGGATTATTACCATGCATAATAAGCGCAACTACCCAACCAATTATCGTAA
>CALJHL010000269.1 GCA_938075435.1 uncultured Thalassotalea sp. | reverse complement strand
TATGAAAAATACGATTTTGGTGATATTGAAGACAGCAACTTAACCAAATCAACTCTTGGTGGTTGGGTTGGTATGTTACAACATTACTTTGTAAGTGCTTGGGTACCAAATCAAGAAAATACCAATCAATTATATAGCCGTTATTTAGCCAATAATAAGCAAGCGGTAATTGGTTTTAAAGCGCCAGTTATTACCATTGCAGCTGGCAGTGAGCAAACTACATCAGCAACCTTTTATGTTGGTCCGAAAGATCAAGATTCATTAGAACAAATTGCCGATGGCCTCGACTTAACCGTTGATTACGGTTTCCTATGGATGATCAGCCAACCATTATTTGCTTTATTAATATTTATTCAAGGCATAGTAGTTAACTGGGGACTGGCAATTATTTGTATTACCTTAGTTGTGAAAACATTATTGTTTCCATTAACTAAAACCCAATACACTTCGATGGCAAAAATGCGCAAAATCCAACCTAAAATGGCTGCCCTAAAAGAGCGCTATGGTAGTGATCGTCAAAAGATGTCACAAGGTATGATGGAGCTGTATAAGAAAGAGAAAGTAAACCCAGCCGGTGGTTGTTTACCGCTATTGCTACAAATGCCTATTTTCCTAGCTCTTTATTGGGTATTTATGGAAAGTGTTGAACTTCGTCATGCTGAGTTTGGTTTATGGATCACCGATTTATCATCGAAAGACCCCTATTTCATCTTGCCTATTCTAATGGGCGCATCAATGTTGGCAATGCAAAAGCTGCAACCAGCGATGTCACAAGATCCAATGCAACAAAAAATGATGCAATGGATGCCGGTATTCTTTACCTTCTTCTTCTTATGGTTCCCATCTGGTTTAGTACTTTACTGGTGTGTATCAAACATTATTACCATCATCCAAATGCTAATAATATTTAAAGGTATTGATAAAGCCGAAGAGAAAGCCAAACTTAAGGCTAATGCCAAGTCTTAAACGGTTAACACGGTTTAAAAAGCATTAAATAAGGCGACCTTTTGGTTGCCTTTTTTTTTAATGAACTTGCTATAATAGTAACTAATTTTACGTTTATAATAATACCAAGTAGCATAACGACAAACGTATGCTGGCAGCTAAAGCACATTTTTAACAATCTATTTTTAGGTTAGTGGAACAATAATGACAGATACCGCATCACCAATTAGCAACAATGAAACTATCGCAGCTCAGGCAACCGCCCCTGGTAGAGGTGGTGTCGGAATTATTCGAGTGTCTGGCCCATTAGCAACAATGGTTGCAACCCAGCTATTAGGTAAAGTACCGGCAGTAAGAAAAGCTGAATACTTACCCTTTCTAGATCAAGATAAACAAGTGATAGATCAAGGTATTGCTTTGTTTTTTAAAGCACCAAATTCATTTACTGGTGAAGATGTATTGGAATTACAAGGCCACGGTGGACCAGTAATTTTAGATATGTTGTTAAAGCATATTTTAAGTTTAAAAGCCTTACGCATGGCCCGTCCTGGTGAGTTCTCAGAACAAGCCTTTTTAAATGATAAACTGGACTTAACCCAAGCTGAAGCTATCGCCGACTTAATCAATTCCAGTTCAGAACAAGCGGCTCGTTGCGCCCTACACTCTTTACAAGGTGATTTTTCCAAATTGGTACAGCAGTTAGTAACTGATGTGATCCATTTAAGAATGTATGTAGAAGCAGCAATCGACTTTCCCGAAGAAGAAATTGATTTTCTTGGCGATATTAAAATAAATACCGACTTAAAGGATCTGATTAACCAGGTTGATGAAGTAATGGCAAAAGCCCAGCAAGGGGCCATTATAAGAGAAGGTATGCGAGTAGTCATTGCTGGTCGACCGAATGCCGGTAAATCTAGCCTACTTAATGCCCTTAGTGGTAAAGACTCAGCCATTGTAACCGATATAGAAGGCACCACTAGAGACGTATTGACTGAGCAAATACACATAGATGGCATGCCACTACACATTATTGATACCGCAGGCCTTAGAGAAAGCCCTGACAAGGTTGAGCAAATAGGTATTGAAAGGGCTTGGAAAGAAATAAGCCAAGCCGACCGAGTGTTATTAATGCTCGATTCCGCCAAAGATGAGCACCATAACCCACAACAATTTTGGCCTGAATTTTTTGCAAAACTTCCCAAAGATATCGGCGTTACTATTGTAAAAAATAAAGCCGATGTGAGTGGTATAGCCACAGGTTTAAGCATCGAACACGACACCCCGACCATTAGCTTATCGGCAAAAACAGCCGATGGGGTCGATACTTTAAAAGATCACTTAAAACAATGTATGGGTTACGAAGGCAATATTGAAGGCGGTTTTATGGCCCGACGACGACATTTGGTAGCCCTACAAGCCGCACATCAAAGTTTAATTACTGGCTTAGATCAGCTTGAAAGTTACGTTGCCGGAGAAATATTGGCGGAAGAACTGCGTATTTGCCAGCAACATTTAAATGAAATTACCGGTGAATTTACCTCTGACGATTTATTAGGACAAATATTTTCGTCATTTTGTATCGGCAAGTAACCTTTAAATTAGTACACAATTTTTAAAAATATTAACCGTCATCCCGTCGAAGGCTGGGACCTCATTGGCGCCTAAAGTGCTTATAAAAAGAGCTCATAATGAAGCAAGTAGGTACCGTTTTGCAACGGGATGGCGGAGTTATTTTTCCATATAACGGCATACTTTATCTACATAACAGTGTGCTTTATAGTTAATGAAAAACATTCAAAACTACTCATAGGATCAAAATGTCATCATTTCAAATCATCGTTGGCAGCATGTTAGGTGGCACAGAATACGTCGCAGAAGCTGTCGAAGAAGTATTAATTGCCAATAATCACACCACCAAAATGCATTTTAAGCCAAATTTTTCAGAAATAAATCAACATCAACAAACTTGGCTATTATGTACATCTACCCATGGCGCCGGTGATTTCCCTGAAAACCTTGAAAATTTTATACATGATCTAAAAACTGACGATCGCAACTTAAGTGATCTTAAGTTTTTAGTGATCGCGGTTGGTGACATTAGCTATGACACCTTTTGCTTAGCCGGAAAAATCTTAGAAAACATAATGTTAGAAAAAGGTGCAGTTAAATTAGTCAATATCCACTGTATTGATATGAGCAGCGTAGATGATCCCGAAATTAGTGCCCAGCAATGGATCCAAGAAAATTTAGATCAGTTATAAAGAGTTATACACAAAAAGTGATCTAATTATTAGTATCTGTGCATAACTCTGGGTAAAACCTATTAGTTTCTTATTATTATTCAGTGTATAAAATAAATTGACGATCGCCCTGTGGATAAAAAGACCTTTTAAACAGAGCTTACACAGCGCTTGATCAATGTTTGATCACAGCTTCTGATCTAACTAAAGCTATTGTTATATATAAGAAAAAATCACTTACCCACAGAAAAGCGGATCCTTAATAGTAATAATAATAAGATCTATATATAGATCTTTATATATTATTAACGATCTTGACCTTAGATCTTTTTAACATTTTGATCGTTTCACTTAGGGAAAAATAACGGTAGAATACTGGTCTTAAAGTTTTTTTCGTTTTATAAATTTACAGAGGTGTGTAAGCATGTGGTATCAAGAATCCTTTGACGTGATCATTGTTGGTGGTGGACACGCAGGGACAGAAGCATCTTTAGCTGCGGCTCGAATGGGCTGTAAGACTCTGTTGCTTACTCATAATATTGATACCCTAGGTGCCATGTCTTGTAATCCAGCAATTGGTGGCATTGGTAAAGGCCATCTGGTTAAAGAAATCGATGCTCTTGGTGGCCTAATGGCCGAAGCTACCGATCATGCTGGGATCCAATTTCGTACCTTAAACTCATCGAAGGGCCCTGCAGTTCGAGCCACTCGAGCGCAAGCGGATCGTTTACTTTATAAATCGTACGTACGTAATTTCCTTGAAAACCAAGAAAACTTAACTATTTTCCAACAACCTTGTGACGACTTGATCCTTGAAAATGATCGTGTGGTTGGGGTTAGTACGCAAATGGGCCTTAAATTTAAAGGCAAAACTGTGGTACTTACCGTAGGAACGTTTTTAGCTGGGCAAATACACATCGGCTTGAATAATTATCAGGGTGGTCGTGCTGGCGATCCTGCTTCGGTAGGTCTTGCTGCTCGTTTGCGTGATATGCCATTTCGCACCGAACGCTTAAAAACCGGAACACCTCCACGCTTAGATGCCCGCAGTTTAGATTTTTCGGTGATGCAAGAACAACCCGGCGACACCCCGTTACCAACGTTTTCGTATATGGGTAAAACCGAGCATCATCCACAACAAATTTCGTGTTATATCACCCATACCAACACCAATACTCACGACATTATTCGTGGCGGTTTAGACCGTTCACCTATGTACACTGGGGTTATTGAAGGAGTTGGTCCACGTTATTGCCCGTCAATTGAAGATAAAATAAACCGTTTTGGCGATAAAGATTCACATCAAATTTTTGTTGAGCCAGAAGGCTTAACCACTCATGAAATTTATCCAAATGGTATTTCGACTAGTTTGCCATTTGATGTACAAATGGAGTTAGTGCGCTCAATTAAAGGTTTTGAAAATGCCCACATCACCCGCCCTGGCTATGCCATTGAGTATGATTATTTTGATCCTCGCGATTTAAAACAAACCTTAGAAACCAAACATATTGAAAATTTATTCTTTGCTGGCCAAATAAACGGTACTACCGGTTACGAAGAAGCTGGTGCGCAAGGATTAATTGCTGGATTAAATGCTGCTTGTCGTAGTCAAGACAAAGACGGCTGGACACCAGGTCGTGAACAAGCCTACATGGGTGTGTTAATTGACGATCTTTCTACCTTAGGTACCAAAGAACCTTACCGTATGTTTACTTCTCGCGCCGAATACCGATTGTTATTACGTGAAGATAACGCCGATATTCGCTTAACCGAGCAAGGTCGTGAATTAGGTTTAGTTGGTGATGAGCGTTGGCAGCGTTTTTGTGAAAAATTAGAAAATGTTGAATTAGAACGTCAACGTCTACGATCTACCTGGGTTCATAAAGATCATGCTGCAGTTGCAGAACTTAACACCCTATTGAAAAACCCATTAAGCAAAGAGTCTAATCTGGAGGAATTATTACGTCGTCCTGAAACTCGTTATGATTCGTTAATGTCGATAGCAAGTTTTGGTCCTAAATTGCTCGATAGCGAAGCTGCTGAACAATTAGAAATTCAAACCAAGTACGCCGGTTATATTGATCGCCAGATGGATGAAATTAATAAAAAGAAACGTTACGAAAATACCTTGATCCCAACGGATTTTGATTTTAGTAAAATTTCCGGTTTATCAAACGAAGTCGTGGCAAAACTTTCAGATACCCGTCCTGAAACGTTAGGTAAAGCGGCGCGAATTTCTGGGATCACTCCTGCGGCAGTGTCATTATTATTGGTTTATCTGAAAAAACATGGTTTATTACGTAAATCAGCTTAAGCGAACGCTTGATTTTTTAAGCAATAAAATAAATAGGTAAATAATAATATTTTATGGAATTAACCAACCAACTTAGAGCCCTAGTAAAAAAATCATCACTGGAGCTCACCGATCTGCAAATTGACCAACTCGTTGGCTACGTAAAATTACTTGATAAATGGAACAAAGCCTACAATTTAACCTCAGTTCGTGATCCTAGAGATATGTTAGTTAAACATATCCTCGACTCTTTAATGAATGGTCCACACCTTAAAGGTAATAATTTTATTGATGTAGGTACTGGCCCTGGATTACCAGGCATTCCATTAGCGATAATGTATCCTGAGCGTAACTTTGTATTGTTAGATAGTTTAGGAAAAAGAATTACATTTTTACGTCAGGTGATATTTGAGTTAAAGTTAGATAACGTTACTCCCGTACTTTCTCGGGTAGAAAAATATCAACCTGATATTCCTTTTGATGGCGTGTTAAGCCGAGCCTTTGCATCCTTGGTCGATATGGTTACTTGGTGTAAACACTTAGTTGATAATAATGGCCGATTTTATGCACTTAAAGGCATTTATCCGGAAGATGAGCTTAATGCGTTACCTGCTGGCATTGAATTGGTGGCAAGTGTCATTATTGAGGTGCCTGAATTGACCGGACAACGGCATTTAATTGAACTAAAAAAAACAGATTAAACGTAAAATACCAAATATAATAAATAACGCGATAGTTATTCGCCTAATAAATTTTACAGTGTGGTGATGTTGTGGGAAAAATAATTGCAGTTGCAAACCAAAAAGGCGGCGTTGGTAAAACAACAACCTCGGTAAATCTTGCTGCGTCTTTAGCCGCAACCAAACGAAAGGTATTATTAATAGACTTAGACCCACAAGGTAATGCCACCATGGGCAGTGGCATTGACAAATATACAGTGCATGCCACTAGTTATGAATTGCTTATTGACCAACTACCATTAAACGAAGTTATTTGCTCTGAAACCAGCGGCTTATATGATTTAATTGCCGCGAATGCCGATGTTACCGCCGCAGAAATTAAATTGATGGAAGTGTATGCTCGTGAATTACGCTTAAAAAATGCCCTAGCGCCTTTTAAAGATCAATACGATTTTATTATTATTGACTGCCCACCGTCATTAAACATGTTAACGGTAAATGCAATGGCGGCTGCCGATTCAGTGTTAGTGCCAATGCAATGTGAGTATTACGCCCTTGAAGGTTTAACCGCTCTAATGGATACCATATCTAAACTTTCGGCAGTGGTTAATGAAGACTTACATATTGAAGGTATTTTACGAACCATGTACGATCCCCGCAATCGCTTGGCTAATGACGTATCGGAACAATTAAAACGTCATTTTGGTGATAAAGTTTATCGTACCGTAATCCCACGCAATGTAAGATTAGCCGAAGCACCAAGTTTTGGCACTCCGGCAATGTATTATGATAAATCAGCAACCGGCTCTAAAGCCTATCTTGCTCTTGCGGGTGAAGTATTAAAACAACAACAATTGGCATCAACGAGTGCCACGATAAATTAATATTCAAGGATTTGTATGAGCAACTCGAAACGTCGTGGTTTAGGTAGAGGTTTAGATGCCCTACTTACTTCAGCACCTAGAAAAACCGAGAGTGATCAGCGTGAGCAACATGACACTTTAGTTGCCGAAAAAAGTGAATTACAAAATTTACCTATTGAGCAAATGCAGCCAGGTAAATACCAACCGCGTAAAGATATGTCGGTTGATGCCCTAGAAGATTTGTCGAACTCGATTCGTTCACAAGGCATAATTCAACCCATAGTCGTGCGGTTAATCGCCCCAGACAGCTATGAAATAATTGCCGGAGAACGTCGCTGGCGCGCCGCGCAACTTGCCGAGCTCGATACCATACCTTGTCTAATTAAACAGGTTGCCGATGAATCAGCGGTGGCTATTGCCTTGATTGAAAATATTCAACGTGAAGATTTAAATGCCATGGAAGAAGCCGTTGCATTAGAACGTTTATTGCAAGAATTTGAATTAACCCACCAGGAAGTCGCCACAGCCGTAGGCAAGTCACGTACTACGGTGACCAATTTATTACGCTTAAATAGTTTAAATGATGACGTAAAAACTTTTCTCGAAAATGGCGATATTGAAATGGGCCATGCCCGGGCGTTATTAAGTTTGCAAGGTGACTTACAAACCGAGACGGCGCGAACTGTTGCTGCCAAAGAATTAACGGTACGCGACACCGAAAAATTAGTGAAAAAAGTTCAGCAACCAGTGGTAGATAAACAGCCGGTAATAACCGACCCTAATACCACTAAATTGCAAGATGAATTATCCACCCGCCTTGGTTCACCGGTTGAAATTAAACACAACAGCAAAGGAAAAGGCAAGATGGTAATTTCCTACGCATCTCTTGATGAACTCGATGGAATTTTATCTAAGTTACATTAAATAAACCAATGTAAACATTATTAGCCTAATGTCTAACAAAATTATCGATAACTAAGCCGCTATAAAGTTGCAAAAATGCTATAAATCAGTATACTTGCGCAAGCTTTTGGCGGGATGAAAAAAATTTTATCAAAAAAGCCAATAATTAAAGATATTTGTTAGGAGCTTCGGGTGGTAAATAGTCTCAATAAACCCGGTAAACGTTACGCAAGTTTGCAGGTGTTAATGCAAATAATAGTAACGCTTATAAGCGCTATCATAGTTTATTTTAATTGGGGACAATTAGCAGCCCAATCAGCGTTAGCTGGTGGTGCAGTTAGTATTATCCCTAATATTGTATTTGCTCTTAAAGTATTCAAATATGCTGGAGCCAACGCCGCTGAACAAGTTGTCAACTCGTTTAACAAAGGCGTTAAATTAAAAATGGTATTAACGGCAATTTTATTTGTCCTGTGTTTTAAATTTCTCGATTTGACGCCGTTAAGCTTTTTTATAACATATTCCTTAACAATGGTAGCGCCTTGGCTAACTGCCGTTGTTAATAAATTTTAACTTTAATCAACAATAATTAGGATAAAAGATGGCTGCAGATACAGGCTCTTATATCAAACACCATTTGACTAATGCGCAAATGTGTTCGACAGATACCGGCATTGCTTTTAACGAAGCATGTGCAAACGCTGGTTTTATGACGTTGAACATTGATACGTTACTTTGGTCAATTGTACTAGGTTTGGTTTTTCTCTTAACGTTCCGTTCAGTTGCGAAAAAAGCAACAACAGGCGTTCCTGGCAAATTGCAGTGTGCAGTTGAAATGATTGTAGGCTTTGTCGATAGCTCAGTCAAAGAAACGTTTCATGGCAAAAACAAGCTAATTGCACCACTTTCATTAACCATCTTTGTTTGGGTGTTATTAATGAATGCCATGGATTGGGTGCCTGTTGATTTAATTCCCACTATTGCGCAATTAATAGGCGGAACTATGGGCGTTGATCCGCATGACGTATACATTAAGTCAGTGCCAACAACCGATTTAAATATGACCTTCGCACTTTCATTAGGTGTATTCTTCTTAGTTATATTTTACTCGATTAAAATTAAAGGGTTTGGCGGCTTTATGAAAGAGCTTACATTCCAACCATTTAATCACTGGGCTTTTGTACCGGTAAACTTTATTCTTGAAACCGTTACTTTACTCGCACGCCCATTGTCATTGGCACTGCGTTTGTTTGGTAACTTATATGCGGGTGAATTGATATTTATCTTGATCGCGACAATTGGTTTATTCCAATTGCCAGTTCACTTCTTGTGGGCAGCGTTCCATTTATTAGTAATACCGCTGCAAGCGTTTATATTCATGATGTTAACCATTGTGTACTTAAGCCTAGCGCACGAAGATCACTAATTTTTTAAGCCCTTTCGGGGGCTAACTAATTGTTCGAGTCATTATAAAAACTCCAACAGTTAGGGGCAGGATGCCCAACGTACCAAATTTAATTTTATTAAATACATTAACTTTTAACTTTTAACTAACGAAAAATAACTGGAGATACACATGTTATATATTGCTGTTGCTCTACTAATCGGATTAGGTGCCCTTGGTACTGCGATTGGTTTTGGTATACTTGGTGGCAAATTCTTGGAATCAGCTGCGCGTCAACCTGAATTAGCACCACAACTACAAGTAAAAATGTTCATCGTAGCAGGTCTTATCGATGCTATCGCGATGATTGGTGTAGGTATTGGTCTATACATGTTATTCGCTCTTTAATAAGAACATTCTTTATTAAATTCTTGAATAACTTAAGGAGGTACACAAATGAATGTTAACTTAACCTTAGTTGGTGAATTAATCGCATTTGTCGTATTTGTACTATTCTGCATGAAGTTCGTATGGCCGCCAATTATCGCTGCTATCGAAGACCGTCAAAAAGTCATCGCTGACGGACTTGCTGCTTCTGAACGTGCTGCAAAAGATCTAGAGCTTGCTCAAGACAATGCAAAAGCACAGTTAAAAGAAGCCAAAGCACAAGCTGCTGAAATTGTTGACGCTGCGAAGAAACGCGAAGCACAAGTAATTGAAGAAGCTGCTGTTAAAGCACAAGCCGAGCGCGATAAAATAATCGCTTCAGGCCATACAGAAATCGAATCTGAACGTAACCGAGCTAAAGAAGAACTGCGCAAACAAGTTGCTGTTCTCGCTATAGCCGGTGCCGAGAAAATTCTTGAACGTTCTATTGATGCCGCCGCTCATGGTGACATCTTAGATAAACTAGTCGCTGAACTTTAAGAGGATAGAGCTATGTCTGAATTGACTACCGTTGCTCGTCCATACGCTAAAGCAGCGTTCGATTTTGCCGTCGAAGCAAAAGCAGTAGATAGCTGGTTAGAAATGCTAGCCTTTGCTGCTGAAGTATCACGCAATGAAACAATGGCAGACTTCCTTACCGGTAGTATGTCAGTTGAAGAAGTACAAAACTTATTCATTAATGTTTGTGGTGATCAGCTCGATGAGAAAGGTCAAAACTTAATAAAAGTTATGGCCGAAAATGGACGTTTGCCAGCGCTATCACAGGTAGTTGAACAATTCGCTGAATTAAAAGCTGAATTTGACAACGAAATATCTGTCGATGTGACTTCTGCGGTCAAATTAAAAGTCGCACAAGTTAAATCAATTAGCGCCGCGCTAGAAAAGCGTTTGGCACGTAAAGTAAAGCTAAATTGTATTGTAGATACAAACGTAGTTTCTGGCTTAGTAATTAAAGCTGGTGACATGGTTATAGACGGTTCTGTTAGAGGTAAATTGAACCGTTTAGCAACTACTATACAATCTTAATTGGGGAACAGAGCATGCAACTGAATTCCACTGAAATCGCAGAACTGATCAAATCACGTATTGATCAATTTTCCGTTGTCAGCGAAGCTCGTAACGAAGGTACTATCGTTTCTGTAACAGATGGTATTATCCGCATCCACGGCCTTGCAGATGTAATGCAAGGTGAGATGATCGAACTTCCTGGTAGCCGTTTTGCTATCGCGTTAAACCTAGACCGAGATTCGGTAGGTGCGGTAGTTATGGGCCCATATGCCCACTTAGCGGAAGGCGATAAAGTTAAAGGTACTGGCCGTATATTGGAAGTACCAGTAGGACGTGGCTTATTAGGCCGCGTAGTAAACACCCTTGGCGAACCTGTTGACGGTAAAGGACCAATCGAAAACGATGGCTTCTCTCCTGTTGAAGTAGTAGCTCCAGGTGTTATCGAGCGTCAATCAGTTGACCAACCAGTACAAACTGGTATTAAGTCAATTGACTCAATGATTCCAATTGGTCGTGGTCAGCGTGAGCTTATCATTGGTGACCGTCAAATTGGTAAATCAGCGATCGCGCTTGATGCAATTATCAATCAAAAAGACACTGGCATTAAGTGTGTTTACGTAGCGATTGGCCAAAAAGCCTCTACCGTTGCGAACGTAGTTCGTAGCTTAGAAGAGCACGGCGCGTTAGCAAACACAATTGTTGTAGTAGCATCGGCTTCTGAAGCTGCGGCATTACAATACTTAGCACCTTATGCTGGTTGTTCGATGGGTGAATACTTCCGTGACCGCGGTGAAGATGCGTTGATCGTATATGATGATTTGTCTAAGCAAGCAGTTGCTTACCGTCAAATTTCATTACTACTTCGTCGTCCGCCAGGTCGTGAAGCATACCCAGGTGACGTTTTCTATCTTCACTCTCGCTTATTAGAACGTGCGTCGCGTGTAAACGCTGCTTACGTTGAGAAATTCACTAACGGTGCAGTAAAAGGCCAAACTGGTTCTTTAACGGCATTACCGATTATTGAAACTCAAGCGGGTGATGTATCTGCATTCGTACCGACTAACGTAATCTCGATTACTGATGGTCAAATCTTCCTTGAATCTGATCTATTTAACTCAGGCATACGTCCTGCTGTTAACGCTGGTTTATCAGTTTCTCGTGTTGGTGGTGCTGCACAAACTAAAATCATCAAGAAACTTGGTGGTGGTATTCGTTTAGCACTTGCACAATATCGTGAATTAGCAGCCTTTGCTCAATTTGCATCAGATTTAGATGACGCAACACGCGCTCAATTAGAGCACGGTCAACGCGTTACTGAATTAATGAAGCAAAAGCAATACAGCCCACTTTCAGTAGCTGAAACAGCAGTGTCATTATTTGCTGCTGAAAAAGGTTTCTTAAACGACGTAGAGATGAACAAAATCAATGATTTTGAAGATGCTTTACACGTTTACATGAACGGTGAGCAAGCTGACTTAATGGCTACCATTAACGAAACTGGTAACTACGATAAAGATATCGAAGCGGGTTTAACTAAGGCGCTTGAAAATTTCAAAGCGACCCAAACCTGGTAATTAATGTTTCGGAGTGAGTAGTCATGGCCGTCGGTAAAGAAATTAAAACGAAGATCGGGAGTGTTAAAAACACTCAGAAGATCACCAGTGCAATGGAAATGGTAGCAGCAAGCAAGATGCGCAAAGCGCAAGATGGCATGTCTGCATCACGTCCATACGCTGAAAATATCAGAAATGTGATCGGTCACATTGCATGTGGTCAACTTGAATATCGTCATCCTTATTTGGAAGAGCGTAAGGTTGATCGCGTCGGCTATATCGTTATTTCTACCGACCGTGGTCTTTGTGGTGGCTTAAACATTAACTTGTTCAAATCTGTATTAAAAGATGCTGCTGTATGGCAGGAACAAGGCGCTGAAGTAGATTTTGCTGTGATTGGCTCTAAAGCCACATCGTTTTTCGGCAATATGGGCGCTAATGTAGTTGCACAAAAATCAGGTTTAGGTGACCGACCTTCTATTATCGATTTAATCGGTAGCGTGAAGGTTATGTTAACTGCCTACGACAACGGTGAAATTGATAAGCTATTTGTGGTTTACAACAAGTTTGTAAATACCATGTCGCAAAAGCCAACAATCGATCAACTTTTACCTTTGCCTAAGTCAGAAGATGACGCAATAACACATCGTTGGGATTACATTTACGAACCAGATGCGCAAGTATTACTTGACCAATTGTTAGTTCGTTATGTTGAATCTCAAGTATATCAAGGCGTGGTTGAAAACCTCGCGTCTGAACAAGCAGCCCGTATGATAGCGATGAAATCCGCTACCGATAATGCTGGTGACTTGATTGACGAGTTACAATTGATATACAACAAAGCAAGACAGGCAAGTATTACCCAAGAGTTGGGTGAAATTGTTGCTGGTGCAGCTGCGGTGTAAGAGCTGGGTTAGTTTCGAAATGGAACTAACCATCTAGTTCTATTAGGTAAAGATTCTTGATAATTAAGATCAAAGATTAGAGGAAATAACATGAGTACAGGTAAAGTCGTCCAAATCATTGGCGCAGTTGTGGATGTAGAATTTCCACAAAATGCTGTACCTCAGGTGTATGACGCAATTAAAGTAACAGAAGGTGACCTTGCTGGTTTAATACTTGAAGTACAACAGCAATTAGGTGGCGGCGTAGTTCGTGCCATCGCTATGGGTTCATCTGACGGTTTGCGTCGTGGTCTGAACGTAGAAAACACAGGCTCTAACATTCAAGTACCAGTAGGCATAAAAACCTTAGGTCGTATTATGAATGTTTTAGGTGAGCCAATTGATGAAGCCGGTCCTATTGGCGAAGAAGAGCGTTGGGATATCCATCGTGAAGCTCCTAGCTACGAAGAGCAAGCTGCATCAAATGAATTATTAGAAACTGGTATCAAAGTAATCGACCTTGTTTGTCCATTCGCTAAGGGTGGTAAAGTTGGTTTGTTTGGTGGTGCAGGTGTTGGTAAGACCGTTAACATGATGGAACTTATCCGTAACATCGCTATCGAGCACAGTGGTTACTCTGTATTTGCTGGTGTTGGTGAGCGTACTCGTGAAGGTAACGATTTCTATCACGAAATGAGCGAATCAAACGTACTAGATAAAGTTGCGCTAGTTTACGGCCAAATGAACGAGCCTCCAGGAAACCG
>CALJHL010000268.1 GCA_938075435.1 uncultured Thalassotalea sp. | reverse complement strand
CCACGCTCCATTGGAATATAAACACTGTCGCGAGTGGTGCCGGGCATATCATATACAACTACCCGCTCTTCACCGAGAATACGATTAGTTAAGGTTGACTTACCAACATTGGGCTTACCAATAATGGCCAGTTTAATTTTATCATCTTGTTTAATTTCATTGGAATCATCAAACTCTTCACCCTCGGCTAAATCAACTACTTTGTTATTTTGCTCTCCAAGTGCAGTTAATTCTTCAACAAATGGTGCTAAAGCAAGCGTAATTAATTGGGTTACACCACGGTTATGTGCTGCGGCAATCGGGTGTACTTGACCTAAACCGATATCATAAAATTCGGCCACGGCGGAATCAGCATCAACACCGTCAATTTTATTGGCGACCAAAAATACTTTTTTACTTTGTTTGCGCAAATGTTCGGCAATGGCTAAATCTGCTGAGGTAGAGCCAGTACGGGCATCCACCATAAACAGAACAGCATCGGCTTCATCAATGGCAATTAAAGACTGTTTTGCCATTTTGGCATCAATACCTTCTTCATTTCCTTCAATGCCACCAGTATCAATAACAATAAATGGCAAGCCTTCAATATCCGCTTGGCCATATTGACGATCACGGGTTAGGCCCGGATAATCAGCAACTAAAGCGTCTCTAGATCGGGTTAAACGGTTAAACAATGTTGACTTACCAACATTTGGACGACCAACAAGGGCAACTACCGGGAGCATGACAACCTCAATATATTAATAAAATAACGTTAACTAAAATCTATATTTTAGTTAATTATAAACAAATAACGGTTCCTCAATTTATGAGGAACCGTTAATAACTTTAGTAAAGAGTATTCAAAACAGTAAATAAATTAAAGTGTTTTACTGTTTATTTTAATTATTCAGCTGATGCTTCAATAATTTTAGGTGTTTTAATTACTTCAAAATCACCGTCACGACTCATTACATATAATAAACCTTCGTGCTCTACTGGAGTATCGTAAATACCACTACTGTCAACTTGGTGGCGGGCAACAATACTGCCATCGGCTTTACTTAACCAATGTAAGTAGCCTTCAAAATCTCCAACGACAACATAATCGCCTACACTTACCGCGCCGGTAACACCACGACCAGTAAACACTAATTGGCTCCAAAGCTCTAGACCACTGTTGCGGTCAATCGAATAAACATGACCTTGGCTGTCAGTGGTAAAAATTTGATTACCAACAACGGTCAGTGAACGATAAGAAGAATACTTACGTTTCCAAACTTCACGACCGCTGCGCAACTCAATAGCAGCTAAGTTGCCATTGGTAGAAATTGCATAAAGCTTGTCACCGAATACAACTGGGGTTACATCAACATCAACAATACGTTGTAATTCGGTAGCGCCACTGGCTTCACCGATTTCGGTTGTCCAACCTTGCTGACCAGACTCGACGATAAAGACGCTAACTTCACCAGTAGCTAAACCTACAAATACCCCACCAGCAGAGGCGACTACGCCACTAACGCCACGTAGAGTTAATGGTGGAACAGTTTGTTCAGCCTTCCAAACCTGTTCACCAGTAGCAATATCCAAAGCAACCAAAGCACCGGAAGCGGTATTAACAAAAACCATGTTGCTATCAAGAGCCGGATCTGAAATCACTTCACCTGGTACATCAGCTTTCCAAGCTAATTTACCGCTATCCGCTTCAATGGCAAAAACTTCACCATTTTCAGAACCCCAAATAACTTTGTTATAACCAGCAACAGCGCCACCGGAAATACGCGCCGAAATAGCATCATCAAAAAAGCCACGTTGATCTTCTATATCACTAAGATCAATTTCCCAGATTTTTTTTCCGGTCGTTAAATCTAATGCGTAGGCATCACCAGCACGGCTAGCAACAAATACTTTGTCATAAGCAATAACTGGAGATAAACGAGAAAAGTAATGGCCAACGCCATCGCTAACACTAGCATTCCAAACGACTTCTGCGGAAAACTGCTCATTAATTTCAGTTAATTCAGCAACGGTGATCACTTCTTCTTCGTCGTCTGATGAACAAGCAAATAAAGCCGTTGATAATAACATCGCAACAATTAAACGTTGATTAAGTAATCTCACGAAGGCCTCCATTAACTAGCAGCATTAACGGCAGTAGCAAGGTCATCTAATTTCATTTGTAATGCAGGGTTAGTTTGCAAGCCACCAGCGTCAGCCGCGGCTTGATAAGCAACACGCGCTAATTCAGGATTACCTTGCATAATATAAGTATCACCTTTAATTTCTTCAATGCTTGCCGCAAAACTTGCTGGCATAGGCTTACTTAAAGTGGCTAAAGCCTTGTCATAGGCTTTTAATTGCACTTGTACCCGCGCTACGCGAAGGTAAGCGATGGCTTTCATACTGTCGCTGGTTGCCAGCTCAGCAGCCTTGATTAGGTGCTTTTCTGCGCCAGCCCAATCTTGGTGACTACTCGCATCTTTTGCTAAGGCAAAAGCCGCTAAAGCCGAATAACTATTGTCGCCATTGGTACTAATAAATGCTTCGACATTAGCTCGGAAATTTTCTTCTTGGCCGGCAAAGCTTTCCATGGTTTGTTGAAATTGTGCCGATACTTCTTCTTGTGCAGCAATTTGGCTGTCTTGATAGTAATTCCAACCAATAAAACCACCTAACCCAATAAGTAAACCAGCAATTAATGAATTACCATTGTCTTGCCAATATTTTTTAATCGCTTCAACTTGTTGTTCTTC
>CALJHL010000267.1 GCA_938075435.1 uncultured Thalassotalea sp. | reverse complement strand
GTGGACTGTCGAAGAGTCAGCCGTTTTGTGATGGCTCTCACGCTGGCAGTGATTTTACTCCTCAGGCTTTTAAAGCCAAGCAAGATGGCGACGCGTACCTTTGCCAATGTAAACAATCTGCCAACTTGCCTTATTGTGATGGTAGCCATAAATAATTTAGCAGTTCTAATATAGGTCAGCCGGCAGCACCCAATAAAAGTGTGAATTCAGCAGTATCGGCTAATAAAGAAGAGCCTACTGTGGCAATTATTCATAAATTAGCGGCAGAAGGCCTAGAAGGGCACCATGGCGAAATGGTGGCTATGGGTGTGCCTCGCGATCAACTACCTGATTGGGACGATATTCAAATTTTAACGGCACAACTTGCGGTAAAGCCATTACTCGATGATGTGGTGGTTACCAGCGAAGTTGTGATTGGCCCGAGAGCCAAAAAACCATTACATTTATCGATGCGGCGCTAATGATGTGTCATTAGTGATAACTGGCGGCTTGCGCACCGCTCCTGATTTTATTAAAGCCTTAGCCCTAGGCGCCGATGCCATTGCCTTAGCCAATTCGGCAATGCAAGCGGTCGGTTGTGTTGCTGCTCGAATTTGTAATACTAATATGTGCCCCGCAGGTATTGCCACTCAAGATGAACAATTGCGGAAACGTTTAAATGTTGAACAGAGTGCTGAAAAACTGGCTCGATTTTTAACCGCCTCAACGCAATTAATGCAAGTGATGGCCAGAGCCTGTGGTCACAGTTCGCTGACAGAATTTAACGTTAATGACATTACCACTTGGAAAAAGGATATTGCAGACTTAACCGGAATTGAATTTGCAGGAGTTAACAAATAAGCGGTTATCGGCGGAGCATTTTTTAAAAAGCGTTTACGCCAAGCCATGCCCAACTTATTCGTTTTTTCTTCTGAGTTTTCTAACTGAGGTGTTCACTAAGGTGGTCCACTAACAGCCGTATTTTGGGGGATAGTTGTCGGTTATGCGGATACACCGCCCAAATCTCTTCATCTGGCTGTTTATATTTGTCGAGTAAGGTTACTAACGCCCTGTTGGACAAATGAGCTTTAACATAATTGTTGGGTAATTGGACTATTCCTAATCCTTTTACAGCAGCGTCAACTAAGGCCAAACTACTGTTGTAGCGAATATTACCGCTAACCCTAATATTCTTTTCTCTGCCGGCTTCTTTAAAGCGCCAATAGTCCAGAGTACCCATAAGGCAGCTGTGTTTATCAAGTTCAGATAAGGTATGTGGAATACCATATTTATCTAAGTAAGCAGGTGCTGCACACACATAATTTGTTCTATTTGCCAGTTTCTTTGCCATCATGGTCGAGTCGGGTAATTTACCAAGTCGAATAGCTAAATCATAACCCTCAGCATGCAAGTCAATTTGTTGATTACTCAAATAGGCAGTGACTTCAACTTCAGAGTGTTTTTTGACAAAATCATTCACCAAAGGTAGCACTTGTTGTTCGCCATAAGTGACAGGCGCGGTCAGTTTTATTTTTCCCTGTGGTTTAGATTGTAAGTTGGTTATTGCTCTTTCTGCAGCATCTAAGCCATCTAGTACACTCCGGCAATGTTGATAAAAAATACTTCCTTCTTGCGTTAAGGATACTTTGCGAGTGGTACGATAAAATAATTTAATTTTGAGGCGCTTTTCCAAGGCACTGATTTGACGGCTTACTTGCGCCGTGGAAATAGCCAGCTTATGTGCGGCTTTAGTAAAACTCTGGTTTTCGGCAACGTAGACAAACTCGCTAATACCTTCCCAATTCATTATTGTTACCTATATGTAAAAGTGATTTACCAAAAGTGCATATTGTCATTTAAATGGAAATAAATATAATACTTGCCATAAAGGTAACATTGGCCGCCTAAATTAACTGTTCGGTGAACCAATAGAACTTGGGCAAGGTTCTTTGTTAATTTTCAGTAATTAATAAAATAGACTACAATTTATCGAATCCTTGGATGCTGTTAAGCGATTCAAATATCTAGCAAACTGAAATGAGAAAATATGTCAGATCAATTTATAAAATCAAAAGCGGCTATTGCTTGGGGCCCTAAACAACCATTGTCTATAGAAGAAGTCGATGTAATGTTGCCACGCAAAGGTGAGGTATTAGTTAAAGTGATTGCATCTGGGGTGTGTCATACCGATGCATTTACCTTATCAGGTGATGATCCGGAAGGTATTTTT
The DNA here is from genome assembly GCA_938075435.1 of uncultured Thalassotalea sp. Lineage (GTDB taxonomy): Bacteria > Pseudomonadota > Gammaproteobacteria > Enterobacterales > Alteromonadaceae > Thalassotalea_A. The sequence continues at coordinate 1,021 of CALJHL010000267.1, read as the reverse complement.
CCGGTTATTTTAGGCCATGAAGGTGGTGGAATTGTTGAGCAGGTAGGTGAAGGTGTTACTAGTGTACAGGTTGGCGATCATGTTATTCCTTTATACACCCCAGAGTGTGGCGAATGTAAATTTTGTTTATCGGGCAAAACCAACCTTTGTCAAAAAATTCGTGAAACTCAAGGTAAAGGGTTAATGCCAGATGGCACCACACGATTTTATAAAGACGGTCAGCCAATCTTCCATTATATGGGCTGTTCTACGTTCTCAGAATACACCGTACTACCAGAAATTTCTCTGGCAAAAGTAAATAAACAAGCGCCTTTAGAAGAAGTTTGTCTGCTTGGTTGTGGAGTTACTACCGGCATCGGCGCGGTAATGAACACTGCAAAAGTTGCAGAGGGTGATACCGTGGCCATCTTTGGTCTTGGCGGTATTGGTCTTTCGGCAGTTATCGGCGCAACAATGGCGAAAGCCAGTCGTATTATTGCTATTGATATCAATGAAAGTAAGTTTGAATTGGCGAAAAAATTAGGCGCAACGGATTTTATTAATCCCCAAGATTATGACCAACCCATTCAGGACGTCATTGTTGAGTTAACTAATGGCGGCGTTGATTACTCATTTGAATGCATTGGCAACGTTAACTTAATGCGTTCGGCATTAGAGTGTTGTCATAAAGGTTGGGGCGAGTCTGTCATTATTGGCGTGGCAGGAGCTGGTCAAGAAATATCAACACGACCATTTCAATTAGTGACCGGGCGAGTTTGGCGTGGTTCTGCATTTGGTGGGGTTAAAGGTCGCACCGAGTTACCAGATTATGTCGAGCGTTACTTACAGGGTGAATTCAAATTAAGTGACTTTATTACTCATACTATGGGTCTTGAAGACATTAATGAATCATTTGAATTGATGCATAAAGGTGAAAGTATTCGCAGTGTCATCCACTTTGGTAAATAGACATTAGATTGCCCCGAAAGGGGCAGTTATACGGTTTGAGATTTAACATGACAATTGAAAATTTAAGTGTAAA
>CALJHL010000266.1 GCA_938075435.1 uncultured Thalassotalea sp. | reverse complement strand
ATAGCTTTGTTATTGGTTATGCTTATAATAGCTAGGTAAATTTTCGGGTTATACGTTATGGATCTTAAAGTTATACTTTTATTTTGTTGTGGTTGCTTTTTCAGTGGTTGTTCTACCACTGAGATTGCTACATCAAATGTATTTTACGATCAGCTATTTTACGATCAAGCCTTTCCTGACTATTTAAACTATCCAATTGCAACACCTGAAGAAATTTATGCATTAGATGACAGTATGAATGATTTTGTACACAGTCATTTAATGAAAATAGAAGACCCTTTTCTTCGGTCAAAAGCCTTATTGACTAAATTGTTTAACCAATCGCCACATACATTGCGCTACCTAAATGGTGCTAACCTTATAGCGGCAGAAGCATTTCATCAAAATGAGGCAAACTGTCTGTCGTTAACTATCTTAGCTTATGCGTTAGCCGATGAAGCTAATTTATTAATTAAATTTCAAGAGATTGACATTCCGGAGTATTGGGTAAGAGAAGGGCAATTCAATATGCTGACCGGCCATGTTAATCTTCGGGTGATTGGCGATAAAATTAATCCTTATAAAATCATCTGGGGTAATAGTGATATTACAATAGATTTTGACCCCTACAATAATCGTAAATATTTTTCTAAACGAATAATTTCTAAAAACCGGGTAACGGCAATGTTTTACAATAACAAAGGCGCACAGGCCATTGTAAATAATGATTTAAACATGGCTTATGCGTATTTTAAACACTCCCTAAACCAAGATCCTAATTTTAGCCCCGCATGGGGCAATTTAGGCCTGGTCTATAAAAAAGTTGGTTTAACGAGTTATGCCGAACAAGCTTATTTAACCGCAATTGACATTGATGACTCTAATTTGAATGCCTGGAATAATTTAGCCATTTTAGAACAAGAGCAAGAGCGATTTGAGGATGCCGCAAAAATTAGAAGATTTTTAGCTAAAATACGTAATCAAAACCCTTACTATCATGCATTACTTGGCGATGAGGCTTATTATAAAGGTGATTATCAGTTGGCAATTAAATACTATAAACAAGCCAAAGCGATGAGCCCGAAGGAGCATGAGTTTTATTTTGGATTAGCTCGGTCATTCTTTAAACTGGGTGATTACAAAAAGTCCGAATTTTATTTAGAAAAAGCGAAACGAAATGCGCACTTTAAAGATATTGAAGACAAATATCAAAGTAAGCTGAATTTATTAACGCGCTTATAAACCAATGCTAACCAAGCTATTGATATTACTGTTGTTGACTTTAGTCGTCGTTAATAGTGCTTTGGCGAGCTCCATAAGTAGTACTATCGAAGTTAACTTACTGAGCTATTTAAACCAACTTTCCTCCGCTGAATTTACTGGCAGACAACCACAAACGGTAGGTCATAATAAAGCAAAAAACTATATTCAACGGCAACTAAGCGCTAACCTTAACAACGATGAGAGTTTTGCCAGACAAACGTTTTTTTATTCAAAGGGCTTTAAAGAGCATACTGGTACTAACCTTATTTACACTAAACAAGGCTCAAAATTTGCTGAAAAGTTTATCGTTATTACTGCTCATTATGATCATTTAGGCCAGAAATTAGGGCAGATTTATCATGGCGCCGATGACAACGCCTCGGGGGTAGCTACATTGATGGCGTTAAAAGAGTGGTTGCAATTACACACTGTCAACTATTCAATCCTGCTGGTTGCTACCGACGCAGAAGAGCATGGTTTAAAGGGCGCTTCTGCCTTTATTAAATCAAATTTTATCAATAAAGCCGATATCAAAATAAACCTTAATTTAGATATGATCGCCTATGGGGTTAAGAATAAATATTTAATTATTAATGGCATCAAAACTCATCCGAAATTTGATAATATTATCAATAACTTAAATCCTGCAAGTCCGCTCAAATTTAACAATAAAAATCGTCTAAAAACGAATGGCCGACAAATATCGAATAACCGCATTAAGTTAAGTAAAGCCAGTGATCATTATGAATTTCATAAAGTTGGCATACCATACCTATTTGTTACTGGCGAAAATCATCGTTTTTATCATACCCCTATGGACACCGCCGATAAAATTGATAACGAATTTTTTCAGCAAGTATTTAATTCTATCATCTTGTTAGTGGTAACTTTAGATAACGAATTATAACAAAAACGCAGTCATAGATTATTCGTATTCAGATAAAATTAAGTTATAATAGCGGCTTAATATTTTAATAAACCAGCTTAGAAAATACTAAACTCTAGGTGTACTACCAAAACTGAGGCTTAAATGGATAAGAAATTTATTACCGCACAAGAACTGCTTGAAGATTCTTTTCGGGTTGCGGCAAAAGTGTATGAAGATGGCTTTCGTCCACAATTTATTATAGGGATATGGCGTGGTGGTGCTCCAATTGGTATTGCAGTGCAAGAATACTTTGATTTTAAAAAAATCGAAACTGATCATATTGCCGTTCGTACCTCTTCTTATTATGGAATTAACCAACAAGCAAAAGAAATCAAAGTTCATGGTTTGCATTATTTAATTGAGAATGCCAATGCCGGTGATGGCTTACTTATCGTTGATGACGTGTTTGACTCGGGCCGTAGTGTTAAGGCGCTTATCGAACAAATTACCATGCAAATGCGTTTGAATACCCCAACCGATATTCGCGTAGCATGCCCTTGGTATAAACCACAAAACAGTAAAGTAGATATCATCCCAGATTATTACGTGCATTGTTCTGATGAGTGGTTAGTTTTTCCTCATGAATTGTCTGGCTTAACTCCAGAGGAAATTATGGAAGGCAAAAAAGATCTGGTAAATATTCACCATTTAATTTTTAATAATTAATTACCCTATGGCTTCTGCAATAACAATAACAACCCGATTAGCCCCAGGCTATCAAGTCGCTTCAGGGTTAAATA
>CALJHL010000265.1 GCA_938075435.1 uncultured Thalassotalea sp. | reverse complement strand
ATAAAAAAATTATAACATTAATAACCGAATTTGTTCCAGCATGTTGTTTTTATGTGCAAAAAATAACGTCTGGCTTGACAAATATATTGGCGAAAATACCCTGCGCGGCATCAAATCTGCAAAGTCACAAGACTTTTAGTCATTGCCAAGCTAAAGTAAAACCTAACTAGTTGCTATAACTATAGAAGAAAATGATCACTAAATTCGCCTAACAGGATAAAAAATGAAAAAGAATATGATCACGGCGTTACTCATTGGTTCATTAATAACGGTTGGCGGCATCGCCCAAGCAAGCGAGCACTCCGCTGCCATAGATAAAGATTATCAGCAACATTTAGCGCCACTTTGGGATCATTTTCATCGCAACCCTGAATTGTCGTTAATGGAACACAAAACCGCCGCCCGCCTCGCCCAAGAACTTAGCGCCACAGGCTTTAAGGTAAGCACGGGTATTGGTGGCACTGGCATTGTCGCTATTCTAAAAAATGGCCCTGGCCCTATGGTAATGGTACGAGCCGATATGGATGGTTTACCGGTAGAAGAACTGTCGGGCTTAGCCAATGCCTCAAAAATTAAAATGACCGATTGGAATGGCGAACAAGTCAGTGTAATGCATGCCTGTGGTCACGATGTTCATATTACCTCCTTGGTGGGTACCGCCAGACACATGGTTGCCATAAAAGATCAATGGTCAGGCACCTTAATGCTGATTGGCCAACCGGCCGAAGAGCGTGGCCCTGGCGCGTCAGCGATGATGGCTGACAATATATGGCAACGTTTTGGCCAACCAGACTATGCCTTTGCCTTTCATGTTGACGCCGACTCAGTTGCCGGCAAAATCACCGTCGATGAAGGCTCGCCTTACGCCGGTGCCGATACCGTAGATATTATTGTGCATGGCATTGGCGCCCATGGTGCGTATCCACATCAAGGTAAAGACCCAATCATGATCGGCGCCCAAATCGTCACTAATTTACAAACCATTATTAGCCGAGAATTAGCACCAAGAGATGCCGGTGTTATTACCGTCGGTGCGTTCCATTCGGGTACCAAACACAACATTATTTCGGAACAAGCCCACTTACAATTAACGGTAAGAAGCCTTAATCCAGAGGTGCGCGAGCAATTGTTGTCGGCCATAAAACGCGTGGCCATTGGCACCGCGAAAACGGCGGGTGTACCCGACGATAAACTGCCCGAAGTTATTGTTAGTGATGAAGCTTACCCACCAACGTTTAATGATAAAAAATTGGCACAGCGCTTAAAAACGGTACTAACCAATAAAATGGGGGCCGACGCGCTATTAGCTCCGGCCGAATCAGGCATGGGCGCAGAAGACTTTGGCTTCTTTACTACCAGCCCTTACATTCCAAGTGTCTACTTTAATGTCGGCGGCACCCCGCAAGCTGACTTTGACAAAGAAGCAGCTGGCGGCCCAGCCGTTGCCAGCCACCACAGCCCGCAGTTTAAAATAACACCCGAGCCAGCAGTTAAGGCAGGTGTTGAAGCCACCGTACATGCGTTATTGGATTTAATGGCGAAAAAGTAACGTCGATTAATGTAAACCAGGCAACACTGTTGATAACGGTGTTGCCTTTTGGCAATTAACCTATTTCATTAAATTTAATTTTGAAATGCAATTACTGGAGAGGCGCTTGTATTTTATTGCTGCGTTTGGGCTGTTAATGATGATGCTAAGCATCGTTATGATCGCCAACCCTAACTATTGGTCAAACGCCATTGTGCTATTTAGCCAAAAACCTTACTTTCATAGCTTCGAAATTAGCAGTCGACTTATCATTGGCATTATTTTCGTGCTCTACCACCAAGATGCTTTATATCCGGTGTTTATTTTGGTTATTGGCGGGCTGCTTATTGCCGTTAGCATTGGCTTGCTAATCATCGGCGCCGATAAACATAAACAATTTGCGCTCTGGTCAGCGCAAAAATTTAACAAGGTATTTAGATGGGCAGGCTTAGCCTCATTGGCATTTGGCCTATTTTTAATTTATGTCGCCAATCTTGGTTAAACGTCGTTAACCACACTAAAAATACAGTCGTAATACGGTTTCGGCAATACAGGCTGGGCGACGACTATTTTCAACTTCAATACTAACTTCTTGGACCACTTCAATACTGCGCTTCATTGGCGTAATGGCAACAATGCGACTGCGGGCTCGAACTCTGCAACCGGCTTTAACCGGATAAGGAAAGCGCACTTGATTAAGGCCGTAATTTACCACCATTTTTGCTTCTGGATAGGGGTTGTTCTGCGGGGTAACACTATCGGTTAAACTGGGAATTAACGACAGAGTTAAAAAGCCATGCGCAATGGTGGTTTTAAACGGTGACTCGGCTTGCGCCCGTTCTGGGTCGGTATGTATCCATTGGCGATCGCCGGTAACCTCAGCAAACTGATTAATGCAATGTTGATCAATACAGCGCCACTCACCGACATAGTTTTCTTCACCCAGCTGCAGCTCTAACTGCTTTTGCATTTTTTCCACTGCAGGCGATAGAGTAACAATGGTTTCAGGTGTACTGTCTTCAAATAAATTGAAACGCGACATCCAAGGGTTATTAAGGGTATTGGTAAATTTATTATTTAGAACAGTGCCAAGATCACGATATTTGGCTTCCCAGTTGGCTCGGCGTTCGGCATTGTTTTGTTTTAAGCTGACTTTTTTATCTTTTATAAATTCAATAACCTTCATAACAACTCCCTGATGTAAATCAACCTTAATTATTATTTACCGCTAGCCTTAGCAAACAACAAATAGATGGCGCTAACTGTCATTATAACTGCAGCCTTAGTTTATTAGCAAAATTTTAACCTAACGGCGCCGTTGTTAACTTACCAATAGGCAAAAATTATCTCTCGTTGTGTTGTCATATACACACGCTATAAAAAAGTACGCAGGTTGTGCTCAATTTAACGTTATAAAAAGAAATGCCGTTCATCTTAAATGGACGGCATTGCTAATAAATGTAGATTTATATTTTAACTAAACTATTAATGCTAACTAATTGAACACATTCTAATTAAAAGGATGTTTAAATGTTGCTACCTACAGGTAACAAGCCGTATTCAAGACTTAGGGTGCACCATAGAAAAAACTAAAAGTTATAAACCGCGCCAATACTGAACACGTCAACGTCGTCGCCATCACTTTCAAACATCTCATATTCGGCGCGGAACGATATTTCATTCCAGTGGTAGGTTAAACCTACACCATAAAACACATCTGAACCATCATCAGAAAATGATTCAGAGTAACTTTCGCTAGGTATCTCGGGATCGGATGAACTAAAGCTGCTTTTCAATTCTGACTCAGCATCCCAACTAAACAATCCGACTTTAGCATAAAGTGAAAATTGCTCAGAAACAGGATAAGAGCCAACAACATTGACAAATAAGCCATCAACTTCAACGCTGCCATCGACTTTAAATTCATAAGGCCCTTCTACCTCATGAGCAGAGATTGTCAATTCGCCCAAATTCGCATAACCACCTTCTAAAGATAGGTAGTCATTAAACTGGTAGCCAGCAAGAAATTTGAAGGCGGTATCTGAATCGTCAACACTTAAACCATCAAAATCGCCGCCAGATGCATCAAAGGAAGATTGACCTACAAAGGCTCCAACGTAGATATTGTTAGTTAAATCGGTAGATTCAGTAGTTTCGGCAAAGACTGCTAACGGGGTTAATAGGCAAACGGTTGCCAGTGCGGTTAATTTTAAGTTCATAGTTAAATATCCATTTTATTTTTAATAGGTTGTTATTATATATTACCGATAAAAAATATCACGCCCCTTGGCGTAAGTAAACGCGATGTTAATAACGCGCAACGATAAGTTGTAAGTAAACGTTATTTTACCTTAGTGGTATTTTAACAAGCTTGGCAAGTTCAAAAACTTGCCACCGTTGCGCTGCGCAACTAACCCACCAACTTACCCAAACCATCGGTTAACACTTGTTTGGCTTGTTGGCCTTGTTCGGTATCTAAATAGTTTAGCGCCGTAGTAACAAAGCTATTAATCATTTCTGGGGTTAAGCCTAATGCTTCAAATTGCTTTTTTACATCATTAACCGACTTTAATGAATCACTGTATTGTGCGGCTTGATCTAATAAACCACCGAAGCCTTCACTAGAACTTGAATCCGAGTCACTTGCAGCAGAGTTACTGATGCCTGGCATTTCACTAATTAAACCATCAA
>CALJHL010000264.1 GCA_938075435.1 uncultured Thalassotalea sp. | reverse complement strand
TTTGCTATGTATTCTAGCTTAGACCTTGCGACAATGCCGTAGGCATCACTTTAGAGTGCTAACGCATGTTGCTTGTAACGAGTTGCGAAGTAACTTGCAATCAAGGATGAGTGTGAAAAGTATAGGTTTGTATAAATGATTGGTAGAAACATAAGGATAAAGCCACGTAGAATTTAACGTGACTCTGACCCTAGTTATTTGCGGTAGTTACTTCATTGAATAAAGTAAGGTTTGTGCTTGTTGTTGTTGTGAAGAGTTACCGAGTTTCATTACATTTTTTAAAATAACCGCGGCATTGTCTTGATCACCAATTTCAAGATAAACATGGGCTAAATCGAGTTTGGCATTTACGCCATGTTTATCATCATCAACATTTACATGTTTAATATCACTTTTAAACTCAGGGAATTCATCTAAGCCGACATCAATTTTATTGGCGTCGTAAATATCATCTGCACCTTGGCTTTTGGCTTTTTGCTGCTCTTCACTTTCTTCAAGCAATGTATCAATACCAATAAGATCAGCATTTACCGACTGACCTTCAATAACTTTTTCTTTTTTACTATTAATATCAACAACTTTATCAGGATTCGCGATAATAATATCATTAGTTTGTTCGGAAATTTCAGCTAATAATTTGTCAAATTCAACATCGTCATAATCGTTAATTTCATTAACCGCTGCGGCTGTGCTGTTTACTTGCTTTTGCTGATTGCTCTGCAGCCGCTCTTGCTCATTGGCAGAAATGGCTGAACGCAGCTTCGCAGGTTTGGTCTTTTCATCGAGCATGCCATCAATAATTTGATCGATATCTAGCTCATCGTCTTCAGTTTGTAGTTTAACGTCTTCAATAACCGGCTGTTTTTTTGCGAATGAATTGGGGACGATTTTATTGAGCAAATCTTCATCGGTTAATAACTCATCAACTTCAGGTTGGTTTTGGGCACTGATAATTTTACTAAAAGCATCTTCAACATGCAGGTTTTCTGGTTGAGTTTGAACATCATCGAAGGTTTTGCTGATCTTTTTAGGGCGAGTAGTTAATTCATCTTCGCTTGGTTTTTCTGTTGTTATTTTTTCTGTCACCGCGGCTTGTTGCTGCATTATATCTGCAGCTTTGCTTGGCGCTATTAGCTCAGCCGTTTTTGCGGTGGCGACAACGGGCTTGGTTGCACCTGTGTTAGCAACACTGTCTGTGTTCTTTATTTTCGGTGCTTGGTCTGTTTTTTTGCTAGGCGGCGGGACACTAGTGTCAACAGTGCGACGACGAACTAGAATAAATAAAATAATAACCAAAACGCTCAGGATTGCTGTTGTTAACCAATAAGCTATCGAATAGTTTACAGAGCCCTGTTGTTGCTGGTTTAATTTAGCCTGTTGGGCGATAAGACGCTGTTCGCGTTCTTTTGAATCAGCTAACAAACGGGTTTGTTCGCTAATTAAGGTATCCATTTGTTTTTGTTTTTCGACGGTTTTAGCAACCTCAAATTGTAAGTAAGATAATTGGTCGTCAACAGCAGTTAAGCTATCTTTAAATTCCTGGTTAGCAAGCGTTGTTACATCAACACCAGCGTCTACAGTGCTGGTGCTGTCCACTGCGGTATTGATCTCAGAATTGTTATTGGTAGCGTTAACAAGGGTAACTTCTGGTTCAACCGCTAGATCTGGCTGGTTAGCAATTACCACTTCACTAACACTTTGCGATTCAATCGATGCAGAATTTTGGCCACTCGCTAATTCTTGACTAACCTGAGGTGACGTTTGTATAGCTAAGCTGTCATTGGTCGTTACTAGGCTTGGTGCTTCAATAATACTGGCATCAATGCTGGAGGCGGTGCTAGGGTCGACAATTTTGGCATTGGCATTTACGGCAGTATCAACGGCAGTTTTTGAGTTGCTCGGATATGGGTATGGTGCAATTTCACGAATTTGCGCAAGAGCTGGGATACGTAAGTACTGACCAGCAGCTAAGGTGTTGATGTCATTTCTTAAAAACGCGTTAGGATTTAATTTAAAAAGCGCCATCATCACTTGGTAATTAGATACGCTATTATCAGGGCGATGCGCTACGGCAATTTTCCAGAGTGTATCTGCCTTTACAATAGGTCCATAACTGGCTTGATTGTCTGCCACGATAATGGCTTGGTCGGAATCAATTATAGTTTGAGGTGTTTGTTGCTGAGCAGCAGTTGGCACTTGTTGTTCAGCCGCAACAGAGACGTGTTGAAAAAACAAGCTATTGAAAAATAAAACGCTAAAGGTTAGCAAATATTTATTATTAGATGCCATGAATTAGATCCTTCCTTTTCAAACTGGGGCACTCATTAAAATAACACGCTGAAAAATAATATAATAATGGCGACTTTAATTAGAGCCATATTACTAAGCGTTATTTTATGATCATATTTTATTAATATAAACTAGAACGGAAATAGATACTATCTATTTGTCTCAAGGAAATGAGACAAATAGTGCATTGGTTATGTAATATTTATAGGTAGTCTCTAATGAGTAGTTCGGCAATCTGAATGCTATTGGTGGCCGCGCCTTTACGAACGTTGTCAGCAACAATCCACATATTAATACCATGGCTGTGTGAAATATCTTCACGGATACGACCGACAAACACTTCATCTTGACCACTGGCATGACTCACCTGAGTAGGGAAATCTTCATCATTATTAGCAACCACAACTCCTGGAGCTTCGGCAAGTAACGATTTAACTTCTTCGGCCGATATTTGTTGAGTTGTTTCAATATGCAGCGCTTCACCATGACCATAAAAAGCCGGCACGCGAACTGCGGTAGGGTTGACTAAAATACTTTCATCGCCAAGGATTTTTTTAGTTTCCCAAACCATTTTCATTTCTTCGCGGGTGTAACCATTTTCTTCAAAACTGTCGATTTGAGGGATCGAGTTAAAAGCGATTTGGCGAGAAAAAGCTTCTACTTTAACCGGCTTACCCGATAATAAATCGGCACATTGTTTGGCTAATTCTTCAATGGCAACTTTTCCGGCACCAGAAACTGATTGGTAAGTGCTGACATTAATGCGCTCAATACCAACCGCATCATAAATTGGTTTTAATGCCACCATCATTTGAATAGTAGAACAATTTGGGTTGGCAATGATGTTACGGTTACGATAATCGGCAAGTGCTTCTGGGTTTACTTCTGGCACTACTAGCGGAATATCTGCGTCATAACGAAATTCAGAGGTGTTATCAATAACAACACAACCGGCATCAGCAGCAATGGGGGCAAACTTTGCAGAGGTAGAACCGCCGGCCGAGAAAAACGCTATTTGAGCTTGTGAAAAATCAAAGTCATCGGCATCGAGCACTTCAACACTCTTACCATCAAACTCAATAATTTCACCAGCTGAACGGCTGCTCGCTAATGGATAAAGTTTATTAACCGGAAATTTTCGTTGTTCTAAAATTTCCATTATATTTTTACCAACAAGACCTGTTGCGCCGAGTACTACTACATCAAATTTCTGTGCCATGTTATCCACTTATCTTACTATTTTATATTGAAGCCAAGATTTTTTAATAAATCCGAGTCTGAGGTTGTTTGCTCACACGTTAATTCTAACGCACTAAACTCCCTTCTTACAGGGTAATTTTTACGTAAATAATCAAAACTAGTCGTTGTCAATTGCTTACGAAAGATTTTATCATCACGGCGAACATCATATACATTAAAAATATAGCTCGCGATGCGACTATCTACACTTTTGTTTAAGGCCGTTAGCGTGTTAAAGCTCGCCTTTGGTAAAAACTCTGATAATTGATATTTTACCTCGCTAGCGAGAAGTTTTGATAATGCCAAATAAAGCATTTCAGTGCCACGTGATTTTCCTTCTAAGCTATAACCTGCGATATGGGCGGTGGTTATTTCACAATGGCTAATTAACTCAGTTAAAACGTTCGGCTCATTCTCCCAAACATCAAGCACAACTTTAGGGCCCAATTGTTGTTGCTTTAAGGTTAACAGAGCCTGATTATCGATTACTTCGCCGCGACAGGCATTAATAAGTATTTGTTGGCCAGTTAACTGACCAAGACGGTCAGCATTAAGTAGATGTAAGGTCGCATCATTGCCGTGCTTGGTTAAAGGCACATGCAATGAAATAATGTCACAGGCCAGTACTTGTTCTAAAGATGAAAATTTTCGCAGGTCGCCTTGACTGGCAAGAATGGGATCGGATAACAGATAATTGATACCAAGCGCGTCTAATTTTTTCGCTAAAGCGCTGCCGGTATTGCCTGCGCCAACAATACCAATTGTTTTATTGAGCAAATTAAACTGATAGCGTTCAGCAAGAACCATAATACTAGATAACACATACTCTGCTACAGATACCGCATTACAACCAGGGGCATTACTAAAGGCGATGTTTCGCTGTTGCAAGTACTCTTGGTCAATATGATCAAAACCGATAGTGGCAGTGCCAACAAATTTAATGGTTTGATTTAAATGTAATAACTCGGCATTTACCGGGGTTATTGAGCGCACTAATAACACATCGGCATTGCTAACTTGCTGCGCCGTTAACTCTCGCCCAGAAAATGCAGTTAATTCGCCAAAGTCTGCAAAAAATTCACTGGCAAAAGGAATATTCTCATCATAAAATATTTTCATTCTTAGCGCTTTATCCAGGTTTAATCAAGCGGGTAAAAATCAAAAAAACCAGACCGAAGTCTGGTTTTTAGCTAACAATAACTAAGGTCGTTAGTTATTTATATTTTGCCATCACTAAGGTGGCGTTAGTGCCGCCAAAACCAAAGCTATTTGACATTGCTAGGTTAATTTCAGCATCTAACTTTTCGGTGATAATATTTAGACCTGCAGCTTTTTCGTCTAGCTCATCAACATTAATAGATGGGGCAACAAAGTTGTTTTCCATCATTAACATAGTGTAAATGGCTTCATGAACACCGGCAGCACCGAGGGCGTGACCAGTCATAGCTTTGGTTGCCGAAATCATCGGTGAATCGTGGCCAAAAACTTCTTGAATAGCGCCTAATTCTTTAACATCACCGACCGGAGTCGAGGTGCCGTGAGTGTTTAAGTAATCAACTTTACCTTCAACACCTTGCATCGCTTGTTGCATACAACGTACTGCACCTTCGCCACTAGGAGCGACCATATCATAGCCATCAGAAGTAGCACCGTAACCAACGATTTCTGCGTAGATGTGAGCGCCGCGAGCAAGTGCATGCTCTAACTCTTCAACAACAACCATACCACCGCCACCCGAGATAACAAAACCATCGCGGTTAGCATCATACGTACGTGAAGCAAGTTCCGGTGTGTCATTATATTTAGTTGATAATGCTCCCATGCCATCAAACATCATGGCTAATGAGTAATCTACTTCTTCACCACCGCCGGCAAAGACAATGTCTTGTTTGCCAAGTTGAATTAACTCAGCCGCATGACCGATACAATGCGCCGAAGTCGCACAAGCTGAACTAATAGAGTAGTTAACACCAAGAATTTTAAAAGGTGTCGCTAAACAAGCTGAACAAGTGCTCGACATAGTTTTAGGTACAGCATAAGGTCCAACTCGACGAATACCCTTGGCGCGTAAGGTATCAGATGAGTTAATAACATTTAATGATGAAGCACCACCAGAACCAGCAACTAAGCCGGTGCGGACATTTGAAACTTGCTCATCGGTTAATTTGGCATCATCGATAGCTTCTTGCATGGCAATATAAGCATAACCTGCAGCATCACCCATAAAGCGCATAACTTTACGATCTATGTGCTCACTTGGGGTAATTTTTGGCTTACCCCATACTTGGCTCTTTAAACCATTTTCATCAAAGCTTTCGGCACGAGTAATACCCGAACGACCATTTTGTAAAGAATCTAATACTTCAGTTGCGTTGTTACCGATACTAGAAACAACACCAAGACCTGTAATTACTACTCGTTTCATATTTATATAACCATCATTAATTTGCTTAATTGCGCGTATCATACTACGTTTTTACCTGAAACTGGTCTGCTCAGTGTACACCTGTACGCTGTTTTATTAAACCAGTGACTAGCTTAGGTACGATTATCAGGGTAAAATTTACTATAACCACTACCAGAAATCTAGGTTTAACTTGAGTTCAACGCCTGTAAATACAGCAAAAATAATTTTCAAATCTGACGGCACACCTTATTCCGAGGTGTTTGATGATATATATTTTGATCATTCGCTAAGTTATCAACAAAGTGAACAAGTGTTTATAAAAGGTAACAATATCCCGCACGTTTGGCATGATTTCATTGCGAATAAAGCCGCGGGTGGTTTTGTCATTGCCGAAACCGGTTTTGGTAGTGGCTTAAATTTTTTGCTGACGTTAGAAAAATTTATCCAATTTAAAAGACACAGTCAAAGTGCATTAACTTTAAAATATATTAGCTCTGAAAAATTTACGTTAAGCAAGACTGATTTACAGCGTGCCTTGGCATTATGGCCGGAATATCGAGTTCATAGCGATGAACTGCTTGGCCAGTATGATTTGACCAAGGGTAATTGCTGCACCATGATCTTTGCCGATGGCACAGTGCAATTGGACATTTATTTTTGCGATGCCACGCAAGCATTTACCGCGCTAAAAGTGCCGACCAATAGCAATCAGCAAGGATTAGTTGATAGCTGGTACCTCGATGGTTTTGCCCCCAATAAAAACCCCGATATGTGGCAACCGAAATTATTTGCCCAGGTTGCCCGATTGGCGAAAAACCGCTCAACCTTAGCCACTTTCACAGTCGCCAATATTGTTCGTCAGGGTTTAGAGCAAGTGGGCTATAAAATAAAAAAACACAAACACAATAGCCAAAAAGCAGAAACGCTATCGGCAACCATGCTAGGTATTCGCTCTGGCAAACCGCTAAATGGTTTTAAACAACGCAATGCCCAAAAAACAGAAAAACCCAAACATGTCAGTATTATAGGCGGCGGTTTAGCGTCTGCATGTAGTGCCCTCGCCTTGGCTAAACGTGGTATAAATGTGCAGCTTTATTGTAAGGATAAAAGCATTGCCGAAGGCGCCTCTAGTAATGCCGTCGGTGCCATTTTTCCATTAATACATCAACAGCCGGATACTATCAGTAAGTTTTATCAACAGGGCTTTGAGCACTCGTTAAAACTCTACCAACAGTTACTTGCCGATGGATTTTATTTTAGTCATGGTTTTGATGGCTTAATTGAAGTGTGTTACAAACCGGCTTTGGTAAAACGTCAACAAGCGTTTACCGAAAAAGCCAGTTGGCCGGATGATTTTATTCACGCCATTGATGCTGAGCAAGTTAATAATATTGCCAATATAGAGGTGGGTCACCCCGGACTGTTTATACCGAGAGCTGGTTGGGTTAGCCCGCCAGAATTGGTCGGGGCAATACTGCAAGCCGCAGTTGCCACCGGTTTTTGTAAAATAAAAACCAATCGTCACATTAACAAGATAACCCAGCTGAAAAATGATCATTGGTTAATAAACACCAATAAGGGCCAAAAGTCGGTAAAGCACTTAGTGGTTTGCGCC
>CALJHL010000263.1 GCA_938075435.1 uncultured Thalassotalea sp. | reverse complement strand
AATTTTCAAAAAATTGTTAGCCGTTAACAGCATCTATTCCAGCAATTAACTTTTCAAAACATTCCGCGTTTATCTGTGAAGATGTCCCGAAGAAGTGGAGCGCATTTTAGAGATTTTTACGCTGCCGTCAACACCTTTTTGCAAAAAATTAAAAAATAACGCTTAACCGCTTAATTATCACTCAATACTGTAACTTGATGTAATAGTCTGGCTGTTTTATCGGTATTTTTTAATCAATTAAAGTTTAAATGCCCAAGTCTGCTATTTTGCATTATACTAAACTTTGGAACTGGCTAATTAATAGCCCACTGATTATCTGTTAATCTAATAATAACAAAAGAAATTAAATCGAAGAAATACTATGGACAGCAAATTTTTATTTTTAATTAGCCTATTCGTCAGCCCTTTGACTCTTGCAGCTGACGTCACTGTGTATCGTTGGGTGGATGAAAATGGTGTTTTACATTACAGTCAACACCATCCACTTGAAAACGATTATTCTGAAATTAAAATAGAGACTAAGTACTCTCCGCTGCAAGCTCCCCTGAAAAATGGCACAAAAACAAATGCCGATGAAGATGAGTTAGCATTAGAATTAGCGCAAACATCCAATATTAAGTGTAAGAATGCGCAAACTAATTTACGCACTCTGACAGATTTTGACAAAATCGAAATGACCGATACAAACGGTAAATCACGAATACTCTCTGAAATGGAAAAATTAAAGCGGCTTCGATTGAGTGAAAAAGAAGTTGAGATATACTGCCAAGAGTGATGCCAATATTTTAGTTTTGCCTAATCATCATATTTAAAAATAAAAAGCCGGTTTAAAAACCGGCTTTTTATTGTCAAGGGCAAAAGCCTTAGTTTATTTGCAGTCCACTTTCATCCAATTCAATAGATATCAAATCACCAGCAGCATATTTACCACTTAAAATTTGTTGTGCCATTGGGTTTTCAACATAACGTTGAATCGCTCTTTTTAGTGGCCTTGCTCCAAAGACCGGATCAAAACCTGCTTCCGCTATTCTTGCTAGTGCATCATCACTAACCTCTAACGTTAATTGTTTTTCCGCTAAACGGTCAGCTAATTGCTTTAACTGAATTTTTGCAATTTTCTTAATTTGCTCGGAATTAAGTGGATGAAATACCACAGACTCATCTACTCGGTTAATAAACTCTGGTTTAAAGTGCTGACCGACAACAGCCATCACCGTGCTACGTAATTCATCATAACTACTCTCATTGGACAGTTCTTGTATAAGATCTGAGCCCATATTAGAAGTCATAATAATTACCGTATTCCTAAAATCAACGGTTCGACCTTTGCCATCAGTCAGACGACCATCATCAAGTACTTGTAGCAAAATATTAAAAACATCGGGGTGAGCCTTTTCAATTTCGTCAAGTAAGATAACGGAATAAGGTTTACGACGCACAGCTTCGGTTAAATACCCCCCCTCTTCATAACCAACATATCCAGGAGGGGCTCCTATTAAACGAGCAACCGAATGTTTTTCCATAAATTCCGACATGTCGATACGGATCAAAGAGTCTTCACTGTCGAATAAAAAGGTAGCTAACGCTTTAGTTAATTCAGTTTTACCCACTCCGGTTGGACCGAGGAACATAAATGACCCAATCGGTTGGTTAGGATCGGCTAAGCCAGCGCGGGAACGACGAATAGCATTGGCCACCGCAACTAAAGCTTCTTGCTGGCCGATCACACTTTGCTGTAACTGCTGTTCCATTTGTAATAATTTATCGCGTTCACCTTCTAGCATTTTAGCAACGGGAATTCCTGTTGCTTTTGATAACACCTCAGCAATTTCATTATCCGTGACTTTATTACGGAGCAGTTGCATTTCTACCTTTTCAGAGTCTGCCGAAGCTTGTAGTTGCTTTTCTAATTCGGGAATTCGACCATATTGTAATTCAGACATGCGGTTTAAATCACCAGCTCGGTGAGCAACATCTAAATCTAACTTAGCCTGTTCAAGATCGGCTTTTATGGTTTGGGTACCATAGAGCGAAGCCTTTTCACTTTTCCAAATTTTGTCTAAATGATCAAACTGCTGTTGATTTTCTTTGATTTCATCTTCAAGCAGTTGTAAGCGTTTTTTCGAGGCTGCATCTGTTTCTTTTTCCACCGCCTTCTTTTCTAGAGTTAATTGAATTAAGCGCCGTTCAAACCGGTCTAGCTCTTCCGGCTTAGAATCCATTTGCATGCGAATGCTCGATGCCGCCTCATCAATTAAATCGATGGCTTTATCGGGTAATTGCCGATCACTTATATAGCGGTGCGATAAAGTAGCTGCAGAAACAATAGCCGGGTCCGTAATTTCAACTCGATGATGTAATTCATACCGCTCTTTCAAGCCACGTAGAATTGCAATGGTATCTTCTACACTCGGTTCATCTACCAGTACTTTTTGAAAACGCCGTTCAAGGGCGGCATCTTTTTCTATATATTGACGATATTCATCGATAGTGGTGGCGCCGACACAATGTAAATCACCGCGGGCTAATGCCGGTTTTAACATATTACTAGCATCCATAGCGCCGTCAGATTTTCCTGCGCCAACCATAGTATGTAGTTCATCGATAAATAAAATCACTTGCCCTTCTTCTTTGGCAAGTTCATTTAACACCGCTTTTAAACGCTCTTCAAATTCACCTCGATATTTAGCGCCAGCGATTAACGCCCCCATATCTAAGGAAAGAACTTGTTTGTTTTTTAAAGCTTCAGAGACTTCGCCGTTAACAATTCTTTGCGCTAAGCCTTCGACAATCGCAGTTTTACCGACCCCAGGTTGGCCAATAAGAACGGGATTGTTTTTAGTTCGACGTTGCAATACTTGCACAGTTCGACGAATTTCTTCGTCTCTACCAATTACCGGATCTAATTTACCCTGTTCGGCTAGCTCAGTTAAATTAATGGTGTATTTATCTAATGCTTGGCGAGTATCTTCAGCATTGGCATCATCTACTGTTTGGCCGCCACGAATTTTTTCAATCTCAACTGTAATTTCTTTTTCATTAAGACCAAGTTGTTGTAACAATTTTCCTAAACTACCTTTGTCTTGTAAGGCGGCAAGTAAGAACAATTCAGATGAAATGAATTTGTCATTTTGTTTTTGTGCAAGTTTGTCACAAAGATTGATCAGGTTGCTTAATTGATTTGATACTTGGACTTCACCTGCCGTACCTTGTACTTGCGCTATATTGTCGAGAATATTCGCTAAGCTAGTTCGAAAGGCAGTAACATCGATGCCACATTGTTTTAATAATGGTACAACTGAACCTCCCGATTGATTCAATAGTGCTAACATCAAATGAGTCGGTTCAATAAATTGATGATCCTTACCTAAGGCTAATGATTGGGCATCGGCAAGTGCTTGTTGGAATTTTTGAGTTAATCGATCTATTTGCATAAAGCAAGCTCCTAAGCATTATCTAATAATGATCTTATATAACTAAGAGATAGGTACTATTAGGGCAACTTTCAATGTTTTAACACGTTAATTGTTAAAAACTTGTTGTTAATCAAACTATATTAGAAAAATTTGAGTGTTAACCAAGCATGCAGATGATCGATGCCATACGGCCAGTTTTACCATCGCGGCGATAAGAAAAATATTTGTCCGAGTTTGCTACTGTGCACTCTTGCAGTTGCGAAATGGCGGTAACGCCAGCTTGGCTAAGTAAGTGTTTGGCGATGCAATGTAAATCGGCTAAGTATTTTCCATTGGCTTGTAAGCTAAATGCTGAACTTAGCTGTTGATCGATTAAGGTAAATTGTTGTTTTACCTCGACGCCAACAATAAAAGCCTTATTGCCGATGCATGGGCCTAACCAAGCGATAATATTTTGTGCATCGCAGCTAAATTTGGCTAATGTATGTTGGATTATATTTGCCGCTAGCGGCCGCCAGCCACCATGAATAGCAGCGATTTCGGTTGCCTGTTTATTTACTAATAAAATAGGCAAACAATCGGCGGTTAAAACGGCTAAGGCAACATTGGCTTTAGTCGTATATGCAGCATCAGCGGATATAAGATTACCACTGGGGGAGTTAATCTCAACAACTTCGCTGCCATGAACCTGGTTTAACCATTGAACCGATTGCTTATGTGGTAATAAATCACTTAAAAGCTGGCGATTGTTTATAACATCGTTAGGATTATCGCCAACATGGTCGCCTAAATTAAAACTGCGATAAGGTGGCTCACTAAAGCCACCGGAGCGAGTCGTAGTCGCCGCTATTATCGATTTTTTTGCTGGCCATTTTACCTGAATTAACGATGTCATATAATTTCAAATCAGCCGTTCTTTAAGTCAAGTTATTTAATACTCTTCTAGATGCAGACGAGCATCAACTTGTAACGCTTTAGCGATAGCAACCATATCGTCTGGAACTGGAGCGGTCCAAGTCATTAGTTCACCCGTAATAGGGTGATATAATGACAACATTGCCGCATGTAAAGCTTGGCGCTTAAACGCACGTAACATAGTACGCAACTCTTCACTGGCGTTTTTTGGCGGTCTAGGGCGGCCACCATAAACAGGGTCACCAACCAAAGGATGAGTAATGTAAGACATATGAACGCGAATTTGATGGGTTCGGCCAGTTTCTAATCTTAACCGCAGACGAGTATGTAAACGGTACTTCTCAACAACGCGATAATGGGTTACCGAGGGACGGCCCGAAATAGTTACAGCCATATGAGTACGCTTAGTTGGATGCCGCCCAATGGCTTCATCAACAACGCCGCCGGCGGTCATAACACCATTGGCAATGGCTTCGTATTCACGAGTAATTTCTCTTGCTTGTAACGCTTCTACTAAATTGGTTTGTGCGGCGATTGATTTTGCCACCACCATAAGCCCAGTAGTGTCTTTATCTAAGCGATGCACTATACCTGCACGTGGTAATTTGTCTTGTGCAGGACAATGATGCAGCAAAGCGTTTAGTACAGTGCCATCAGGATTACCCGCACCTGGATGGACCACTAATCCGGCCGGTTTATTAATGACTAAAAGATCATCGTCTTCATATACGATATTTAAAGGAATATTTTGCGCTTCATAATGAACTTCAACTTCGACATCAGCATGAATGCAAATGGTTTCGCCACCCATCATTTTTTCTCGGGCACGGGTAACGACTTTTCCATCAACCTGAACACTACCGGCTAAAATCCAATCTTTTAGACGCGAACGAGAATAGTCAGGGAACATTTGTGCAATTGTTTGGTCTAGACGTTTACCTAAACATGAATCAGGAACAATATCCTGATGTTGAATTTTATCAGCCATTAAAGTCTCAGTTTATTCGTGCCATTGTAATAAGCACAGTGTATTTTTAATACTAATTGTATTTAACCTAACATTTAAAATGCCTATTTTTGTTTGGCATTTATTTAGCACTGTGCAATACAGTTAAGCTAGGTTAGAATGTTTAGTATTATTTGATATAAGTATTTTACCTGCTTTATGCGGGGCTTTCACAATTATTTTAACAAGATCATAAGCAGAACTCTTAATTATATGAACAAGTTTACCTTAAAAATTCTTACTTTAACTTTTTTTCTAGGCCTAGCCGGCTGTTCTTCTTCAAATAAAGAAGTTGAAAAAATCCCTGACAAGTCCGCACAGGCGTTATATTTAGACGCTAAAAGTGCATTGGATAATGGCCTATATCAAAAGGCAATTCCGATTTTGTCAGCTATAGATTCACGCTTCCCGTTTGGTGCGATATCTCATCAAGTGCAAATGGATTTAATTTACGCGTACTATAAGTCAGGCGATACTGCACAAGGCATTGCTTTAGTTGAGCGCTTTATTCGTTTAAACCCTTCGCATAAAAACATCGATTATGTTTATTACATGCGCGGCTTGATGCATCTTTCGTTAGAAGAAAATTTATTTCAGGAAATGGCCAATATAAATCGCAGTGATCGTGACCCGACCCATGCACGCGCCGCTTTTGATGACTTTAAAACTATATTAATCACTTACCCAGGCAGTAAATACTCAGCCGACTCGCGCATGCGTTTAATTGCGATTAAAGGTCGCTTAGCCGATTATGAAATAGCTGCGGCTAAATTTTTCATGAAGCGCAAAGCTTATGCTGCAGCTGCCAACCGTGGTAGATATGTGGTTGAATACTTCGGTGACACCAAACAAGTTGAAGATGCTTTAGTTATCATGATTGAATGTTATGGTATTTTAGGGCTTGATGATTTACAACGTAATGCCCGACAAGTATTAGCGGTAAATTACCCTAACAACCCTGCGATAAAAGGCTTATAAAACTTAACCTAGGTGCTAGTTGTTAAGTGTTAGGCAATATTAAAAAAAGCGTGCCTTGCACGCTTTTTTATTAGAATTAAACCTATCGGTTTTAAATAGCGGCTTGATCTTCTTCGCCAGTACGAATACGGATAACGCGCTCAACATTGGTCACAAATATTTTACCATCACCAATTTTACCGGTTTGTGCGGTTTCAATAATAGTGTTAACACAACGCTCAACATCATCGTCGCCAACAACAATTTCAATTTTAACTTTAGGCAAAAAATCTACCATATATTCGGCTCCACGATATAACTCAGTGTGGCCTTTTTGCCGGCCGAAGCCCTTCACTTCAGAAACTGTCATACCAGTGATATTCACTTCTGCTAATGCTTCTCGAACATCATCCATTTTAAATGGCTTAATAATGGCTTCTATTTTTTTCATTTTACCTACCAAAAAGTTAATTTATAACTCCATTCTAACTAAAATTCAGCGAATATAAACCCAAACTGACTAATTTAACTGATAATTTTATTTCACGATGTAGTAAGCCCAGCTTAACATTGATAAAATGCATTAATTATAATTTGTTTAAGGTCCACCTATGAATCGCCAGGCTATCATTGCTGAAATGAAAGTATTGCCAGAAATTGACGCTGCATTTGAAATTAGCCGCCGCGTTAACTTTATTAAACAACAACTTCAGAATTCCGGGTTGAAGCATTTAATTTTAGGTATTAGTGGCGGGGTTGATTCATCAACATGTGGTCGTTTAGCACAACTAGCCATCAATGAATTAAATAATGAGCATAATGATCAATATAAATTCATTGCATTGCGTTTACCTTATAATGTCCAGGCGGATGAAGATGACGCCCAATTGGCCATTAATTTTATTCAGCCAAGTCATTGTTTAAGTACCAACATAATGGCTGGTGCTGACGGCATTCACAATGAAGCCGTCAATGCTTTAAATGC
>CALJHL010000262.1 GCA_938075435.1 uncultured Thalassotalea sp. | reverse complement strand
TGCTCACATTTTAATTCGACTAAACAAGAGGTAAACCATGGCTGATTTTTATCAAAATGGCGTAGTGACAACATTGCATAACCTAGCGCAACGAGATCCGGCTGATATGGAAGCTGAATTATTAAAATTTTCTAAAACTCGACCACTGGGATTAATCCTGCCCTCCTTGTTTTCCGAACTTGAAGGTAAGGCCTTGCCTGACATCATTAATAAAATTAAAGATGTTGAGTATCTATCACAAATAGTCATTGGTCTAGACCGAGCCGATTTAGAACAATATAAATATGCCTTATCGTTTTTTGGGCAACTTAATCAACACCATCGGGTACTTTGGAATGATGGGCCAAGATTAAAAGCCTTAGATGCGAAACTGCAAACACTAGGGCTAGCACCTAAAGAGTTAGGTAAAGGCAGAAATGTTTGGTATTGCATGGGCTATATTCTTGCCTCCGGCAAAGTTGAATCTATCGCCTTACATGACTGTGACATTTTAACTTATCAAAAAGATTTATTGACCAAGTTACTATATCCGGTAGCCAACCCACTGTTTCATTATGATTTTTCAAAAGGTTATTACGCCCGTATCGCCGATGGAAAAATCAATGGCAGAGTATCGCGTTTACTGGTAACTCCGTTAATCAAAGCATTAAAGAAAACAGTTGGCCATTGTGATTATTTAGAATACATGGACAGTTTTTTATATCCACTTGCCGGCGAATTTTCTTTTAGAAAAGACGTATTAAAAGATATTCGCATCCCTAGTGATTGGGGTTTAGAAATTGGCGTACTGTCTGAAATGTATCGTAACTATTCATCAAACCATATTTGTCAGGTAGACATTGCCAATAATTACGACCATAAACATCAAGACTTATCACTCGACAATATCGAAGCTGGCTTGTCAAAAATGTCGATTGATATTAGTAAAGCGTTTATCCGTAAATTAGCCACTCAAGGTGAAACCTTCACTTCTGAAAAATTTAGAACATTGAAAGCGACGTATTATCGTATTGCCCTAGATTATGTGGAAACCTACCGTAATGACGCGATTATGAATGGCTTATCGTTAGATCTTCATAGCGAAGAAAAAGCCGTAGAAATGTTTGCCCAAAACATTTTAACCGCCGGTAATATATTTTTAGAACAACCAATGGAAACCCCATTCATGCCTTCTTGGAATCGAGTTATTAGCGCGGTGCCTGATATTTTGTCACAACTAAAAGAAGCGGTAGAGCTAGATAATGAAGAATTTAGTGCGCAGCTTGTGAAGGATAAAGTCTATGTCTAAAGATGGTTCAGCAATTAAACAAAAATTAATTCAACAACTTACTTTTATTTATCAAGATATAGCAATTGAGCAACCGGTTGCTGACATAGCCCAAGATCTTATTGAGATCATGGATATTGTCAGTACACCTGATTTAGCCGTGCCTCATCAAAATAATTGGTCACAACGTGATATTTGTTTAATTACCTATGCTGATAGCATCATGACAAATAAAGAACCACCGTTAAAAACATTAAAACGATTTATCGATAATACCGTTAGCGAACAGATAAATGGCGTACATATACTGCCATTTTTCCCATACAGTTCTGATGATGGTTTTTCTGTGATTGACTATTCATCCGTTAATGAATCAATGGGTTCATGGACTGATATCGAATCCATTGCCAGCGATTATAAATTGATGGCTGACATTGTCATTAACCATTGCTCTAGCCGCAGTGCATGGTTTTCTAATTTTATTAATGGTAAAGGCGAAGGCCATGATTTTTTCTTCACCACATCTGCCAAAGATAATTTATCCGACGTTGTTCGGCCGCGAACTTCGCCATTATTAAGAGCAGTAGAAACCGTCAATGGCAAACGGTTTGTATGGTGCACCTTTAGCCATGACCAAGTTGATTTTGACTTTCGCAACCCCGCAGTACTAAAAGCCTTTGTTTCTATCGTAAAACAATACCTTGATGCGGGTATAAAAATGTTTCGCTTTGATGCCATTGCTTTTTTATGGAAAGTAGTCGGAACAAAGTGCATTAATTTACCGCAAACGCACGAAGTCGTTAGGCTGTTGCGCACCCTTATTGAAACAAGATCGCCAGATGCTATTATCATCACCGAAACCAACATCCCCAACACCCAAAATTTGACCTATTTTGGTAATGCCAATGAAGCACACGGCATCTATAATTTTTCATTGCCACCGTTATTAATTAACACCCTACTTACTGGTAACTGCTTGTATTTAAAACGCTGGCTAATGAGTATGCCACCAGCACAAGATGGCACCATGTATTTTAATTTTATTGCGTCTCATGACGGTATCGGCTTGCGACCTGCAGAAGGGTTATTAAGTGATCAAGAACTGCATGATTTAACTACCGCCGTAGAAAACTTCGGCGGGAAAATATCGTGGCGCACCACAGCAAGTGGAGAGCAAAAAGCTTATGAATTAAACATTGCTCTTTATGATGTTATGCAAGGCACTATCAAAGGCAAAGATAACTGGAATTTTGAGCGTTTCATTTGTGCACATACCATTATGTTCGCCCTTGAAGGCGTACCCGGTTTATACATTCATAGCCTGTTAGGCACCCAAAATGACTATCGCAAATTAGCCAACACCCATCACAATCGTTCGATTAACCGACATCGTTGGCAAGAAAATGAGTTAACTACGGCTTTGGCAGATCCAACACTGCACCATGGCAAAGTTCTTTCAACACTTACGGCATTGCTCGATATTAGAATTAACCAACCGGCTTTTCATCCCAATGCCACCCAATTTACCCTGCATTTAGGTTTACAGTTATTTGGTTTTTGGCGTCAAAGTCAAAATAGAAAACAAAGTATCTTTTGCATAAGTAATATAACCGATAAACCGGTGACATTAGTGTTGAGTGAACTTAATTTAATTGTTACCGAAAATTGGTGCGAACTTATAGCCAATACTGAAATAACGAACATTACTGAAAGTATTGAATTAACGCCATATCAAACCGTCTGGATAGGCAATGTGGCTGTTGCCGCGAATGAATAATGATTATCTACCAATTACCCACGTTGGTTCAACTTTTCTAAGAAAATTGCACCAGCTAAAATTATTAAGCTTTATTTAATCAGGTGATCGTTAGCGCGATTACTTTAGCCAAAATGACTTTCCAACAGGCTTCTTAGTTGATGCAAGCCCTTACCTTTATTGGTTATTTTCCAGGCCATAAATAAATCTTGCGCCGGCAGTTGCTCAACCAAATCGACAATCATGAGTTCATCGTTGGCGACTAAATTTTCAACAAGCTCTTTCGGTAAATAACCGATGCCAATACCGACGGTAATCGCGGCTATTTTTTGGTTCACCGAGGTCACATAAAAATGGCGGCTGCCTTCAATAACATTAACCGATCTGGGAATTTCATGCTGCACTGAGTCGTGAATAACTACCGTCCTAAATGTGGCAAGTGTCGACTTATTTACCGGCTGCTTGATCTGCGCTAATGCATGGCTTTTGTGGGTAACCAACACCTGTTCAAGCTTGCCAATTTTAATTGCACGAATACCTTTTTGACTAGGCACAGGTGAAGGTGCACCAATGACTAAATCCACCTTGTCTTGAATTAATGCCTGCCACGAGCCATTCATCACTTCTTCCTGAACATCAATTTCAATATTTTGATGCTCCTCTAAAAAATGCTGCACAACGCGAAATGCCGGGTTAATATCTAAGATAGAATCACAGGCGATACGAATTTTTGTTTCCCAGCCATTGGCAATGGTTTGGGTTTGCGCAGTTAAAGCATTCATTGCGCTCAATACTTTTCGCCCCTCGGCTAATAAATGCTTTCCGGCGGGGGTCAATACTGAACGTCGGCCTTGTCGTTCAAAAATAGTAACATTTAGCTGTTCTTCAAGCTTTTGCACGATATAAGAAAGCGCCGAAGGTACTTTGTTTAATTGCTCTGCCGCAGCAGCGTAACTGCCACGATATTCAATAGCGTCTAATACCAGTAGCGCTTCAATAGTAATAGCAGGTGACATCATCTGTTTTACCCAAACACTTAATTGTTCAAATTATTTGAACAAACCAATCAGATACTAGGGGTTATTTAAACTGAACACAACCTTCATAATAGCTTCACATTAAATAAATAAGCTTTCAAGGGTACCATGAACATTAACAACACTATTGCAAACCTGGTTATATACACCACTAAAACTGAACAATCCTTAGCATCTTTACCATTACGATTAATTGCCGGCATTATTTTTGCAGCCCACGGCGGCCAAAAACTTTTTGCTTGGTTTGGCGGATATGGTTTAGATGGAACAGGCCAATGGATGGATTCTATCGGTCTTTCACCCGGTTTTATCATGGCGTTATTAGCAGGTAGTGCGGAGTTCTTTGGTGGTATCTTGCTCATCGTCGGTTTGCTCATTAGACCGACCAGTTTTGTACTCGCCTTAACCATGATTGTCGCTATATTTAGCGTCCATATAAATAATGGCTTATTGATGAGTAACAACGGCTACGAATTTGGCCTAGCGCTGTTAGCCATCACCCTAGCACTGTTAGTGCAAGGCGCTGGTCGATACTCTTTTGATGGTATCTTGTATAAAAAATTGAATAAATAACCTTAATTACTAGACAATATTTATTATCCGACACTTACCATTAATTGTGAGTGTCCATTACTTAACAATAGGAATTATTATGGGTTTATTAGGCAACGGCAAGTGGGTCGACCAATGGTACGATACCGATAAAAGCGAAGGCACGTTTGTACGCCAAGACAGCCGCTTTAGAAATCAAATTTCATCAGACCAAGAAAACGAGTTTAAACCAGAAGCGGGACGTTATCATTTATATGTGTCATTAGCGTGTCCATGGGCACATCGAACTTTAATTTTTCGTCAATTAAAACAACTTGAAGATGTTATTTCAGTCAGTGTTGTTGAAGCAAAAATGATGGAAAACGGTTGGCAGTTTGGTGAAAATGGCGAGCCCCTTTATCACTTAGATCACGCTTATCAATTATACCTTAAAGCCGATCCAAGCTATCAAGGTCGAGTCACGGTGCCGATTTTATGGGATAAAAAAACACAAACCATTGTTAATAACGAATCGATCGAAATCATTCGTCTATTTAACTCAGCGTTTAATGAATTAACCGGTAACACAGATGATTATTTTCCGGTTGAGTTGCGAGACGAAATAGAAACCGTCAACTCACGTATCTACGACACCATTAATAATGGCGTACATAAAGCGGGGTTCGCAACGTCACAACAAGCTTATAACCTTACTTATTATGAGTTGTTTGACAGCCTAGATTGGTTAGAAGACCGTTTATCTAAACAGCGCTATTTAGTCGGTGAGCAAATAACCGAAGCCGATTGGCGTTTATTTACCACGCTTATTCGTTTTGATGCGGTATATCACGGCCACTTTAAATGTAACCGGCAAAAACTGTCTGAATTTCATCACATTAGTAATTATGTAAACGAGCTTTATCAAGTAAAAGGCGTTGCCGCAACGGTTGATTTGGAATACACCAAAATTCATTATTATGCGAGTCATCTAACCATTAACCCAACTCAAATCGTGCCGTTAGGAGCTCTGTTTACGTTCAATGAGCCACACGACCGTAATCGTGAATATTAGGTAGAATTATTATGATCAAACATTACCCCTTTAGGCAGCTAGGCAAGGCGAATCACGGCTGGCTAACATCATCACATCACTTTAGTTTTGCTAATTATTACAACCCTACTCGTATGGGCTTTGGCACCCTTCGCGTTGTTAATGATGATTTGGTGCAAGCAGGTACAGGCTTCCCAGCCCATCCACATAGAAATATGGAAATTATCAGCATTATTAAAACTGGGGCAATTGTGCACCAAGATAGCGAGGGCAATAAAGGGCTAACCCAAGCAGGTGAAGTACAAGTGATGAGTGCTGGCACGGGTATAGTGCATTCAGAATATAACCGCACCAATAAGCCCTTAAGCTTTTATCAAATTTGGATAGAAACCAATAAAGCGAATGTAAGCCCGCGTTGGCAAAGTAAAAAATTCTCTACATCGCCGACAGCAGAGTTGCCGTTACTTGTGTCTGGCTATCCTGAAGATAAAGGCAGCGCGCTGTTTATCAACCAACAAACGCGTATCTATGGCGGTAAACTTATAAAGGGAACAACATTTGAACATAAGATTAACCATCAAGCCTATATTTTAGCCTCTGATGGTATGTTTAAAATTGCCGATGGCCAACAAAGTATCACCTTGAATAAAGGCGATGGCGCCGAAATCATTCAATCTAGTGCGGTTGCTTTCAAAGCATTCACCGATTGCGAGATTTTCATTATCGATACAATCGCTTAGCTTTATGAGTTATTTCCAGCCGATTTTCCAAAGCTGGCTATTTTTTAAATCACGCCAATTAATCGAATATTGATGATGGGATATTACTGCTTCAATAATGCATTCGATGATACGCTGATCTTCATCGACATTAACTTTAGTGATAACAAAATGTTTTTCTTTGTTGCACACATCGATTTTAGTCCACTTACTTTGAAGCAATGCTTTTGAACTGACTTTATTCATAATTAACCCCCTATAAATCGACTCGCTCATAAAACTCGATTGCGTGAACTGACAAGGAAAAACTTTGTGGTTGCTTAGTCGCTAATAAAAAACCTACGTGTGAAATTGTTGTCGCTTTAAGTATCGGCGCATTGGTAATAATTCGGCCTCTAAAAGAGGCACTAAAATCAGCTAAATTGAACGTGTGATTTTCAACTTTCCCCATTTTAGTCTCGAAGTCTATCTTGTAAGCGATGTCATAGCCCATTACTACGCTTCTAACTCTAAGTTGATAACGGTTACCATCGCCATTGATACGAATGTTAATTGCGTCAATGCCTTTTGCCAGGTTAGGTAATCGTTTAAATACACTGGTAAAGCCACCGTAATTTTCAGTAGAGATATTGCCTGAAAAAATAAAGGTTTTATTTGCTAGCTGCGCTTCACCTAAAGATAGCCCCCCCATAACATCATCGTTAGTGACTTCCCACTCTTCAAGGTTTTGCTTATTATCAAATGTAATTAGGAGCGTATTTTTTTTCATATATGTTTGTTCATTCAAACTATCAGCAAACAGTAAGGTTGAATAAAATAGTCCAATGATTGCCATAACAATCAGTTTTATTACCATTGTATATCCTCAACCTAGAGTTAGTTATGCCCTTAACAATTATTAATAAGGAAATGTATAATCTAATTTTTTAATTATGTTAATACGTAACAACATTTAAGTTGGTTCAATAATATAAAAAAATTAATCAATAAAAGATCCCCTGCAAGTGTTAAATAAATGCTTTCAGTAAAATTTGTGAACTAAATTAAATCACCTAACGTATTGGTCATTACTTCCAATAATTTTTACACGAGATCGTTAAATGCGTATTTTTATCTTAATCCTTGTCATTTTTTTAGCTACGGGGTGCAGCACAATATATTCCAACCAAACAGTCACCGGAAAAGCCTTTCCATCAGTAAGTGGTCAGAGCCTTGAAAAAAACACCATTAATATCCCTAGCGATTTTAAAGGCGACTTCACTTTACTCTTAGTTGGATATAAACAAAATTCACAATTCGATATCGACCGATGGTTAATTGGTTTGGATATGACATCAACTAAGGTTGATGTTTATGAGATACCGACTTTGCCTGGGTTGTTTCCACGTATGTTCAGTACCATGATTGATAACGGTATGCGCAAAGGCATTCCGAAAGATCTTTGGCAGGGCGTTATTACCGTATATGAGGATGGTGAGCTGATTAAAACTTTCACTGGTAATGAAAAACCCAATAATGCCAGGGTGTTACTGTTAGATAAAAATGGGGTTGTTGTCTATTTTTACGATGAAGGTTTTTCAGTAACCGCACTTAATCAATTAAGAAGCGTATTAGGTCAATAAGAAGGAGTAAACTCCCGGTCATAAATAAACCAAAGTTGGTTCAGCGACGCAATTAATGAATTCAAAGATGAACCAAGATAGATTGCTGATCTTTCTTGGTCATTTTACTCACGACTAACCGATACGAATTATCCATCAAACGTTCAATTTCACCTTCCGGCACTGAACCATCAAAATACACCGATATCCAATGTTTCTTAAGTAGGTAAACATTAACACTACTTCTGAGAGTAAATGAGTAAAAAGTGCTTACCCTATTTGCTTAACACAGCCTATTAACCTAGCCTAAAGTATAAGCTCTCTTAAAATGGTTAATAATTATGCGACAAGTTAAAGCTTTTGGACGGGTGGTAACTTTCGTTTTAGTGTTTATCAGTAATCTCGCACATAGTCATGATGGTCATAAAGACGAAGATATTGTATTAAAAGACTTGGGTAATTTAGGCGAAGTTAACTTTGATATTTCATGCGATGCTGAAACACAAAAAGCATTTAATACCGGGTTAGGACTTTTACATCATATGATGTATGCACAAGCCGAGCAGCTTTTTCAAAAGTGGATAGCGCAAAAAACAGAATGCGCGATGCTGTATTGGGGTCACTCAATGTCATTATTTCATCCATTGTGGCCTGATAAAATCACAAAAGATGCATTAACACATGGTCTCCAAGCACTAACAACTGCTCAAAAGCTTCATAAATCACAACGTGAACAAGCCTATATCTCTGCCGCAATAACGTACTACGAAAACTGGCAAAACATTCCCGAAAAGGCGCGCGTTAAAGCATGGGCGAATGCGCACACTAAGCTATACAAAGACTATCCTAACGACATAGATGCAACCGCTTTTTACGCTCTATCTCTACTCGTTATGGCATCGCCAAAAGACAAAACGTTTTCGACGAATAAAGACGCTGGAGAAATTCTATCAGCCATTATAGATAAACACCCTTTACACCCGGGCGCCATTCATTACAGTATACATGCATACGATAACCCAGCACTTGCAAAACTCGGACTAAAACCAGCTAGAGCGTACGATAAGATTGCGCCAGAGGTACCCCATGCCTTGCATATGCCAACACATATTTTTGTCAGACTTGGAGAATGGCAAGATGCCATTAATTGGAATACTCGCTCTGCAACGGCAGCGCTAAAGTATCCAACTAAAGCATCAACATCTATGCATTATGTTCATGCTCTAGATTATAAAATATACGGTTTATTACAGTTAGGAGAAAAACAAAAAGCGCTCGAAACATTACGAGCAATTGAGCCTCATCACCCAATACAAAATACATTTCCCGCTGCGTATGCGCTTGCGGCGATGCCAGCAAGAATTGGTCTTGAACAAAAACAGTGGTTACAAGCAAGCCAACTTAAAACCAGGCATCCTAGCTACATCAGTTGGGAAAAATTCCCTCAAGTTGAAGCGATTACCTATTTTGCTCGCGGGATTGGTTCAGCTAGAAGCAATAATCCACAAAGAGCAAAAGAAAGCCTAACAATGCTTGATCAGCTTTACATTAAAACCCAAACAACCAGCCCAAATTACTGGGCTGTACTTGTAGATGCACAACGAAAAGCCGTAAAAGCTTGGATATATTTTTCCCAAGGTAAACCCCAGCAAGCTTTAGCATTACTAAAGGAAGCCGCTATCATTGAAGACTCTGTCGATAAAAATCCCGTAACGCCTGGATCGGTATTGCCCATTAGAGAATTATTAGCCGATATGTATGCCAAGACAGGAAATCTAGATGCAGCGAAAACTGCCTATACAATGAGTTTAGCAACTAGCCCGAATCGACGTTATAGCCAACATGGTCTATTAAGCCTAGCTACGCAATAATTCAGTGGCGCATAACTACATCACTTTTGTCAGCCTCACAACATACCGGCATATCAAACTTTATTGATGAAGAAAAATAGCCTGCTGCTCTTTCTTGGTCATTTTACTGACCACTAACATATACGAATTATCCATCATACGCTCAACCTCACGTTTGGGAATTGAGCCATCTAAAATTACGGTAACCCAAAGTCGCTTATCATATAATCGTTAGCGCTACTAAAGACAAGGTTATGGCAAACATTGCCAATATATGCCACAATAAAACCCTATTGTAGTCGACGATTATATTAGGAGTAACCATGGCAACACTAAATATTTCTATCCCAAATGAAATGCGACATTGGATTGATCAACAAATAAAGAGTGGCCAATTTGCCAATGCTAGTGATTATATTAGAGACCTTATCCGTCATAATCAAAGTGAAAAGAAGCCATACGAATGGCTTTAATTGAAGGTGAATTGAGCGGTGAAAGTTCATTAAGTGTTACAGATATTATTAATGAACAGAAGAAAATAATAGCAAATGGCTAAATACACTCTCTCTGAAAAAGCATCGAAAGATCTCGCTAATATATTTCAATACACTTATAAGAATTTCAATATAAGTCAGGCTGAAGCTTATTTATCGGAACTTGAAGAATGTTTTAAGATGCTATCAAACGAACCTGATTTAGCGCATAAAGTAGAGGATATAAGAAAGGGTTACTTTCGTTATTTATATAGAAAACATTCCATTTATTTCAAAACACGCCAAGGTGATATTTTTATTATTCGTGTGTTACATCAACAGATGAAATACGAACTTCATTTAACAAGTTAAATGCCTACCTACAAATGCAGTAAAATTGACGCCTGCTCTTTCTTAGTCATTTTACTGACCACTAACTTAAACGAATTATCCATCATCCGTTCCATTTCACCTTGGGGAATTGATCCATCGAGAATAATTGAGTTCCAAGAAGCTTTATTCATATAATCGTTAGCGCTACTAAAACCGCAAACATGACAAACATTGCCAATATATGCCATAATAAAAGTCTATTGTAGTCGACAATAATATTAGGAGTAACCATGGCAACACTAAATATTTCTATCCCAAATGAAATGCGACATTGGATTGATCAACAAATAAAGAGTGGCCACTTTGCCAATGCTAGTGATTATATTAGAGACCTTATCCGTCATAATCAAAGTGAAAAAGAAGCTATACGAATGGCTTTAATTGAAGGTGAAATGAGCGGAGAAAGTTCTTTAACTGTTGCTGATATTATTAGTGAGCAGAAAAAAATCATAAATAATGACTAAATATACTCTCTCTAAAAAAGCAGCAAGCGATCTAGCTAATATCTTTCAATACACTTATAAAAATTTCAATATAAGCCAAGCTGAATCTTATTTATCGGAACTTGAAGAATGTTTTAATATGCTATCAAACGAACCTGATTTAGCGCATAAAGTAGAGGATATAAGAAAGGGTTATTTTCGTTATTTATATAGAAAACATTCCAT
>CALJHL010000261.1 GCA_938075435.1 uncultured Thalassotalea sp. | reverse complement strand
GTTAATACGACATCCGGCTGAGCAGGTATATCGCTAAGTTGATTTAAATTTACTTCTAATCGACGATATTCTTGATCATCTTTAGTGGTTTTCGCATGCTTTAACAGTTGCTCTTTATCTGCTGTTGATATCCATAAGCGTTTTATTGGGCCTCGATAACCGTGTCTTGCATCATAGGCATAAACATTTTTTATCACCGCTTTTTGGGCGGCAATTTGTAAATCACTACTTACCGTTGTATAAACACGAAGTCCCTTGTTGTAGGCAATTGGCTTACCGTACATTTCGACCACTTTACGATGCGCCATTTCAGCCACATAAGGTGCATTTAGCTCAATCTCTACACCATGGCGCTTAGTGCGAATTTCTTCGTTATTGGCTGCATGATATTGCTGTTCGCTAATATAACCACTTTCTAGCATGCGCTGTAATACTGTGGTGCGTCGAAATTTAGCCTTGTCAGGGTGACTGATTGGATTATAAGTGCTTGGTGCTTTTGGTAAGCCGGCGATAACAGCCATTTCAGCCAAGGTAAGGTCTTGAATATCTTTACCATAATACACTTGTGCTGCAGCTCCGACTCCAAATGCACGATGACTTAATTCAATTTTATTTAGGTAAAGTTCTAAAATTTCATCTTTTGTTAATAAGCTTTCCATATGCAGCGAAATGAAAATTTCAGTGAGTTTGCGGGTGTAAGTTTGTTCTCGGGTTAAAAAAAAGTTTCGCGCCGTTTGCATGGTAATGGTACTAGCACCACCTTTGTCCTGACCCATTAATTTACCAAGTATGGCGCGTGACATGCCGATAGGATCTACACCAAAATGTAGGTAAAAGCGATTGTCTTCAGTAGCAAGAAAAGCATTGATAAGTTGTTTCGGCATGTCTTCTAATTTTACTGGGATCCGGCGTTTTTCGCCAAATTGCGAAATTAATGCCCCTTCAGTACTATATATTTGCATTGGAGTTTGTAATTGTAGATCCTTCAATATTTCTACACTGGGTAAATCACTGCGCATGGACAGGTAAAAACCACCGATGACAAGACAAGCAGATATGGTGAAAAAGATAGAAATTTGCATTAAACGTTTGAAAATTTGCACTAAAAAGCTACCACAAAACTAAAAATTGAATAATATTACTAGTATATAGAGATAATTAGTGTAATAAATTTATTTTTAGCTATATTATGATAAATAAGAAAAATAATAATAATCACAGGAAGTTATGCTTAGTAGATTATGGAATAAAAAAGCATCGTTGATGGTCGGTATTGATATTGGTTCATATTCCGTTAAAGCCGTTCTAATTAATGAAACCAAAAATGGCTATCAACTTGAATCCTTTGCAGTAGAGACTATGCCCAAGGGAGCTGTTGTCGATCGTAAAGTTCAAGACATTGAAGCGGTTGGGTCAGTTATTCGTAAAATACGTAAAAAAGTATTATCGACCGTGCAAAATTCTGCCGTAGCTGTTTCTGGTTCCACCGTAATCACCAAAATAATTTATATGGATGTCGCTCTTAATGAAGAAGAACTTGCCAGCCAGATCGAAATTGAAGCCGACAGTTTAATACCATACCCCCTCGATGAAGTTAGCCTAGATTTTGAAAAACTTGACGTTAATGAGTCCGACCCAAGTAAAGTTAATGTGTTACTAAGTGCGGTGCGTACTGAAACTATAGAAGCTCGAGTTGCGGCATTAGATGCCGGCGGCTTTCATACCAAAGTGGTCGATGTTGAATCGTTTGCCTTAAGCCGCGCATCAGAATTATGCATGTCAATGCTGCCCAGTGATGCTTTACAAAAAATTGTAGCCTTTATTGATATCGGTGCAACTATGACCTTGTTTACTGTTAATGAGGATGGCAAGGATATTTATACCCGCGATCAATTATTTGGTAGTGAGCAATATACTCGCTCCATCGTTTCTTATTATAACAAAAGCTTTGAAGAGGCCGAGAAGGAAAAGCTGCTAGGTGAATTACCTCCAACCTACACCTTTGAAGTGTTGGCGCCTTTCCAAACCACTTTAATCCAACAAGTGCGTCGCGCCATCCAAATGTACTTAACCTTTAGTGGCAAAGAAAAATTAGACTATCTCGTTATTTCTGGCGGTACCGCCGCGTTAGATAATGTAGCCGAATTATTATCTTCGGAATTGGGCGTTCATACCATAATCGCCAATCCATTTCATGCGATGGAGCTAGGCGATATGATTGATGAAGAAGCTCTTGCTAAAGTGGCACCACAATTAATGATTGCTTCCGGCTTAGCGATTAGGAGCTTTTCGCCATGCCACATATAAATCTCTTACCTTGGCGTGAAGAAGAGCAACGCCAACAGCAACAACAATTCTTTTCCATTTTAACCTTATTGGCATTATTAAGCTTTTTGTTGGTTTTTTTGGTCAGTCAGATTTATCAAGCCAAAATTGATGGTCAGATGGCTAAAAATCAATATTTAACTAATGAAATTAAGGTGCTGGATTCAAAAATTGCTGAAATCAGAACGTTAGAAGAAAAGAAAAAAGACTTAATTCAACGAATGACATTAATTGATCAGCTACAAAAAAGTCGAAATGTAGGTACGCAAGTACTCGATGAAATTGCCAAAATTGTACCTTCAGGAATTTATCTCACCAAGCTTGAAAAACAAGGTAATGAATTATTGATAGAAGGGAAAAGTGAGTCTAATAATCATCTTGCCAATATGATCCGCGAGATCCAAAGTTCGAGTCTATTCGCCGATGCGGAGTTAGAATCGATAATCAATAGCAATGAGTCGAGTAAACTTTTAAGTGACTTCAAAATGAATTTACGAATTAAAGGCTTACTTAATGAATTAGCAGAAACGGGCGGAGGTCGATAATGAGTTTCGACATGTCTCAATTTGACAACCTAGACCTTAATAATATTGGTCAATGGCCAAGAATTGCAAAAACTATGCTGGCAGTGGTACTAGTTGCCTTTGTTTCATATTTTGTTTATTACTTGTTAGTGAGTGACAAAATTGTTGAATTGGACCGTATTGTTGCAGAAGAAAGTAAGTTAAAAACTGATTATCAGGCAAAATATTATGTCGCGGCAAATTTAGAGTTGTTTCGAGAGCAAATGGAAGAAGCCGAAGAGATGTTCTCCAAGCAGATAAAACGTTTGCCAGAAAGTCATGAAACCCCAGGTTTGTTGGATGATATTACCTATGTTGGTACTACTTCACGTTTAGATTTTCTAAAACTTAATTGGCAAGCTGAAATACAAAAAGAGTTTTATCTTGAACTACCGATAGAAGTAATAGTAAACGGTGCTTATCATGATTTTGGTGAATTTGTTTCGAAAATTTCAGGTTTGCCACGCATAGTAACCTTACATGATTTTGTTATTGTTGGGGATTTAAGCGGTGGGGAGAATTCATTAACCTTAAAGCTGCAAGCTAAAACCTATAAATACCGGGAGGCAAAATAGATGCGTTATTTAATCTTGTTTGCGGTATTGTTGTTGAGTGGTTGTTTTGACGACTTAACTGAAATTAATTCTCATATTGAAAAAGTTAAAGCCTCGACGCCTAATAAAATAGAACCAATGCCGCCGTTACCTGAATTTCAACATTTTGATTATTCGGCGTTTGCGTTACGTAGCCCATTTGTTGCACCTAAACCTGAAGCTATACAAGAAAAAATGCAGCAAATGTCTGATTGTTTGCATCCAGACCCAAGGCGCCGTAAACAACCTTTAGAAAAATTTGCCTTAGAAAGTTTAGCAATGAGTGGTACGTTAGGTGAACAAGGAATTATTTGGGCTCTTGTCGAAGCTTCTGATGCAACCTTGCATCGAGTTTCAATTGGCAGTTATTTAGGTTTATATAATGGTAGAATCACCAATGTTGGCCAAGAAGAAATTATTATCGTGGAATTAATTCCTGATGGCGCAGGCTGTTGGGTGGAAAGAGAGACAACGATCTCGATGGTTGAGCCGGATCAAGAGGGGTAAGGGAATTAATGTACAGTCTTATGATAAAAAGAATAATGCGAAAGATATCAAGACAAAAGGTTTTGTGTCGGGCAATGGCGACAATGTTAATCATTGTTTCATTTTCATCAACCGCAGCCGGAAAGCTGAATGATATTTACTACAATACAT
Organism: uncultured Thalassotalea sp.; assembly: GCA_938075435.1. GTDB lineage: Bacteria > Pseudomonadota > Gammaproteobacteria > Enterobacterales > Alteromonadaceae > Thalassotalea_A. The sequence goes on along the minus strand of CALJHL010000261.1, from coordinate 18,022 downwards.
TGCTCGCTGAGGAAATTGAATTCACCTTTGGTTTTGAGCAATCATTGACTAGTGAGCCACAAGTAAAAACGTATACTGATCCCGCCCGTATAGAGATTTCGTTCGATGCTGAAGAATTCGTCGCTCCTTTGGCTGATACTCAGGTGAATCATGCCGGCATCAAATATATTAATGTTCAAAATGTTTCTGGTAAAGTCACTGCAACTATATTTTTAGAAGAGTTAAAACTGTACCAGGTTGAAATAGTTGAAGGTAAGTTTGTCATTCTATTAAATAGCCTATCGTCTTTCGACAAAAATGAACCACAAGCCGATGTTGGCGCTGATTTTATTAATAACATCCAAGCCATTGATTTTAGAAAAGGCGAAGCCGATTCTGGTCAAGTTCTAGTGTTTCTTGACGACAGCATGTCGGTAGTTGATGTTCATGACAAGTTAGGAAAAATTCAAATTGAGTTTCACAATACAGCGATCACTGACGACTTATTATATAAATTAGACGTTTCAGATTTTGGTACTTTAGTTACTTCTATAGAAACGTTTAAAGAGGGGAATAATGCACGCTTGGAGATTAGTACCAATAAATTATTTTCTTTTGAACATGATCAAATTGATAATATTTTTTCTTTAACGGTAAAACAGGTGGAAGAGAAAAAATCTTATTTAGAAAATGGTGAAGACTTTAATGGTAAAGAAATTTCTTTAAATTTCCAAGATATTCCAATTCGTACCGTCCTGCAGATTATTGCCGATTATAATGGCTTTAACTTAGTTACCAGCGATACCGTTAACGGTAATATTACTTTGCGTCTTGACGGTGTGCCTTGGGATCAAGCTTTAGATATCATTCTTAAGGTGAAAGGCTTAGGTAAACGAATGGATGGTAACATCCTTATGGTGGCACCAAATGAAGAATTGGTGGCACGCGAAGCGAGAGATTTACAAGCTAAACAACAAGTATCTGAGCTGGCGCCGCTTTACCCCGCCTATGTTCAAGTTAATTATGCTAAAGCCGCTGATTTTGCCAACATTTTGAAAAGTGAAGGTACAAGTTTGTTGTCAGAGCGAGGCAATGTTACCGTAGATGAGCGTACTAACACGTTATTAATTCGTGATACAGCCAACAGTATTGAAGACATCAAACGTATGGTAGCAGTTTTGGATATTCCAATCAGACAAGTGGTTATCGAATCGCGCATGGTAACCGTAAAAGATAATATCTCGGAAGAATTGGGCATACGTTGGGGAGTTACTCATAATGGTGGTGATACCGCATCTTCTGGTAGTCTTGAGGGAGCAGACTTAGCTAATGGTGGAGTTATTCCTTCTATTAATGATCGTTTAAATGTTAACTTACCGGTTGCCGACCCTGCTGGCGCAATTGCCTTTCAGATAGCACGTTTAGCCGATGGCACGATTTTAGATCTCGAGCTTTCAGCGATGGAGCAAGAAAATAAAGGTGAAATCATTGCGAGTCCGCGCATCACTACGTCGAATCAAAAAGAGGCCTATATTGAGCAAGGTACCGAGATCCCGTTTGTTGAAGCGGCTTCAAGTGGTGCAACTACTGTAACCTTTAAAAAAGCGGTATTAGGCCTTAGAGTAACACCACAAATTACTCCGGATAATCGAATTATCCTAGATTTAGTTATTACCCAAGATACTCGTGGCGATACTATTGCTACCGGTACTGGTTTGGCTACCGCCATTGACACTCAAGAAATTGGTACCCAAGTTTTGGTTAATAATGGCGAAACTATTGTTCTCGGTGGTATTTATCAACAACAAGTAATTAATTCGGTGTCTAAAGTACCAGTTTTGGGTGATATACCTTATTTGGGCTATCTATTTAGAACCACAAGTGAGTTCAATGAAAAGAAAGAATTATTGATTTTTGTTACTCCAAGAATCGTAACTGAGACCTTTTAACTATATATTTATCGAAATTTGCTGAAATATGGGCGCTTTACTTGCAATTAGACCTAAACAATTGCGATAATTGCGCCCTTAATTTTTTCGAGGAGTATCCTCATTTTCGTTAACTAATCAATTTACGAGTATTAAAAAATCTCATGGCAGAAAAACGTAATATTTTCCTTGTTGGCCCAATGGGCGCGGGCAAAAGCACAATTGGTAGAGAATTGGCTGATAAGCTACACCTTGAGTTTTTCGATTCAGATCAAGAAATCGAACGCCGTACCGGCGCAGACATTGCTTGGGTATTTGATTTAGAAGGTGAAGAAGGTTTCCGCATTCGTGAAGAAACCGTAATTGAAGACTTATCTCAAAGACACGGTATCGTCCTTGCCACTGGTGGTGGTTCAGTTATCAGTGATCAAATACGTAATCGATTGTCAGCTCGTGGTATCGTTGTTTATTTAGAGACTACCATTGATAAACAAGTAGCACGTACGCAGCGAGATCGTCGCCGACCATTACTACAAACTAAAGAAGAGCCACGCACTGTTCTAGAAAAACTTGCGGTAGAACGTAATCCTTTATACGAAGAAATTGCTGACGTTATCGTGCAAACTGATGATCAAAGTGCCAAAGTTGTTGCAAGTAAAATTGTAGAACGATTGGATTTTTAAGATCGAATGGCATCTCTTACCGTTGCATTAGCTGAACGTAGCTACCCTATCTATATTGAAGCTGGGCTATTATCTTTAAATAGCCCGCTACTGACTCATATAAAAAGCAAACGTGTTTGTATTGTAACCAATGACGTTGTCGCACCTTTATATTTATCGCAGCTGCAAGCAATTCTGAATGACTATAAAGTCGATGTGATTATTATTAAAGATGGTGAAGCTGAAAAAAGTTTAGCTAATTTTGAAAAAATCATGGCTCACATGTTAACTAAAAATCATGGCCGTGACTCAACTTTGATAGCGCTCGGTGGTGGTGTCATTGGCGATCTAACCGGTTTTGCTGCCGCTTGTTATCAGCGTGGCGTTGATTTTATTCAGATCCCAACCACGTTACTTTCACAAGTAGACTCTTCTGTGGGCGGTAAGACAGCAGTAAACCATCCTCTTGGCAAGAATATGATTGGCGCTTTTTATCAACCGAAAGCGGTACTCATCGATATTAATAGTTTAACTAGCTTACCAGTGCGTGAATTTAATGCTGGTATGGCGGAAGTGATTAAGTACGGTATCCTTGGCGATGCCGTTTTTTTCAACTGGTTAGAAACTAACAAACAAGCGATTAAAGCTGGCGACCGTGAAATTTTAAAGCAAATGATTTTACACTGTTGCCAACAAAAAGCAGATACCGTCGCTCAAGATGAAAAAGAGTCTGGGGTTCGGGCGCTGTTAAATTTAGGCCATACCTTTGGCCATGCCATCGAAGCCGAAATGGGTTACGGTGTTTGGTTACATGGTGAAGCTGTTGCAACCGGCATGGTGCAGGCTGCTCAGCTTGCGAAACATTTAGGCTTATTATCTGCATCAGATGTTGAAAAAATTATCACCTTAATTGAATATTTTGATTTACCTATCAAACCACCTGAATCAATGACTTTTGCTGACTTTATTAAACACATGAGTCGTGATAAAAAGAATGTGGATGGACAAATTCGGTTGATTATTCCAACGGCAATTGGGCAGAGTGATATTTTCGATAATATTACTTTTGCACAGATTCAGCAGGTTATTTAGAGCAATATAGCAAATAAATAAGCCGAACCATATCTTTGATATTTTCGTAGTCTAAGAATAAGTATAAAAACATGAAAAATAAGCAAAGGGCATTTTTAAAATGGGCTGGTGGTAAATATACCTTAAGCGATACCATCCGAAAAATGCTACCTAAAGGTCAACGCTTGATCGAACCTTTTGCTGGTGCCGGCTCTATTTTCTTAAATACCAACTTTGATGGTTATGTACTCAACGATATTAATAAAGATTTAATCAACCTGTTTAAAACCATTCAAAACCAATCTGAACAATTTATTGACGATGCCGCTAGGCTATTCACTCCTGATTTTAATGAGGCTGAACAGTATTATCAAATACGCAGTCAATTTAATAGTACTGATGATGGCTACCAGCGCTCCCTAATGTTCTTATACATGAATCGGCACGGTTATAATGGCTTATGTCGTTATAACTTAAAAGGTGGCTACAATGTGCCATTTGGTAAGTATAAACGACCATACTTTCCAGAGAGTGAACTAAGAGCGTTTGCCATAAAAGCCCAACAAGCAGAATTTGTTTGCGAAAGTTATCGTGATAGTTTTGCCAGGGCCGAGGATGGTGACGTTATTTATTGCGATCCTCCTTATGTGCCACTAAGCAAAACCGCAAGTTTTACCAGTTATGCTGGCAATGGTTTTGGCTTAGATGAACAAGCCGATTTAGCCAATGCTGCCGAAGAAATTACCGCCGAGAAAAACGTAACTGTATTGATTTCAAACCACGACACAATTTGGACGCGTAAAATTTATGAGCATGCCGATAAAATAAAATCGATACAAGTCGCCCGGACAATTAGCCCAAAAGGCAATAAACGCAATAAGGTTGGCGAATTGTTGGCTTTATATAAACCTCAGAGTTAAGTCAATAAAGCTTAGGTTGCTCTATTTTGGTAAAACTAAGTTAACAATTGCCACTAAGGTGGCAACAAAAATGACCACACCCAATAGACCAACAATAACAAAGTGACTAAATTTTCCATTAGTAAAATCTCGTTTACGATTTTTATCACTTTGCACTCCAAAAAATGCCGCGGCAACACTGGCTATTACACTTTTTAGTGGTGGTGCTTTTTGTTGTGATTCGTCGTCGGCTTTAGCCATGGTTAACCTTACGTTAGCTTTAGGTAAAGGGTTTACCTTTATTGCTGAAGTGAACACTATAATTTATTTGTCGGCAAATGTTCAATGTTAAAGTCAGTAAATTTTGCATACTTATAAAGTACATACAAAAATCCTTCTGGTAAGCTCCCTTATTTATTCTCAAATGGGTTAAATTAATCTATCGTAATAATGAAGGTATAGTCGGAGTGGTGGCACTTTTGTTTTTGCTGTTATCGAGTAAATCCCACAATTTGCAGGTTGACTCAATTTAAATTGTTACCAAGGTGTAATAATTTCTGTTGATAGCCACTAACTAAGAAAACAAAATGATTATAACAACGGAATGAAAAACAGTATGGCAAGTGATTTTTATACAGTCTCTATTTTACCCTTTGCCGGGATCATTATAAAAATATGTCGAGCTTACACCACTAATCAACATGACTTTGAAGATTATTATCAAGAAGTATGCTTACAAATTTGGCGTAGTAAAGATAGCTTTAAAGGGCAGTCCGAATGGTCAACTTGGATTTATCGGCTAGCTTTGAATGTTTGTTTAACGTATTTAAAAAAACAAAAAAAGAATGTGCAGCACAGTTTGCAGCAACAATTTTCGACAGAACAATTTAGTGATAGCCACACAATTGAAGATCAGGCAATTAATCAACTTTACGATGCCATTAGGCAGTTGTCAGCAACCGATAGGGGAGTTGTACTTCTCTACTTAGAACAAAAATCATATGCCGAAATAGCGGAGATCATTGGTACTAATGCTAATAATATTGGCGTGCGTATTAAACGGATTAAACAGCGTTTAAATAAATTATTAAATATAGAGGATGCTTAAATGAAAGATTCAATCGAAACCATATGGAAGCAAGGGTTTATGAAAGACGATGCATTAATTGCGCCAAAAATTAATGATTTGTATCATCAAAAGTCTAAGGACGTGCTGGAAAAACTACATAAAGCCTTTAAATGGAACTTGATCGGTTTACTTGTGGGAGTTGTGGTTATTATCGCTTTTTCTGCCTTTTCTGGAACCCTATATTTGGGTGTGTTTATTTCATTATTGTTATTATCTCTTGTTGTTCTTGGTAAAAAACAACTGAAGGAACTCGATAAAATAGATAAAAATGTCAGTAGTTATGCTTACTTAAAGTCGTTTGATAGCTGGTTTAAAAGCCTCATCGCCGAATACACCACCTTGTATCGTTACTTTTATCCATTATTGTTTTTAGGAATTATGTTGCAATGGCGACTTTCAGGATCAGCGACAAGTTTTATTCAAGGTTTACTCCTTGATTACCCAAACAGTTATGTATTGTTTGATACACCGGCGATTATTTTAGTCGTGGTCTTTACAATTGCAGCATTGCTAGCGTATTTTGCCGCGGCATTGTACCGTTGTGATATGGACTTAGTTTACGGTCGTTTAATTAAACGACTTGATGAAATTATTGCAGATATGGAAGAGTTAAGACGATAAAAAATCGATTGCAGTTACCGCTTGAAGGGAATGGATTATCATCATGTTATTAATCAAATGTTATAAACTTAATGCCCGTTTATCAGTTAGGTTAACATAAGGTTTAATTTGCGTTAGATGGCCTTAAATATGCTATCAATGGTTTGTTTTTCTTGGCGTGACCCTTTAAAGTGTGACGATTTAAAAAGGAAACTCTATGCCCATAATTCAATTAAGCCGTTGGTTTGCAGCTGTTGCAGCGATTTTATCCATCGTCGCTTGTAATAATCTCAGCACTCAAAAAAGTGACGTTCAATCTCAGGTAATTAGTGCCAATAATTCACAGCAACTTACTATCAAAAAAATTTTTGCTGAGCAAGAATTTAAGTCAGATAAAATCGGTCAAATTCGTTGGCTAAAAGATGGCAGTGGTTATACCGCGCTTGAAGATTCGGCCGATAAAATCAGTAATGAACAAGGCGAAGAAGTTAGTATTGGTAAAGAGGTGGTTGTTTATAACCCTGAAACATTAGAGCGAACTTTACTGATTTCAATCGCCCAACTTACTGCAAAAGGTAGTGATAAACCGTTAACGATTGATGATTATATTTGGTCTGATAATCGTGACAAGTTATTAATTTATACCAATAGCAAAAAAGTATGGCGTTCAAAAAGCCGTGGTGATTACTGGCTATTAGATTTAAACAGTAAGGTTTTATCACAACTCGGAGGAGCAAATGTCAAAACCAGTAGTCTGATGTTTGCTAAATTTTCAAGTGATGCCAACAAAGTTGCCTATGTTGTAGATAATAATATTTTTGTTGAGGATCTAAAGAACCAGCACATAACTCAGCTAACCAATGATGGTGGTGACGGTGTCATTAATGGCTTGTTCGATTGGGTTTATGAGGAAGAATTTGCCATAAAAGATGGTTTTCGTTGGAGTCCTGATGGCAGTAAAATAGCTTACTGGCAGTTAGATACCAATGGTAGCAAAGATTTCATCATGATCAATAATACTGATGAGCTATACCCAACTCTAACTAAATTCCCTTATCCTAAAGTGGGTGAAATTAATGCCTTGGCCAATATTGGTGTTGTTGATTTGGCAAGTCAGCAAACATTGTGGTTAACCCTACCCAATAACTCACGTGATATGTACATTCCAAGGATGAATTGGTCCGGAAATAGCGAACAAATTCTAGTTCAACATGTAAACCGTAAGCAAGATCGTAATCATCTCTATTTGGCTAATGTTGCAACTGGCAAACTCAATAAAATATTTACTGAGGCAGATGAATTTTTCTTGGATGATATTGACGACGCACTTTGGTTAGAAGATGGTGCCAACTTTATCTGGGCCAGTGAAAGAAATGGCTGGCGCCACCTGTATAAAATCTCTCGAGATGGTCAATCGGTTATCGACTTAACCACTGGTAAGTTTGATGTCGTAGATATTGAAGCAATTGATCAAGAAAATGGCTGGCTATATTTTATTGCATCACCGGATAATATTACCCAACGATATTTATATCGGAGTAAACTGGATGGCAGCATTAGTAATCAAAGGATAACGCCGGAAAATTTTAGTGGCACCAATAGTTATCAAATGTCAGATGATGGTCAATGGGCAATTCATACTCACTCAACTTTTAACCAACCAAAACAAATTAGCTTGGTAAAAATAGCAGAGCATCAAACAAAGCATCAGTTAATGAATAATCAACGACTGATTTCCAAGCTAAATTTCTTGAAAAAACCAAGCACCGAATTTTTCCAGGTTAATGCTCAAGATGGTGTGGTCCTAGATGGCTACATTATGCGTCCCGCCGATTTCGATGCTTCTAAAAAATATCCTATTATTTTTTATGTCTACGGTGAGCCTGCTGGCCAAACCGTAAAAGACAGTTGGCGAGGTAATAAGTATCTTTGGGATCAGATGCTTACAGAGCAAGGCTATCTTGTTGCGTCAATTGATAACCGTGGCACTAAAGTCCCTAAAGGTCGTGCTTGGCGTAAATCTATCTATGGTGCGGTTGGTATACTTTCATCTCGCGATCAAGCCGATGCGTTAACAGCAATGGCAAATAAATGGTCGTACATAGATACTAAAAGAGTCGGTATTTGGGGGCATTCTGGTGGTGGCTCGATGACGTTAAATATGTTGTTTAGGTATCCTGAGCAATATCATGTTGGTATTTCTTCGGCGCCGGTTGCCGACCAACGGCTTTACGACTCAATTTATCAAGAACGTTACTCAGGTTTGCTTAGCGATTATGCCGAAGGTTACCAGCAAGGTTCACCGATAACTCACGCAAAAAATTTAAAAGGAAAACTCTTACTTATCCATGGCACGGGAGATGATAATGTTCATTACCAAGCGTCGGAACGTTTAATTAATGAGCTGGTGAAACATCATAAACAATTTGAATTTATGTCTTACCCAAATCGCAGTCATAGCTTAAAAGAGGGGGATGGCACTACCGTGCATTATAAAACCTTAAAAACAGAATTTTTTAATAAATATTTATAAATTCTGACCATGCTAATGATAGAAAGCCTGCAAATGCAGGCTTTTTGTATTAGTTAACTGTGTTTAGTCGAGAAGCATTATTCAATTTTAGAAGGTTTTACCGATACTAAAAATTAATGACTCTTCACCTTCACCAGTTTCTAAGTCTAATTCTTCTGAGTTTGAGATTACTGATACGCCAACATCAAATCCGGCTAATTCGGTGCTGTAACCCGCTTCAAAGTAATCACCGTCAAATTCATCACCCCAAGAGCCGTAAGTTACAGAGAAGCCTTCGTATTCAGCAGTAACACTGAAAAAATCATAATCGGCTTCTTCAATACCTAATTCAGAGTCATCATCGTGAGTACCGACCGCGTAGGCAACAGATAAGAATTTATAACTAGCTCCAAGATTTACTTCGTTATAAGCAGAATCAAAATCACCAGTGTATTGGTAGCTAGTACCGCCAATGCTTAGGCCTAAGCCATTATCAAATTCTAAACCATAACCGGCATAAAAATCGACTTCTAGGCCATCTTGGACATCAGCTGCCCATGTTCCTACATAAAAACCACTATTTTCATAATCTAGGCCTGCACTTGCTGAAGCAGTTGAGGTTTGTGCTACACCGCGGAAGAAGTATTGCGATACAATTCCAGCATTGGCACTTAAGCCTTCATAGCCTTCGATAGCAGCAGCTGAAGTTGAAATGGTAGCACCAAGTGCCATCGTAGTTAGAAGTAAAGAAGTAGATAATGTCTTTTTCATAGTATTCTCTTAGTTAAGTTATTTTTAATAGGCTGTTAATCATAAATGGTTGCAAGGCTAGTGCCGAGTTGAATAAAATCCAAAAAAACAATGCAACAGATTGTTTTTTAAAAGGTATTTTTATATTTTTAATGTTTTTATTTAGATGGCTAATTTGTCTTTGTGCAAAAATAGTGCGGGCTGTGCACTTTTTAAGCGCACGTGGTAAGTTTAATTGTTAATTTATACGTTTTGTTACTTCAACTTAGGCGGATGATTAGGTAAAGTAGCGCTAATTTAAAAAAGGGTAGTCACTATGTCATCATTTTTAATTGCTCCATCAATTTTATCAGCTGATTTTGCCCGTCTAGGGGATGATGTTGCTAAAGTCTTAGCGGCAGGTGCCGATGTTGTTCATTTTGATGTAATGGATAATCATTTCGTGCCAAATTTGACCTTTGGCCCAATGATTTGTAAAGCATTGCGCGATTATGGCATTACCGCCCCGATAGATGTGCACTTAATGGTGAAACCGGTTGATAGTTTAATTCCCGACTTTGCCAAAGCGGGCGCTGATATCATCACGTTTCATCCTGAAGCTAGTGATCATGTCGACAGAACTCTACAACTTATTAAAGATCACGGTTGTAAAGCCGGCTTAGTGTTAAATCCCGCAACGCCGTTACAAGTATTAGATTTTGTTATGGATAAATTAGACGTGATCTTATTAATGTCGGTTAACCCTGGCTTTGGTGGGCAATCATTTATTCCATCAACATTAGACAAGTTAAAGTTAGTAAAAGCTAAAATAGCCGCCAGTGGCCGAGATATACGTTTACAAGTCGATGGTGGCGTTAAAGTAGATAATATCCGTCAGATTGCAGATGCTGGTGCCGATATGTTTGTTGCCGGATCGGCAATATTTTCTGCAAGTGATTATAAAGCGGTTATTGATAAAATGCGCAGTGAACTTGCGTGATCAATTTAAGAATTTTTTGTTTTAAGGAATATTATGACTAAGCCAGTCGTGTTAAGTGGTTGTCAGCCATCAGGTGATTTAACAATAGGTAATTACTTAGGTGCTTTACGCCAATGGGTGGATATGCAAGATAGCCATCAGTGTTATTACATGTTGGTTGATCAACATGCGATAACCGTTCGACCTAAGCCTGATGATTTACGTAAAGCAACCTTGGATGGTTTAGCGTTATATTTAGCATGTGGAGTTGACCCGCAAAAAAGTACTATTTTTATTCAGTCACATGTACCCGAGCATGCGCAATTAAGCTGGGTATTAAACTGTTACACGCAAATGGGTGAACTTAATCGTATGACCCAATACAAAGATAAGTCACAAAAATCTGAAGCAAATATGAATTCAGGTTTATTTACTTATCCGGTATTAATGGCCGCAGACATCTTGTTGTATCAAGCTGACAGAGTGCCTGTTGGTCATGATCAAAAGCAACATCTTGAACTTGCTCGTGATATTGCGACGCGTTTTAATAACATTTATGGCAATACCTTTACCGTACCAGATCCCTACATTCCTGAGTTTGGTGCTCGGGTAATGAGTTTACAAGAGCCGACTAAAAAAATGTCAAAATCTGATGATAATGCCAGTAACTTCATCGGTTTATTAGAAGATCCTAAAAAAATAACTAAAAAAATTAAACGCGCCGTAACTGATTCTGATGAACAAGCACGCATTTATTATAATGTTGCTGAAAAGCCTGGCGTATCTAACTTACTGTCACTGCTATCTTGTACCACTGGCAAAACTGTTGAACAGTTAATACCTGAGTACGAAGATAAAATGTATGGTCATTTAAAAGGCGATGTTGCCGATGCGGTAGTTGCTATGCTTGAGCCAATTCAGCAAAAATTCCATCAATATCGTCAAGATCAAACGTTCTTAAATCAAGTGATGCATGCGGGTGCTGAAAAAGCATCTGAACGTGCAAGCAAGGTACTAACCTCGGTTTATGATGCGGTAGGGTTTATAGCTCGCCCTTAATAATAATTATAGAGCTAGTTGCTTTAAGCTAATTAGCCTAGCTTAAATTTAGCTAGTTATTAAATCTAAAAAAAGCGCTAGCCATGATGAATGTTTATCATGGCTAGTGCTTTTTTGTTATTTATCCTTACTAAGGAGAACGCTTAATATCATTGCACGGTTAATAAAACCGTGCTGCTTAATCCTTCTGTTGTTGAGCTTTTTTATCTACAGCTTTAAATAGATCATCACTGTTTCGAATGAATTCTTCGGGAGTGCTGGCACTGCTAAATGCAAATGCTGGTGGCATAATTGTGCTGTTATATTCAGGGTATCCTTTAAAATCAGGCTGATTACTCAAATCATATACAAATAAACTGGCAAAAATAAAAGTGCTACAGCCTAACGCAAGCTTAATACGGCGTTTCGCCGATTGTGTAAATGCAATATAAAAATTAAACCAAAACATCATGCAGGTTAAGGCAAATGACAAAAATATGATCAGCCATTGCCAATACCAACTACTTGACAAATTAAAACCTAAAAACACTTCGATAAATTCATTTATCCAAAACAAATTGATGATAACAAAACTTACCCCAAGTTGATCGGCAATGCGGGTTTCATGTTTATTTAAATGCGACATTAAAGAGCAAAACAACGGCCAAAGTGCGTAACCTAAGGTTAAGCCTAAACCCCATAAAAATAATGAATTGTAATTAATTTCTTTGGTAGGAGTATTAAGGTACATAAATAAAATATTAAGCGCCGTAAATAAACTCAGCATAGTAATAATAACCGGCCAACGGCCGATATTTTCCACTAAGATTTCGGCAGTACTAAATTTAACACTCTCAGCTACAGGATGGTTGGGAAGCATAAAACGTAATTGTGTTTTGCCTATCTGAATGATATCTCCAGACTCTATTAACTGCGGCTGTGTTAATTTATTCTCATTAAGCAACATGGTGCCATTCAATGAGTCGAGATCTTGGATAACCCATTGATCATCAACTGCTTTTAAAACTAGATGGTCAGCACAAACGTGCGGATCACTTAAGATAATGTCATTGTTATAACCACGACCAATGCTGAGTTGTTGAGATACAAATTTATGTCGGCCAATTAGCTTTTTAGCGCGGCTGATTTCTTCAACAATTAATTCCATTTTACTGACTCCATAAAGCGAATACTAAATTGTTGAGCTAAGTCTTTTTCTACGCCCGCTAAGGTGAAATGACTAACTAGCGCTTTGTTATTTCTATCGACAGAGGCGGAGATATACATTAGGTCGTATAGGCCTTGATATTCTTTATAAGCACGAATACAGACGATCGACTTATTCTTAATATTTTGCTCTGCAACTCCGGTTATATCGTGTTGACATTCAAACTCAGTAACCTCTTCTTTACTGACTCGATTGCCCGCAGAAGCTTGGCTGATTTGTGCTTTATATAGTTGATAAAAGCGTACAGTTGATATTTCAGGAGCGGCAAAATAATGAAATTCCATATCAATTGAGCCGGTGGTTAATGATTCTGAAATATAGACGTTTTCTTCCATTTGGCAATTGGTTACTGCCTTGAACATTAATGCGTCAGGTTTGTCGGCATTAGAGTCTCCCCAACAGCGAATATAGTCTACGCCTGGATCAGGGATGGTGGCTTGTGATGCAAATGATTTTGTTTGCCATTGACCGGCAAGCACTTCAGCTAATAATTTTTTTTGATTGGCTTTGAGTTGCTCACTTATCTGTTGATCAATAGTTTTTTCGACCTGACTATCAAACTGATTAATTAAATTGACTAATTTGTCATGTGGAATTAAAAAACCAATTTGATTACCCGAAGAGGCGACATTAACACCTACAACTTCACCGAATTTATTGACAACTGGGCCACCGCTCATGCCAGGGTTGACTGAGCCAGTAAAATGAATTCGATCATTGAATGCTTCTTTTTTCAGACCATTGTAAGTACCAGGAACAACAATCATGCCTAAATCATGAGGGTTACCCAGAGAGTATATTTCTTCTCCGCGTTCAGGCGATAATTCCGAGATAATAAAATGTTTCGGTTGCAGGTTTTCAACTAAAAGAACAATGGCGAGATCGTTTATTACATCAACGGTTTGCAGATCTAAATGGCCTTTATTACCTTGGTGATCTTCATATTCAATAACGTATTTTTCTGGGTATTGGGCATAGCCGGAAATTACGTGATAATTGGTAGCAATATAGCCATTTTCACTGATTTGAAAACCAGAGCCAATCGTTGATTTTTCTGATGTGGCAATATCAATTAAACGGATTTGATAAAGAGACGGTGCCATTTCCTCGAATATTTGCTGAGCTTGTTCAGTAGCATTTACTTTAATACATAATAAACAAAACAGCAGTACGGCAATTCGTTGCATTAACTTTCCTAGGATGTCTTTTTTATCATTGTGCCATCTATCGATTATTCATGAAAGAGTGTTGGTAATGAATTTAAAGTTTCCTATTGTTATTTAATAAGTGTTTTGGACAATTTACCAAAGAAATAATTAGCATATTTTTATAATGTAAACTATAAATAACTAGCATAAGAAACATAGATTACGCTAATAATACAAAAATAGACTGCTGCCTCGAATTTTATTGGGCTGAGCCTTATTTCATCGGTTTTCTGAATAGATCATTGAAACTTTGCTAAAGGTCAAAGTTGTTTCTGCGTGTATTTTTCTTTCCAAAAATTTTCCGGAGCTAATATGAAACACACGTTAAGTTTTGGTTATCTGTATACGATAACCCCTAATATTGCCGAATTGGTAATAGATGAACTCGTCACCGTCACTCCCGATATGCATACGGAGTATGCTGAATTTATAGAAAAGAAGTTTGCCAAGCCTTATGCATTATTAATTAATAATATTAATCCTTATCAATGTGTTGAAGAAACTCACCGGTTAATTGGCAATAACTCTAATTTAGCGGCTACGGCTGTAGTCTCATATAGTAAGAACGATATGTCAGTTGTCGATGATTTTTTCGAACTAAGAAAAGCCGATGAAATTAATTTTCAACTATACTCAGGATTTGATATGGGGCGAGCTAAGGCTCTTAGGTGGCTAGAACGTGAATTAACGATATCTATAGCCGATGCTTAATTGGCTACTCTTCCAAATACTGTCAATGCCAAAGTGGCATGTTTTACCTAAATAAGTTGAGATTTCCAAATGAAGTATGCCTTAAGTTTTGCCGATATAAAAGTCCTTAGTAACAATATGGTCGAAGTGACTATCAATGGCGGTGTGGTGATAAATTTAGAGAATTGCGAAGAATTCGATGCCTTTTTAATTGATCGTTTTCCAGATCATGTTGGCTTATTAATTAATAAAATTAATGACTATTCACATGCCTTTGAAGCTCGATTACATATGTTGTCATTGGAAAATATAAAAGCCATTGCAGTCATAACTTACAATAAACAGAGTTCAAGAATAGTTCAGCAATTAAACGCTGAACGCATACCTGATGGCTGGAATATGCAGGAGTTTAATGGCTTGCAGTTTGGCCGAGATAAAGCCTTAAAATGGCTAGAAGAACAATTAAATACCGTTAACCAAGAAAATTAGCTTGTTGTTTTGAACTTAAATCAATTAATAACTAGTTTAAAGGTAGGTAATAAAATTAAATTATGAACATTGAAGAGTTAAAATCCTACCTACTAGCCAAACCATTTACCACGCTAGGCTTTCCTTTTGGCGACGATGTTTATGTGTTTAAAGTAAAGAACAAGATGTTTGCTTTAATCGGACGGCATAACGATCTGTTAATGATCAATCTTTAGCCCTACAAGACATATTCCCGGCAATTACAGCCGGCTATCATATGGACAAAGCGCAGTGGAACACGGTGATTCTAGATGGTTCAATTCCACAAGGAGAGCTTGAGCGGATGATGGACAATTCGTATATGTTGGTTGTGAGTAAAATGACCAAGAAAGATCAGCAATCAATCTTGGTGCATTTATAGATTATTTGGGCTGAGAGTGCCTAGCTTTTGCGTTACTTTAAATACGTGTAGCCGTTTAAACAATCTTCGTAAAAATCAATCAAATTGACCCCTTCTCGGGGCTTTATTTTGCCCCGTGATATTTGTACATCGACTTCTTTTTTAATGACTTGAGCCATAATTGCCGGTGTATATTGCATCGTAGATAACACATTGTCGACGGATGAACCTTTAACCACTTCTTCAATATAAAAGTCTTTTGGATCATCGTCATAGCTGACAATATGTACTTCGTTTAAACGACCAAATAAATTATGCATATCACCCATAACATCTTGATAAGCACCGGTTAAAAATATCCCGATAAAGTAATCTTCTTGCTCGTTAAGCTGGTGCATTGGAATGTTACTGGCGACAGTGTCGTGACCAATAAATTTATCAATTTTACCATCACTGTCGCAGGTAATATCCACCAAGCTACACAATTTTGTTGGTTGTTCGTTTAAACGAGAAATAGGCACTATTGGCAGCACTTGGTCAATTGCCCAAGAATCTGCCGCCGACTGGAAAACAGAAAAATTGGCTAAATATTGTGATGACAACATTTGTGAAATATCATTGAGCTCTTCAGGCACAAACTCCAACAAGTGCATTTGTTGTTCAATCACGTTAAGAATACGCCAGTAGATGGTTTCGACTTTGGCTAACTCGTCTAAGCTGAAGATGCCTAATTTAAAGGCTTGCATTGCTTGCGACTTTAATTGCACCACATCATTGTATATTTCTTGATGGCTAATGCTTTTATCGGCATCAAGCAGGCTTTTTTCTAAGTCACGAATATTGGTGACAATAATGTGTTCGCCGGTTGCTTTTCGGGTTGAATATTGCGTGCCACCGGGATGAATTTCACCAATAACATTGGTAATAACACAGGAGTGATGAGCGGTCATTGCGCGCCCGCTTTCGCTAACTAAGTGGGGATGCGGAACCGACTCTAAGTCGCAATTTTGCTTAAAGCCGTAAACAATATCAGCGATGTACTCAGTAAGACTGTAGTTACAAGAAGAGTCGTTAGTTGATTGAGAGCCATCGTAATCTATGGCTAAGCCGCCACCGACATCAACGTACTCAAGCGGTACTCCTTGCTTAACCAGCTTACTATAAATTAAAGAAGCTTCTTGCACTGCCTCTTTAATGGCGCGGATATCAGTTAATTGGCTACCAATATGAAAATGTAATAGTTTAACGCAATCACTCAGTCCTTGGGCTTCTAAGTAGCTAACCGCGTTAAGAATTTCGGCAATACTTAAGCCAAATTTAGCGCGTTCGCCACTGGAGTGTTCCCATTTGCCGCGGCCTTTAACCATCATTTTTACACGTAAACCTATGATGGGTTTTACATCTAATTTTTTGGCCAGCGCGACTAATTTGATGAGTTCACTGTACTTTTCAATCACAATAATGATTTTACGATTAATTTTCAAACCTAATAAAGCTAGCCGTAAGTACTCTTCATCTTTGTAACCATTTAAAATAGTTAAGGAATTTTTATTGGTGTTATAAGCAAGCGCGGCAATTAATTCGGGTTTTGAACCCGCTTCCAAGCCATAGTTATAGCGACTTCCGGCATCAACGATTTCTTCAATCACCTCACGCATTTGATTTACTTTGACCGGAAAAACACCAAAATACTGACCTTCATAATCAGCTTCTTCTATGGTATTTCGAAACGTTTTGTTCAAGAGCTCCACTTGCGAGCGAAGAATATCGTGAAAGCGAATAACAACCGGGAGTTGTATGCCTTCACTTTTAATTTCTTCGACAACTTCTTTTAAATTGATCTTCAAATCAGGTTGGTCATAACGTGGGATCACATTAATATCGCCCGTTTCACCAATGTCAAAATAACCGTTGCCCCAGCGCTTTACGTGGTA
The DNA here is from genome assembly GCA_938075435.1 of uncultured Thalassotalea sp. Taxonomy (GTDB): domain Bacteria; phylum Pseudomonadota; class Gammaproteobacteria; order Enterobacterales; family Alteromonadaceae; genus Thalassotalea_A. The sequence continues at coordinate 568 of CALJHL010000261.1, read as the reverse complement.
GGTGTTTTCAGCGTCGTCTAGCGACCAGTGTGTTAATGAAGTTTTCAAGAAGGTGTCTCTATTTATGGTTTAAACAAATAATTAATTCGCGCACAACTTTTGCCGCGAACACGTCGCTATTGCCGGTGGCATCAATTTCAGGTGATAACTCGACAACATCACAGCCAACAAAGTTTTTGTTTTTGAGTATTTTGCAAAGACTAATAAAGGAGTGGAAATCTTCGCCACCGGGCTCTGGTGTGCCAGTACCTGGAAAAAAGCTAGGGTCAAAATAATCGAGATCTAAAGTTAAATAAATCGGGCGATTATCGTTAATCTCAGCAACGGTTTGTAAAAACTCTTTGCGGCTATTTAGCAAGGTGTTATTAGCACGCATCCATTGATATTCTTCTTTGGTGCCTGAGCGAATCCCATACTGGATCAGTTGATGTTGCTCGGTAAAATGATCATGGACGCGTTTAATGATAGAGGCGTGTGAGTAATGAAAGCCTAAGTAACCGTCACGTAAATCAGCATGGGCATCTAAATGAGTCAATGCAAGGTCATTATATTGCGCTAAATAAGTTGT
>CALJHL010000260.1 GCA_938075435.1 uncultured Thalassotalea sp. | reverse complement strand
AGACGCTTTTTATGTAGCCCTTGAAAAAGGATTACAGCTATAATTATGGAATGTTTTATTAGAAATTCAAGTTACGAGGTGTAAATCTTTGCCAACGACAACAACCAATAGAATACTGTATATAAAACCTCGTTCTAAACGTAACGCCTTATTTTTGTTAATTTTAGGGGCATTATTACTAAGTTTTAGCTTTATCTTAAATAGTTTCTTGTTCAGCGAATTTAAAATTCAATTAACGTTAATTATGTTAGCCTGTTTTATGGTTTTTCTTGTTGGTTTAATGAAATATTTAGAGCCAAAGTACAGTTATTGTTTAACCCCGACCACCATCCGCTTTATCCATCGCCATGGCCAATGGCAATTACCCTGGAGCGACATCGTTCGTATCGGCACAGTGGCAGCAGATGTCCATGGTCAACATCAGCAGTTGCCATATTTAGGCATAAAATTAATTAATCTGGAAAGTATTGCCAACAGTATATCCCCCCGCTTGGCGAATAAATTAATGCATGAACAACAAGAATTATTGCGTTTAGCAAAAAACAATAATCAACTCCCACCAAATAATGAAACAATCAATTTTTCTCCATATTCGTTGCAACATGCCACCTATAAAGGCCCCGTCGCCGCTTGGCTATATCGAAGTGAACAATTAGCGCAATGTTATGGTTTCCATTTATTTATTCCACAAGACAGTTTTGACCGGGACCGTCATGAATTTTTAGCTTTATTAAAGCAATGTAAACAATATACAGTGACATAAACTGGCCGTTCATGTTATTTTCATGGCAAGTTTTATTTTGGGAATTATTATCATGCCAAAGGCAAGTGAAGTTAAAAAAAATACCGCGATTGAATACAACAATAGTGTTTATATTATTAGAGATATTGAACGCTCGGTACCACAAGGTCGCGCCGGTGGTAGTTTATACCGGATGCGTATGTACGATGTAGTTACAGGCTTAAAGGTAGATGAAACATTTAAAGATAGCGATATGCTTAAATTGGGTGATTTATCTCGTCATAAAGTATCATTTTCGTATATAGACGGTGATGAGTATGTGTTTATGGATAATGAAGATTACACTCAATATCACTTAAATAAAGAAAGCTTAGCCGAAGAAGCCTTGTTTATTACCGAAGCTACCGAAGGTTTACTGCTGTTAGCTGTCGATGGCACTCCTGTGGGTGTTGACTTACCAGCTACCGTTGATTTGGTGATAGTAGAAACAGCACCATCAATGAAAGGTGCTTCAGCCAGCGCTCGCACAAAACCTGCCGAGCTAACCACCGGTCTTACCGTGCAGGTTCCTGAGCATATTTCTATTGGTGATAAAATCAAAGTTAATACCGCCGAACATAAATTTATTAGCCGCGCTTAACCAGTTTTAACTTAACTTAGGCGATTAATTAATCGGTAAGATTATTAGAAATAGTTGTAAAAATAAAAGCACTAAGTTTAAAACCTAGTGCTTTTTTTATTCATGGACGAATAGTATGCAGAAATGCCATGGATGGCGTACTTTCTGCTTTATTCATGGACGAATAGTATGCAGAAATGCCATGGATGGCGTATTTTCTGCTTTATTCATGGACGAATAGTATGCAGAAATGGCAGGTACAGTATCCGACATTGTCATTAGTCTTCATGTTCCAAGCTAACTTTTGTAACTTGAGTGTATTTGCCTAATTTAGTGGATTGTTCATGATGACTTTTTGTGTAAGGATAGAGTGAGTAATATATTAAAAAAATATAATAATAAAAACATCCATATTCTAAGCATGCTAGCTAGCTAAACGAATATACATAGGGTTAACAATAATTACATGCTAGACCTTCTAACACAAAAATATAATAAATTAGATCAAAAATATCAGCAGCTTCAGTTTATGCATGCGGCTTTGCATAAAATAACCGACCTTGCCTATAACTGCCAAAATCTAGACGAGTTTTATCAACAGCTACATGACATAGTTTCCTCTCTTATTGACGCTGAAAATTTCTTTGTTGCTGTTATCGACGAAGAAGAAAAAGTGCTACGCTTTGTTTTTCATCAAGACCAAGAAGACGAAAACCCTGGTTCATTCCCTATCGACGATTTAATAGGCTCTCTTTCCGCAATAGTGGTTGCCAAAGCGAAACCATTGCTGGTAACCCCGAAAAAAGATCGACGATTGATTGCCCAGGGGGTAGTAAATTTAAAAGGCTCTGCAGGAATTGATTGGCTCGGTGTGCCATTATTAGAAGATAACAAAGTTATAGGCTTGATGGTCGTACAAAGCTATTCAAATAAAGTGCGCTATAAAAAGAAAGACAGTGAGTTTTTGGAATTTGTTGCCTCCCATGTTGTTACTGCTTTAGCTCGTTTTAATAATAAAGAAGAATTAACCCGTGCGGTAAAAAATAGAACAAAACAATTAGAACAAAAACTCGCAATAATAAAGAAAAATGAACAGCTTAAACAAGTATTGTTTGATATTTCAGAGTTAACCAATGCACAACTTGAAATTAATCAATTTTATAAACGTATCCAACAAATCCTTGGGCAATTACTATCTGTACAAAATTTTTACATTGCCCGCAGGGATAAAGACGATGAACCTGTGAAGTTTGTATATTATGTTGACCCGGTAAATCCAAACCTTGTAAAACAACGCCAGACCCAGAGCGTAAGAGGATATACTGAACATTTAATGGCCCATGGAGAGGCTCTGCTGCTTTCTAAAGATGACTTGCAAAGCTTGGTTGATAAAGGCTTAGTAGATAAAACAGAAATAGACGTACACTCGTGGTTAGGGGTGCCGTTACGCCAACAAAATAAGATAGTTGGTGCAATGGTCGTGCAAAGTTATACCGAAGACGTAATATTTACCGATAAAGACGCTGAATTACTTAATTTTGTCTCCCATCACATCTCCTCAGCAATTCATCGTAAAGATGCTGCAAATTTTCAGTTGGAATCAAAAAAATCACTTGAACTTCAAGTCGAACAACGAACCAAAGCATTACGTGAAGAAATTGGCCAACGACAACATATTGAGCAAAAATTAAAATATAGTGCCAGCCATGATGCATTGACGAGCTTGGCGAATAGAACATATTTTTATGAAGCGTTAACTCGATGCATAAATAAACAGCCGTCGTCAGATGATTATCAATTTGCAGTATTGTTTATTGACCTAGATCATTTTAAAAAAGTGAATGATAGATTAGGCCACCATTTTGGCGATAAATTACTGAAAAGAGTTGGTCAAAGTATTAATAAGCTCATTCGAGATACAGATACGTTGGCTCGAATTGGTGGTGATGAATTTGCCATTTTATTGGACAAATTAAGCGATAAAAATATTGCTTGCTGGGTAGCTAAGCGGATTGTAGCCCTCATTGAAAAAACATTTTACATCAATGACAATGCCATCAATATTAGCGCTAGCATTGGTATTTTATTTAGTGACAATCGTTATCAAACGGCCGAAGATATGTTGCGAGATGCCGATATAGCCATGTATAAAGCCAAGGAAAAGGGTAAGGGTTGTAGTGAAATTTTCGATGCCAGTATGCATCAAAAATTACTCACCACTATAAAACTTGAAGCTGATCTCAAAAACGCCTTAGAATTCGAAAACTTCTTAGCTTATTTCCAACCGATTTATGACTTGGCCACTCAACAAATAACTGGGTTTGAAGCGCTAGCTCGATGGCAATACGATAACCAAAGATTAATTACTCCTGATGGCTTTATTGAGCTGGCGGAAGAAACCAGGTTAATCGAACAAATCGACTTACAAATATTAGATAAAGCTGCAGCGGCGATAAAATCTTGGCTTATTAGCTACCCAGATCAGAATTTTTATGTAAGCTGTAACTTGTTTAGTAGTCATTTTTTAAGTGACCAGATTGTTAACCAGGTTGAAGCTGTGATAACGAAATACCAGTTGCCTAAAGGCAGTTTAGCGATTGAAGTAACCGAAAGAGTATTACTTGAAAGTGGTGACGTGGTGCTATCAAATATGAACAAATTAAAAGAATTAGGGGTACGCTTATACCTTGATGATTTTGGCACCGGCTATTCTTCATTAAGTTACTTATATCAATACCCTTTTGATGTATTAAAAATTGATAGCTCATTTATAAAGAATATGAGAGAGAATAAAAAATACAAAGTAATCGTCAATACTATTATCAGCATGGCTAATAATTTGGGCATGGAAACAGTTGCCGAAGGTATTGAATTTGAACAAGACATTAAGGAAATGCAGAGTTTAACCTGTAAATATGGGCAAGGCTATTTGTTATCAAAACCTTTACCAAAAGAAAAAATAGATCAATTATTGGCAACTTGCTTAATAGGCACTACCCCTGAGCTAGTTTAAACATAAAATTAACCATAATCTAACAATAAGTTGAACACAGATGGGGTTAATTCCAGCGTGTTAGCTGGCATTTAAATGGTTGGCTAGCCGACATTATGCCTTAGTAGTATTTGAGATTGGCAATTGAAGCTATACCAACAGTCAAGGACATAAAATGTTAAATATGGATTTTAACAAAAAAGTTGCGATTCAAACTCACCAACAACCTTGGGTCGCCAGTCCACATCCTGGTGTTTGGCGTAAACCTCTTGCTAGAGAAGATGCGGAAAGAGGTCACGCCACCAGCCTAGTGAAGTTTGAGCCAGGTGCTAGTTTTAATGAACATGACCACCCCCTCGGTGAAGAAATATTGGTGTTGTCAGGTACCTTTTCAGATCACAGTGGCGACTATCACACCGGTAGCTATTTTCGAAACCCTGAAGGCTTTAAACATGCGCCTTTTAGCGAACAAGGCTGTGTTCTATTTGTAAAATTGCACCAGTTTCAACCGGGAGATGATCAACACCTTGTTATTGATACCCAGAAAAAATGCTGGTCTGCAGGACTAGGAGGTTTATCGGTTATGCCTCTGCATAGCTACCAGGGAGAATCAACAGCCCTAGTTAAATGGCCTAAAGGGGAACGGTTTCAAGCGCACCGCCATTTTGGTGGTGAAGAAATATTTGTTATCAGTGGTGAGTTTATTGATGAGCATGGACGGTATCCACAAGGAACCTGGCTTCGCAGTCCACATTTAAGTGAACACTTTCCTTATGTTGTGCAAGAAACAATTATAATGGTTAAAGTAGGACACTTGTGAACTAACCCAGTTATCAAATAAGTTTTACCTTTCAATAAACAAAAAAAAGGAGGTATCCACCTCCTTTTAACTGTTTTCGTCGCAATTGCGATTAGTTACTGTTTGATTCTAAGCTAGGTTTTACTAAACGCTGCCAAGTCACAACGGTACAAATTAAACCAAAACCCGTAAAGAACACCAGTGCCATTGATCCTGATTGCGGGTAACCTTCAATAAAAGATGAACCTGCCCATGCAATACCAAAGAACATCCACACTACACCCCAGATTAATAACGGGATTGTGTACCACTTCATTTTTATAGTCATACCTACATAGACCATAACGTTTAAGCAAAGCATTACGAAAACGCCCAAACTAAACCATTGTAATGATTCCATAAAATATCTCCTATGATTTTCCAGCTGTGCCGTAGTTATTTTTGTTTGCGCTGTTAGTACGCATGTTTTCACCCATACCCCACATCTTCTCAACTTTATCGATTTTAGGCTCTTTAGTTTGTCCACCGTAACCAAACGCTGGATGCGCTTCAGCCATCCATGAATGGATAAAGCGAGGCATAGCAGGGTTAATTGCCATAATAAACCAGTGATGCCAGAAATCAGGTTCGTTGAAAGTACAGCTAGCGATACAGTTTGCACAACTACCATCGTTGTCACACCAGAAGTTAAAACACTTTTTCGCATCTGAATGCCATTTTTTAATACCAACATGGTTGTTCCAGGTATAGCCAGGCTCATCAGAGAACTCATAAGTTGGTTCGAAGCTTGGCTCAGTGTCATGGCTTATCGCATCTGCAGGGCAAGAATCCGCACATTTTTTACAGCTCTTACAGAACTCGTTAATACCCCAGCTGTGTGGAACGTCGAAATCGTCACCAAGATCTATGCTTGTAAATATTTTTGCAATTCGAGCACGTGGACCGATACCAGGAGCAATCAGTGCACCGTTACGACCACCCTCACCTAAACCAGCAAGAATTCCGTACGCCACTGAACTTCCTAAATCGTTACCTGCGCCAACGGCGTTGTAACCCAAGCCGCGGATAAATTTACCCATTTGGCAGGCGATCTTACTCATGTTGGTGTATGAATCACCGATAGTACCTTCACTACACCATGCCGGTGAAGTGGCGATTGAATCGTAATCCATTGGTAATAATATTACGATCACTGACTTAGGCTCGAACGGAAAATCGTCTTCCCAAGAAAGCTCTTTACCATTTTCGACATCAAATAAAGGGTCGTAAACAAAACGTTTGTCAAACTTAGCAATACCTACGCGATGAGCGCCGTAGATTTTTGCTGCAGATTTGATCATTGTTGATGCACGTTTATTTGAGCCAAAGTCAAATTGTTCTTTTTCAACGTCAGACTGATCCCAACTATGCAGCGGAGTATTTGGCTGTAAGAATGCTGCTGAACGAGATTGGGCAACAATTAACGGGTACCAAGCAGAATGCATTAATGCACGGTCAGCTTGAGTATAACCCGGACGGTCGTTGTCCCAATGGTCGCGATGTTCATACTTTGCACCCGATTCAAAAAAGTGAAAGTCGGGACGGTTGTGTAAACGCTGATATTCAGTGTTGCGCTCGGGATGTTTTGCAGTCAAATGAGGGCTCGTTGCTTGAACTAGCACAATATCGCGCTGATCCTTTGCTTTGAAGCTGTCAGAAACTTCAATGCCATTTGATTCTCTACCTTCAAGTGATGCTTTAGATGCCGCTAATGTTGCGCCACCGGCTACCATTGCTGCACCACCTGCGATTGCGGTACGTTTAAAGAAATTACGACGAGATACATTTGGTAAGTCGTCAATATCTATATTCTTGACCGGAATGTCTAAATTTTCTTGGGTCATGTTCATCTCCTCATCCGCGGCTTAAGCGGATGCATAATTTATAATTTTGTTAGACGATATCGAGTAGTTCTACATCAAAAATTAGTGCTGCATTACCTGGAATTTTTGGTGGATGACCTTTCTCTCCGTATGCCAGCTTGGCCGGTATATACAGACGGAACTTAGAGCCAACGGGCATTAATTGTAATGCTTCAGTCCATCCAGGAATAACATCCTGAATCGGAAATTCTGTTGGTTGGCCACGTTCAACTGAGCTATCAAAGACAGTACCAGTAGTTAACATACCGTGATAATGCACTTTAACTGAGTCTAACGGTGAAGGTTTTTTGCCTTCGCTCATCTCTACTTCGCGGTACTGTAGGCCCGAAGGAGTAGTTATAACGCCTTCTTTTAAAGCATTTTTAGCCATAAACTCTACGCTTTTACCTGCTAACTCTGCTGCTTCTGCGTCTCGAGCAACTTGCACCCGCGCAGCAATGGTTTGAAAGGCTTTTTCAACCTGTTCATCGGTGATTGGCGAAGGTTTATCACCGTAACAATCAGACATGCCCGTAAATACTTTTTGTAAATCAAGTCCTTTAAAGTCATGAGTCATTAAATGACGACCAAACTGCCAACCAAGTCCGTAACTAACTTTGTCTTCATCGGTTGCGAATGATTCTACTTTGTCGTTTGCCATAAGGTTTTCCATATAATTAATATTAACGTTGTGTCATATAAGTTTGATGACACTGTTGGCATGAATTCATCAAGTTGCCAAATGCTGCTTTACTGGCTTTTGGATCACGATTTCGAATTGCGGTTTGCATTCCGAACGCTGCAATTTCGGTTGCTCTAATTTGGTCTTTAAAGTCGCCAGCATTATTCAAAATAGCAGGATTTGCATTACTGCCTTCATACGAGCCTGGTACCATAAAGAATTCAAAGTAACTTTTTGACAACTGGTGAACCGCGTCGGCGCGAACCATCAGTTTATAGCCATCGAATTGCTTTTTACCCATAAACATGGCTGCCATGTCATTGGTGTATGTAGCCATTAATTTGTGCACCATACGGCGGTTTTCTTGTGCTGCCGTTGGGTCTTGGAACGGATCCGGTGCTGGAGCTTGCTGTGCATTGGCGCTTAGGCTGAATACGGCAGCTATGGCCAAAGAATTGATTGATATTTTCATTGTTTCACCTATTACTAAGACATTTAATCTTGTCTATCTTGCATCATTGCACACGGCCACTTTAGCTATGTACTAATTAGTACATAGCTAAATTACCACTACGTACCGCTCGGTACAATAAATTTTAAAGGTAACAATTACTTAACTTGATCAAAATCAAAAAACGCAGCGCTGATATTTTAGATATTAATTTCAGGTAAAATTAATTAACATTGGTTTAACAAAATTTTATCTGTCGCTAAGTAAATTTTTTGTTAAGATTCAAATTCAGTAATAAATAACGGACAGTGGTGCAATGGTAGTAAGAGCAAAAACAACGCGAAAAACATGGTTTGATGGAGCACTTGAGCTACTTCAGCAGGGCGGGATTAGTAATGTCACTATCAACCAGCTTTCTAAGCAAGTAGGCGTTGCTAAAACTAGTTTTTACTTACATTTTGACAGCCGTGAAGATTTACTGCATGCCATGTTGAAGTATTGGGTAGATACCTTTACGCAAGTACTAACCGAAAATCTTGAATTAACAACCGGTGATCCAACTAAAGGACTCCGCAAAGTTGCCCACTTAGTGCAAGAGTTAGAGCTGATTAAGTATGATGTTGCGATTATTTCTTGGGCTCAATATGATAAAGAAGTCGCCGAAATTGTCAAAGACGCTTATGCACAACGGCTTTCCTTGATAAATACCATGTTTTGTAATTTAGGTTATAACGACGAGTTAGCTTATGTTAGAGCCCAATTATTTGTTTCATATTTTAGTTGGCGTCCATTTATGATGTTTGATGATAACGATGAGCAATTAAATCAACGCCAGCGCTGTCTTGATGTACTATTAACAAAAGCAACTGCCTAGTTACCATTTACCCAAAACTGAAACAACAACATAAACTTAATAACGCCAACAAAGTCGTGACTTTGATGCTAAAACTATTGTTCATCCAACCACTTCTGAGCTGGGTTTTAAGCACCTTAGAACGCAAGGTTTTGGCTCATATTAAACCTCATCTAAAGTGAGATTCAATTGCGCAATTCTCAAAAATAATTTAGTGAAATCAACACCAAAATATTTATCCACTCAATCAAATTAGAAAGAAAAAACCTCGCCCTTACCAATACAAAAATTGCAGCCAAATTAGCAATTTTAGCCATTATCATCAATCATTTTGTCAAAAACCATTTTGATTGGATTAGTTTCATTTATATGAATGTACTGTTGAATAAAATATGCAACGATTAACCCAAAAGTTATTGCAATAAATGTAGTGCAAACTTTTGCTTCCCAGGGTTTAGCCCTTGCAGTTGCTTTTCTTGGTGCCCTTGGTTTTACCGGCTTTCTCGGCTTTCTCGGCTTTATTGGTTTGGTTATTTTTTTATCTTGCTGTTCCATAATTTAGTCATCCTTCATTTTTACGTTAATTCTATTTGAGCGTGATTTTTTAGAAAATAATCGATTACGAACAGAGCGATGCATTCTTACACCTTCGTTCAAATAAAAACCAACCGGACAAAAATAACGACACCAGAAACTAGGGATAAACATCGAGGCGAGCAATACTGCAGGCAAGATATACCATTGTATGCCGACACCTTCTAACGAGAACATCATGGCGAACGGTTCATAAGAACCAAGGGCTGGATGGGCAGATAAGAAAATCAGCATTAACGATGCCCAGCACAAAAATAACATTATCTTACGGGCTGTTTTCTGAAATCCCGCCTTCATTTTAAGCTTGACGCCACTAATTTTATTAATAAAGTCTTGCACAATGCTAAATGGACACAGTTGTGTACAATATATGTTGCGACCTAATAAGATGACACTACCGAGGGAGCCTAATATTATAATCCACCACATTGGATGGTCTTTGATGCTAGGTATATAGCCCATAAATATTCCGGCAATATTACCCAAACTTAACGATAAGTTGGCATAAAAACCGATAAAAGCAACGGAGCCGATCATCACTATGTAACGGGCTACTTTAGCAACCATTCCGCGTTTATAGGCTGCAAAAAACGCTAATATAAATAAGCCTGTCAGGATCAGTTCATCGGAATTAAATTTCCAATCTTTTTCTTTCCAAGTGACTTCTAAGCCAAGCTGTGTCACAGCACCTAAGTGCACTGCTTCTCGCACGGCAGCAGTAAAACCTTCAGAGGTGACAGTTGCTCCTGTTACCGCATCGATGTCTTCACCAATGATAAACTCATTCGTCACATCAGCACGACGAAACTGCTGGAAAAATTTACTTTCGGTAACCTTAGCTAAAAAGGCCGGGGTTTCTTTATCACGCAAAACAATGATTTCCGATATTTCGCCACCGGTTTCATTTCGACTCGCTTTGATAGCAAGCACAACGGGACCGCCATATGCCATGCCTTCGGCGATGATAGCCACGAAGTCTTGTTTCTGATCATTTTGAAATACATCGTAAATAACCGGTAAGTTATGCAAAGAACCTTGCGAGCGTTGAAACTCGAATTTTGGCTTTTGGGCTTTAAGCATCTCTTCATAGTCTGTTTGCGAAGCGATTTGACCTATGATAAACGCGGCAACTAAAGCGGTCCAGGCGAACGCTTCGATTACGCGACCTACTGCGGGTGTTGAGGCAAAATGTTTAAAAGATAATGTTTTAAATGACATACTAAATAACCAATTAAAAAATAATTAGCAGCCCAATTGGCTGGCTAGTTAGAGCGAACTCAACTTAGTTTCCAACAAGCTGACTTGTTGTTACCTAAATTATCCAGAAAGTAAACGGCGTAATCATACGTTCATTTCCAAGCCGGTTCTACTAAATAATACTGAGGTTAGCCAGCCAGAAAAGGTGATTATGTTTGTATATTGCCGCGGCATCCGCTTGTTAATTTTTCTATAATCGGCTCATATTGACGATATAATATCTAATTTAAAACATCAAAATAACACTCAAATCTACAAATTTCGCGCTAAAC
>CALJHL010000259.1 GCA_938075435.1 uncultured Thalassotalea sp. | reverse complement strand
CACCGGTGATCCGACCTTTTGCTGGAGCAATAAAGCCATGCGCAAAGTCGATATTATCAGAGGCCAATGCCCTAGCCGCTCTAATTTGAATACCATCTTGCTTGGCGCGAGCTAAGGCTTCAGGGTTTGGCGACATGATTTTGTTATCGATACCTTCAACTCGCTGAATTTTATATTGACGCTTGGTTGGCGTTAATAATTGAGTCAGAGTTTCACCGTTTGGCTGTTTAACGACTAACTCATGAGTTTTGTCATCGTCACGGGAAAAACCAAAGGTGAAATAGCCGTGTTTCGATACTTTTAATGGTGAATTATCAAGTAACACACTATTAGTGTTTGCGGTTTTACCCACCATTAAACTGCCTTGTGTCACTTGCCCTTCAAGTTCTAAACTAACTTTAGCTATGCTTATATTACTGATAGCAGAAAACATTAGTACCACTAGCAATTTAGAACACATAATTTTGTTAAACATTGGCGATAGCTCCTTTACCAACTCCTTCATAGGCAACAACTTGGTATTCATTATTTGGGTTTTGGCTTTTTAACTGTCGAGCAATATAATCCGCTAATAACTCAACGGTGGAATCACAGTCAACTATTTCAAGGTGCTTGGTTCGTACTGCGATATCAAAGCGACCTTGTGGCGCGTAATAAGAAAAGAAATGGTGATCGGGTTGCAAATTAGTTAACGCATGGCCAGATAATTCAACCTGGTCTTGGTTAATGTGATCAACACTACTGGCTAAGTAAATATCTTGCCAACGTTTAGCCCAATTCTTTTCTAATACAATGGAGCGCATCTGATTTTCAAAAATGGTAATTTTTGAGCGATGTCCATGGGCAATTCTTTGACAATTACCGTCATGTTTCTTTAAACCATGGGTGTAATGATAGTAAAAACCATCAATATTCTCTGCTCGCAACGTTAACGTTATATTTTGCACGTTTTCTGGAAGTTGTTGTTTTATAATAACTTCTAAGTAACGCGTAACCGCTTCGACAGTGATTTCTGCGGTGTCTATTTGGGCAAATGCTTGTTCTGGCGATTGCAAAAACAACTCATTGCCATTAACCATGAAATCAACAAATACATGCTGTTCACGGCCTGATTGCGATACCGTTAAATCCGTATTCGTCATTGGCAACACTAATTTATGATCAACGGCATCGTCGATAATCGCTTTGATTTGTTTTTTGACAATACCAAAATCAAGCACCATGCTTTCGGCATTTAAATCACCAGAAAGCAGTACATCAACAATCCAGCTTTCACCAACCACCCCTCTGTTACTACAGAGGTAGGAAAAATCAATCACCGTTAAATCATTAACAAAAAGCTGCATGTTTTTCATTGTTGGTCCTATTTAACTTGCCATAAAATTTCTTCATCCGCACGGATGGGAACAACCACATCATTACCCAAAGGCATAGTCGCTGGCACTTTCCAGCTATTTTTCACTAAGGTAATAGTGTCAGTATGGCGCGGTAACTGATAAAAATCTGGGCCGTTAAAACTCGCGAAGCCTTCAAGAAAATCTAAAGCCCCTTGTTGCTCAAACACTTCCGCATATAATTCGATTGCAGCATGGGCGGTATATGATCCCGCACAACCACAAGCATTTTCTTTATTGTCTTTTATATGCGGCGCTGAATCGGTGCCTAAAAAGAACTTTTTATTACCACTGGTGGCGGCTCCAATTAATGCTTGTTGATGGCTGTTTCGTTTTAAAATTGGTAAACAGAAATAATGCGGACGAATGCCACCCACTAACATGTGGTTGCGATTAAACAATAAATGATGCGCGGTTATGGTGGCGGCAACATTGTCTGAGGCTTGCGTAACAAACTCAACAGCATCTTTAGTGGTTATGTGTTCCAGAACGATTCTTAAGTTAGGAAAATCTTGCACTACTGGGGTTAAAATACGATCGATGTAAACCTTTTCTCGGTCAAAAATGTCAATATCGTTATCAGTGACTTCGCCATGTAACAACAAAGGTAATTGTGCTTCTTGCATAGCTGCAAGTACCGGATAGATATTTTTTATATCGGTAACACCCGAGTCCGAGTTGGTAGTAGCTCCGGCTGGGTACAATTTTGCAGCATAAATAATACCAGACTCTTTGGCGGCAATAATATCTTCTGCGGTGGTGTTATCGGTTAGATAAAGCACCATCAAAGGCTGGAAATGCTTATGATTATTAACCGCTAAAATCCGCTCCCGGTATTCACCGGCTTGCGTTGCATTCATTACCGGGGGCACTAAGTTAGGCATAATAATAGCTCGACCGAAGTAGCGACCAATATCATTGACCGTGTCTTTTAAAAATTCGCCGTCACGTAAGTGAACATGCCAATCGTCGGGGCGGGTTATGGTTAAAGTTTTCATATCATTGTGCCTTTATAAATAATGTCTTCTGCAATAATAGCTGTTATTGAGTTTAATCTTACAATTCTGCGCGGATCCTACCTGCAGTCAGACTGCAAGGCAAAGGAAATTAGCTATTGTTGGTCATTTTCTGCGGTATTTAACAGCTTCATTAATTGCTCTTTTAAATTTGGCGGTACTTTATGGATAGTTAATGTGCCATTCATTGGGTTATATACTACATCACTGCCAAAATGCGACCGCTCAAAGCTGACGCTAATACCTGCACCATAACCTGAATATTTGGTTACTTTATTTATAACTGTTTGATCGTGTGGAAATTTATCTTCAAGTTCATAAGCATTTTCTTTACAAAACTTAAAAAATTGTTCGCCATTCTCTTCATGAGGAATGGTTTCTGAAAGCTCCTGTAAATCGACTTCTCGGCCAGTTTGCTGCTGCTCTTTACAATACGACAATAACTCTTTGCGAGTGGTTTGCTTTTCTTCGGGGTTAAACTGTTGAACATTAACGTAATCTTCCACTGCCTGTACTAAGGTTTCTGATTGTTGTTTAGGGTTAACCCCTTCTTCACAGTTTAAGAAATCT
>CALJHL010000258.1 GCA_938075435.1 uncultured Thalassotalea sp. | reverse complement strand
CCTTTTCAAATTCATGAATAAGTATAGATGAAAAATATCGTTCGTGGTTCAAGAGTGATTTATAAAGGCACATAGAAACTGGAGAAGATCCCACCCAAAAGCACGGTGGGAAGACGGCGTATATTTTCTAATATCGTATGGTGGCAGTTGGCACTGAAAAGACGAATTGAAGATTTCAATTTAAGTTTAAAAGTTTTTTATCGAGTCTCGATATACTGGCGGAGATCCCACCCAAAAGCTTGGCGATGACGGAGTGTTTTTTCTAATACTGTATTGCAGCAAGTGGCATAAATCCGGCGAGTTGAAAATGTCAATTTATAGTAATTAGACTAAATTATAGATACTCAACATATTGGAGGAAATACCGTCCTTCGACGATATAAGGTTATCTAAATTTTTTTCGGTCTCTAATTTTTTCTTCTTTTTGTTTATCACCGGCTCTGGGTAACGTTTCTTGTAACTCGTTTAAACTTTTTCTACGCAGTGGATGAGCACTTCGTTTCAATAGTGACAAATTACCGATAATAGCGGCTAACGCCAAACCGATAATTACCACGATTATCCAAGTTTCCATTTAGTATTTTCCAATATTGCTAATAAATTGCGAATAGATGTCATTTAACATGGCGATGATACCAGTTTTTTCGACAACAGAGCTATTAATTAAACTACTGGCAATAATATCGCAATTGAGTTGTTGTTGAAATTGCTGAGCTAGTGGTTGATAAGAAATATGCCAGGGTTCCTTAGCAATACCGCCTCGATACTTATCGTAAGGTCGAAAGAAACCAAATTTATGCATGTTTTTGTTTAGCCATTGGGTTAAAGGCGCCATAGGCCCATCAGCTCCATATTCCCAGTTTTCAAGCGCTAATGGCGCATCAGCCAGCAGCTGTTTTGAATACACATCTATATCCGTGCCCCAATGATGCCGACTTGCTCCTGGCAATGCCGAAAATAACAGAATGCTATGTATTTTTTCATAGGTTGATAACTTACTCATCTCAACAAGGTTATTACTAAGATCGAATACCTTGGCGTTTCCGGTCATTTTGTTATCAAAAATTTGTTGCTGGCGAGCAAAAGATCGAAAGCCACTAGCAATGTCAATTTCAATACCATCGGCACGAGCGGCTTGTTGCATCTGTTGCCAAGGTTTGAGTAGATCTTTATGAATACCTAAGCGTTCATTAAAATAATGAATATGGGAATCAGTTTGACCAGTTAGGCATTGTTCAGAAATCGCAGTAGCCATAAATTAAGTCAGTAGCTTTTTCATTAGTAAGTAATAAATTTGTTCGAGGGCATCTAAATCATCACATTTAACACTTTCATTGACTTTATGAATCGTGGCATTAGTTGGCCCTAACTCAACAACTTGGGCGCCGGTAGGGGCAATAAAACGACCATCAGAAGTGCCGCCAGCGGTAGATGGAGTACAATCAACGCCATTGGTTTCTTTAATAGCACTGACAACTGAGTTTAATAATTTACCTTCGCCAGTAATAAATGGCTTGCCATTGAAAGTCCATTTTATTTCATAATCGAGCTGGTAACTGCTTAGAATAGCGTTAACTCGATCGATGATCACCTGATCATTAATTTCTGTACTGTATCTAAGATTAAAAATAGCATGCAACTCGCCAGGAACCACATTTGTTGCTCCTGTCCCAGAATTTAAATTCGATAATTGAAAACTCGTTGGTGGAAAATATTCATTACCATGATCCCATACTTCTTGGCTTAACGCAGCCAGAGCTGGCGCCGCGAGGTGGATAGGGTTTTTAACTTGATCAGGGTAGGCGACATGGCCTTGAATACCGTGCACAATTAAATCGCCGGTAATTGAGCCACGACGACCATTCTTGACAATATCACCGACCACGTTGGTGCTTGATGGTTCGCCAACAATGCACCAGTCAATTTTCTCGTTTCTCGCTTCTAAAGTATCAATCACCCGAGTTGTACCATTAATAAATGGACCTTCTTCATCGCTGGTAATTAAATAAGCGATTGAGCCTTTATGCTCAGGAAAGTCTTTGACAAATCGTTCGGTGGCAACCAGCATTGCGGCTAAAGAACCTTTCATATCTGCTGCGCCACGACCATATAAATAGCCGTCGATTATCGTCGGTTCAAATGGCGGGGTGTTCCATTTGGCTTCAGGGCCTGGCGGTACTACATCGGTATGGCCAGCAAAACAAAATACTGGTTTTTCGCTACCACGTCGAGACCATAGGTTGGTGGTATCTTCGAAAACCATCGATTCGTTGTTAAATCCGGCATTTTCAAGTCGCGCGGCAAATAATAATTGGCAACCCTCATCCGCAGGGGTAACGGAAGGTCTGGAAATAAGCTCTTTGGTTAACTGTATAACTTCACTGATATTATTCATGATTAAATATTTGCTGGTATTGGTTAGGTTTAAACCCTAAATGCAATTGTTCATTGTTGATTAACAATGGGCGTTTTAACAAGGTTGGTTGGGCAAGCACGGTACTTATTGCAACGTCTATGTCTAATTGTGTCGTTAAACTGGTTTTAACGTCGTCACTTAGCCCTCGATAAGTACTACTACGCTTATTTATTAAATCTGCCCAATTAGCCTTATTGGCAAAATCATTAAGTAATTGCGATTCTAAACCGTCTTTACGAAGGTCATGAAATTGATATGAAATTTCGGCTTTTTCTAACCAGGTTTTGGCTTTTTTTACTGTGTCGCAATTATGAATGCCGTATAAAATTGTCATTTAAAATACTCGTTAATTTAAAATTCGTTGCAGTTAATTAGTTATGACTAAGTAATCGTTTGTCGTTAAGGCGGTTATCGCCATAGCGACACTTTCTTCTTTTATTAAAATATAATCAGTATCAAACGTAGAAATGGCAAAAATACTGATGTTATTGCTAGCGAGAACGCCAGAAATATTGGAAAGTATGCCGGTTAAAGAGAAACCTAGTGGGCCGAGCACTTCCAATGCTCGCCAATTTTTTTCAACTTCAAGGCTTGCTAATTCTACATTGGCAGGTACCACAATAGAAAGCTCATCAAATGTTTTGCCAATAAAAAAAACAGAGGCACTAAATACTGATTTTGGTATCTCAGTATCAGGAGTAAAGCTATGGATGTTAAAATAATCAGATAATAATTGTAACGTTTGCTTTGGCATAAAAGTCCCTGTAGGTGTTAACTAGCTTGCTAAGCTACTATAGCAAAAGTGATTTTTTATTGGTATAGCTGTTCACAGTTTTTAAATAATATCTAATTGGTAAAAGTTAGGTTTTAGCACGCTTGTTGATAAAATTGACATTTCTTTATTAAAATAGATCCTTAGTGTTATTAAATGGGCGAGTGATTGCATAAGTAAAAACACAACTATCCACAAATGTTGTGGATAAAATTGTTTGTAACTATTTATAAATATGTTAAGTCGTTGTTGTATAATAGTTTATATGTATGGATGGTTTTTTGTTCGAAAGGATCGTCTGGTTAATTACTGACCGATTTGATTGTTTGGATATTTAACGGCTTAAATAAGTTAAA
>CALJHL010000257.1 GCA_938075435.1 uncultured Thalassotalea sp. | reverse complement strand
TCTTTGTTGATGACTGTAACCATGATATCGATGGCTTATTTGCCCGTACCTTTGAGCAACAAATGGCTGATATCTTTGGTGCTGATGCGTTAAAGAAAATACCCAATGACCATGCAATTTACTCGTCATTTTTTAAGTTTGATGGGCCACCAAATACTGGCTTAGAACTCAATGGTTGGGGTGACGATCTGGTTCATGATTATTTAAAAGCCATAGAAATTGATGGCCGTATCGCAGTTCTGTACAGTAATAAAGATCTTGGTTGTGAATGGGATTATGATTTTAGAAATAAACGTTGGTTGAAAGTAGACAATACCCGCTTTGCGGTAAATATTGTTGTCTATGCAATGACCGCTTAACTGAGAATAGAGATGGCAGAATTAAACGAACAACAAATAAACTCGACATTAGCGAACCTAAGCAAGGTTGCCGATGAAATTGGCAAGGTCATTGTTGGTCAGCGAGAAGTGGTTGAAGAGTTACTGATTGCTATTATTGCTTCTGGGCATTGTTTGCTTGAAGGTGTTCCCGGGCTTGCCAAAACATTAATGGTAAGTACGTTAGCGAAAACTGTCGATTTAGATTTTCATCGAGTGCAATTTACTCCCGATTTAATGCCCAGTGATATTATTGGCACTGAAATTTTAGAAGAAGATCATGTTACCGGCAAACGATTTTTTAAATTTCAAAAGGGGCCAGTTTTTACCAATATATTATTGGCGGATGAAATCAACCGTACACCGCCTAAAACGCAAGCCGCTTTGCTTGAAGCCATGCAAGAAAAACGGGTAAGTTATGGCGGTAAAAATTATCAATTACCACAACCATTTTTTGTTTTGGCCACGCAAAATCCGGTGGAACAGGCTGGCACCTATAGTTTACCAGAAGCACAATTAGATAGGTTTTTAATGTTAGTTCGAGTTGGTTACCCCAGCCAAGCTGATGAGATCGAAATTCTCAATAGAACCACAGGTAATACTAAAGTTGAATTACAACAGTTATTGAATGGTGAAGACGTACTTAACATTCAAAATTTAGTGCGCGATGTAGAAATTGCAACGCCTTTGCTAACTTACATTACCGACCTAGTGCGAGCGACTCGCCCAGGGGAAAACTTGTTAAGTCAATTTAGCGAATATATTCGCTGGGGAGCAGGCCCGCGAGCAGGACAAGCATTGGTGATGTGTGCCAAAGCTAGGGCACTATTGGACGGTCGATTTGCAGTTACCATTAGCGACATACAATTTATTGCACCGGCGGTACTCAGACATCGGATATTGTTAAATTTCCAAGCACAGGCCGATAATATTAACACCGACAGTATTGTTGCCGACTTACTAAAAAGTGTTGCTAAACCAACGAGCCCGTTAGCATAGGTCATTATGGAAACCTTTATCGATCCTAAAACCTTAGCAAGAGTAAAAGACCTGCCGCTAATCGCCAAAACGGTAGCGCAAGGGTTTTTGCATGGTTTACAACCCAGTCAGCAGCGGGGAATTGGTATTGAATTTAGCCAATACCGCAGTTACGAACCTGGCGATGATTTAAGTCGAATCGATTGGAAATTGTTTGGCCGCTCAGATCGTTATTTTGTAAGAGAAGCGGAACGAGAAAGTGAAACCACTATTTGGTTGGTGCTAGATGTCAGCGCCTCAATGACCCAGAAATCGCAGCGAAGCGACTTAACCGCAGCACAGCAAGCCGATGTATGGAACAAATTTGATTATGGTCGACATCTAGTTGCCACCCTGGCTTACCTGGCATTAAAGCAAGGTGACTCGGTCGGTTTTATGGGGTTATCAAGCGAGCAGTTGAGTTTTTTGCCCGCCGGTCGCGGCGATCAACAATGGCATCGAATTTTGCAGCAATTAGGTACCCTGAGTAGCGGTGCTGTATATCCAAATAAAAACCTAATAAAGCCCCATATCGAGCAACTGCAACGCAGCGGCTTAATATTTTTTATCTCTGATTTTTATCAAGCTAATAACGAAATAACTGCGACCTTAAAACAATTAGCACATGGCCAGAGCGAAGTGGTTGCCATGCACTTGTTATGTAGCGATGAGCTTAATTTTCCCTTTAAAGGCGCAATACGCTTTCGAGATCTGGAAAGCCAAGAAGAAGTATTGGTTGCTGCGAATAATGCGAAAGACATTTATCAACAAGCACTAAAACAGCATTTAAGCCAATTAAAGAAACGCTTAACGCAATTACGCATTAGTCATAATCAAGTTAATATTGAACAACCCCTCGACCAGGTATTACATGCATACTTGCAGGTTCGCGCAAAAGGGCTCGCTTAAATGTTTAGTGTTGTGACACCAATATTGTTATTGGGTTTTGGCTGTTTAGTTATTCCAATTGTTATTCATTTATTTAATAACAGCCGTGGCCGTATAGTAGAAATAGGCAGTATTGAATTACTGCGAAAGCTGAAAAGCAGCCTGGTGAGTGAAATCAAGCTTAGGCGTTTATTGTTATTAACCCTACGGTTAATAATTTTCAGTTTAGCGACATTAATTATTGCCCAACTATTTATAAAAAGTGATTATTTAAGATCAGCCAAAAGTCTGCATTTAGTTAGCCAAGCGTGGTTAAACAGCGCCAGCGATGCAGAGCTTAACGCTTTATTTAAGCAACAAACTCAAGATAAAATTATCCAATTAATTACTAACGACTTCGCGGCGCTAACCAGTCATGAAGGCGTTGTTATAACCAACAATGGCGTAGATAATATTTACGAAAGTCTGCAACTATGGCCTTTATTGTTAGATAAAATTACAAAAACTGACCAAAAGGCGATTGATGTTTACATTACCAATACCTTTGCAGGAACTGATTTTGCGGCGTTAAACACCTTAAAACCAAGTTTAGCTAAAGCGGTGGTTTGGCATATTAAGACCCTCGATAAGCCTACTGCTACAGCTATCCAAAAGCCTTTTAATATCGGTATTTACTGGCAAAGCTCGCGCGATATATCTCACTTACAAACCGCTTTGCAGTTAATTAAAAAGCATCAACATAGTGGCTTAGAAGTTACCCTACTCGACAGTAAACAATGGTCTGAACTAAATGTTGATGCGTTATTCTATTTAAGTGACGAACCGGTCGCTGTAGACTTAATAAAGCAAGTACAGCAAGGCATGTTATTAATTAGTGATGCCAGTTCTGCCCAGATCAACAGCGGCTATTGGCAAGTTTCAGCTAATTCACCATTATTAAATGCCGCAATTGTTTACCAATATTCGCCACTGGCCAACCAAGAAAATTCTGTAAATACAGAGAATGATGGTCTATTGCCACAGCAGTGGTCATTAAGTAATGGCGCGCTGTTGTTATCAAAACAACAGCTTGGCAAAGGCAAGCATCTGAAATTTGCTTCTCGGTTTGAAGATGACTGGTTAAACATTACCAGGCAAGCGAAATTTCCGGCTATTTTGCTGAGTTTACTCGCTGAACAACAAAAGTTTAGTGAGTTTAATCAACTCGCTTTGGCAACTGCGCAAATGCAATTACCGGCGCAGCAAACAAATCCACAAGCAACGATTGCAGAACAACACCGCTATTCTTTATTTAATTGGTGTGCGATATTTTTGGTTTTCGCCTGGTTATTAGAACGTTTTATTAGTGAAAGGTTTTATCATGGCCGCCGCTAATCAATCAAGCACATTGATACGGCTACGTTTAAAGCAGTTATGTCACCAAGCTAAACTACGGTTATTGGTGGCGCGAGCCGTTATTTTATTACCATTTTTGCTGTTGCAAATTTTGCTACTCGATTACCTACAAGTATCGCTATTAACCAATAGCGCTCTAACATTAGTGGTGATCATAGCTGTCTTGTTGATTAGTTTGCTAAGTAAAAGCTATCAACAAATTAATACTCAAAATTTGTTATTGCATTTAAATCGCCGCGATAAAAACTTTGAGGAAAGTGCGCAACTATTAAATGTTGATCGCCAGCAATTAAACCAATTACAGCGCTGCCAACAAGATAAAATAAGTCACTATTTCAAGCAACGCCAACAACTCGATCAGTTTTCCAACTTGTTTAATAAAATCAGAATACTCCCTTGGCTTGCTGCTACAGCAATGGTGTTTATTATTAATTTTTATAGTGGCGATTTAAGCATATTTTTTAGCCGTAGCGAGCAAGTGATCATTACCACTAAACAAGCCCCGCCAACTCAATCGGCAATACCACGCCTAATTGCCAGCCAGGTCGTTGTAAATCCCCCGGCCTATACTTTATTGCCACAATTTAAAACAAACAGCTTGGACCTAGAAATATTTACCAATAGCACGATTAGCTGGCAGCTTGAAATGAGCGATCCCAGTCAAAGTTATTACCTAATTTTTGCCAATGATGTCGCGCACCGATTGCAGCGTAATAACCAGGGATTGTTTGAGCTTGAACAAAGCGTTAATAATACCGGTTTGTATCGAATCGCTTATTCTGAGCAATATATTGCACTGCCAGGTGTGTATGCTCTGGCAGTACAAGTTGATGAAAAACCGAAAATCAAAATTTTAACGCCACAAAAAGTCATCAGCGAAATTGCTAAAACTGGTGTTGCAAAACTTAATACTAAGGTTTTAATTAGTGATGACTTTGCTATCTCCAACGTTGAAATATTAGCGTCAGTGGCAAAGGGCTCTGGTGAGGCGGTTAAGTTTAGAGATCAAACCTTTAAATTTGAACAAACAACCGCTAATGGTATCGGTAGCATTTATGAAAAATCTTGGGACTTACTGGCATTGGGGATGGCACCTGGTGATGAGATTTATTTTACCATCTACGCATGGGACAACCGGCAAGACCAGCCGCAAAAAAGTCGCTCGACCACGTTAATTGTGCGCTGGCTTGATGATGAAGTCGCCATGATTGGTGCTGAAGGAATATTAATTAATGTCGACCAAGAGTACTTTCGCAGTCAAAGGCAAATTATTATTGAAACTGAACAATTAATAATCGACCGCAAAGAGTTAACCGTTGAGCAGCTACAACTCACATCTACAGACTTAGGCCGTTCACAAAGTGATTTAAAACAACGCTATGGTCAATATCTAGGCGATGAATTTGAAGCAAGTGCTGGCGATGAATTTTCAGAAAATACCGACGTGGAAGTTTTACCGAGCCAGGCAGAACTAGATGAAAAGCACCAAAAAATTAATAAACAAGCAGAAACAGCCAGTCAGCAAATGCCAGAGCATGGTCATGAAGATCATGATCACTTACCCACAACAGATAAAAGTGGCTCTGCGCAATTAATGGCGCGCTTTGGTCATAATCACGGTGAGGCAGATATCGGTCCAATAACCAAACGGAACCCGAAAGCGCTAATGAAAAGAGCAGTCAGTATTATGTGGCAAGCAGAGTTACATCTAATGTTAAGTGAGCCGGAAAAGGCACTACCGTTCGAGCAACAAGCTTACAAATATTTAAAATTGGCTAAACAAGCGGAGCGTATTTATGTGCAACGTCTGGGTTTTGAGCCCCCTCCGGTTAAAGAAGAAAAACGCTTAACTGGAAAGTTAGATGACATAGATAATAACAATATAGCCACTGTGGTTGTTAAAAATGAAGCCGATAGAGTTCTGTTTGCTGAAGTATTCCAGCTACTTAATGAGCAGAAATATAATCCCATGCTAACACCACTGCAGCTGGCGACCTTAACATCGGCCAAAAATCGATTAACCCAACTCGCGCAAACACAACCACAATTAATAAAACATGCCGCGACTCTAGAAGAAATTATTATCCGCCAATCAATTGCAACACTAATGCACAACGGTCAATGCAACGATTGCATCGACCAGTTAGTCATCAAATTATGGCAGTTATTGCCGCCGGCAAGCGCCTTGCCTACTAACAAGCAAATGCCGGTAAATCAAACTCAGCCACTCTATAAAGCTTATTTACAACGCCATATGAAACTTATCCAGCAAGGTTACCCGAGACAACAACGTGCACAGGGGGCTTATAATGACCATTAGTAAACTCATTATTAACCTTGATTCATTCTGGCAATTGCTGCTGGTGGTTTTATTGCTTGTCTCGTTATTGACGACCGGTTATTTTCTCAAACAGCGACTACTACCTAAACATCGCTGGCGGTTTAGCGGCCTTGTCATTGTTAATTGTTTAGCAACGCTGGCAATCATTGGTTTAATAACGAAACCGGCCTGGTTATCTGCAGCTCAACAGTCTGCGGTGTTGTTAACCGATGGTTTTAATGAAAAGGTTAATTTTCAAACGCCATTAATTTATCGCCTAGATCAACACCTACAAGGGGCTGATGATAGCGTTGCGGTTATCCAAAGCCCGCAACAATTACTGATACGACACCCTAACCTAAAAAAGTTAAGCCTATTCGGTTATGGGCTAGAACAACAGCAGTTACAGCAGCTAACGGCACTGGAGATTGATTTTAATGCCTCTGAAAACAGCCCTGGATTAGTCTCAGCACATTGGAACAAACAGTTGATCTTAGGAGAATTTTTAACCTTTACTGGCCGCTATTTAAACCGGCAAGACGCTGGCATTGCTACACTAACATTAAAAGATTTAGCCGGGCTTACCTTAGTAGAAAAACAATTATTACCGGGTGAGACTGTGCAACTTAGCAGCCAACCAAAAACTATCGGCCAATACTCATATCAGCTAGAACTTACCAATAGTAAAGGTCAGCTACTCGAACGCCAGCAATTAGCCGTTAGTGTCAGTGCTAAGTCAATGGCTAAAATACTGGTATTGCAATCTGCGCCGTCTTTTGAAACTAAGCATTTGGCGAAATGGGCGAGTACAGAACATGCACAATTAGTCATTTTAACAAAAATAACTACCGGTAAATATTTAACTCAAGCAATTAATGTTGATAAGCCACTGCAGCCTGAATTAAATCCACAACTTTTGGCCCGCCACGACTTATTAATCATTGATGGCAGAGCACTACTTGACCTTAACCAGCAACAACAATTATGGCTTGAACAAGCAGTTAACGATGGCTTAGGCGTGATGATTTACGCGGATAGGCAATTAATCGACAGTTTTAGCAAGCAATCACCTGCTTTATTGAACCGCTTTACGCTGAGAAGCAGTAAAGTAGAAAGCAGCTTAGTTTATCCAAGCTGGACGACAGCAACTGATTTACAGAAGACCAATGAGGTTGCGCTAGAGTCTTTTTCAGCCAGTATCGATGCCGAGTATGGCAATGTCTTAATTCAAGCCAAAAATAGGGTGTTAAATGTTGCCACGCCCATAGGACTTGGACAGGTATCTTTGTCGCTATTAAAAGAAAGATTTCGCTGGGCAACCCAAGGTGAGATAGTTACTTACAGTCATTATTGGCATTATATTATTAGCCAGCTTAGTCGCCCAGATAATAGCGACCGCTTTCTTACGGCGTCATCGTCAAGGCCGCTACTGGCGACACAAAAACAACAAATTTGTGTCCAAGCAGGCAGCCCGAACCTAGCATTAAAATTGACTTATTTAGCCAGTCAGCAAACGGTAGACCTCGCTTTAAATCGCAGCCAAATTGTAACTGGCCATTATTGTGGTTTCTATTGGCCACAAGATGTCGGTTGGTATAAATTATTGCTTTTGGATGGCAATTCCCAGCAAACCTTAACCAGTCAATTTATCTATGCCAGCAATAAAGCCGACTGGTTTACTTGGCAGCAACAGCAAAAATTGACGGCCACTGCCAGTTATATAAAAAACAATTCAGGCCTTAATCGCAATGTCACAACTGAATTAACGGCAATGCCAATTGCTGCTAGGTATTTTTGGTGGTTACTTATTATTAGTGCCAGCTTGTTATGGTTAGAAAAAGATCAGAGTCAATATAAATATCTCGTTAAGAGGCGACAAAAAAATGTAACAAAATATGTTAAAACTTAGTTAAATATGCCCCTCGCGAACACTTATAAATTTTAATTTTAATTTTAATTTTAATTTTGATAAATAAAAAAATTTGCTATAGAATCTTCCCCTAAATTAATTGTCGCTATCAACAAGTTGCAATTAATTGTTTTTATTGGCATTTTCTTCGTACGCAAATAAAAACTAAAAAATCATTCGGATGCCGCAATTAGGCCTTAATAACTATATTGGAATTATTTTCAAGCGCTCCTTGATATTTAACATACTAGCCCTTATATAGCCTCTTTGAGACAAAGTGTGTTTCTGATTTAAATAATAGATAAATATATGGTGCAATGATTGCTACCTTTTAAACATTCTGTTATAGATATTCAATATTAATCGCTTTCGAATTAGGTTGTATCAGGAGATTCGGCATGCCGACAAACAAAGCAAATAAAGCCATCGGTATTTTGGCACTAGCGGGCGTAAGCCCATATGTAGAAAAAGCTGGTGAAGAGTATATGAACCCTGCTCAAGAAGAGCATTTCAAAAAAATACTTGAAGCTTGGCGCGTTCAGTTACGTGAAGAAGTTGACCGTACAGTTACTCATATGCAAGATGAGGCAGCTAACTTCCCAGATCCTGTCGATCGTGCTGCACAAGAAGAAGAATTCAGTCTTGAATTACGTACTCGTGATAGAGAGCGTAAGCTGATTAAAAAGATAGAAAAAACTTTGCAATTTATTGAAGACGAAGATTTTGGTTTCTGTAATACCTGTGGTATTGAAATCGGTATCAAGCGTCTTGAAGCACGCCCTACTGCTAACTTATGCATTGAATGCAAAACCTTAGCAGAAATAAAAGAGCGTCAAATGGCTGGCTAACCCCACACCATGCAAAACCTTCAAGCTCCATTAAAAAAACGGCCACCGACAACATATCGTGGCCGTTTTGCTCCCTCACCTTCAGGATCCCTTCACTTTGGTTCATTAATTGCGGCTTTAGGCAGCTTTGTGCAGGCAAAATCCAAACAAGGTAAATGGTTAATACGGATTGAGGATATTGACCCACCAAGAGAGCAAGAAGGGGCTGTTAAAGCAATTTTAACCACTTTAGAAGCTTATGGCTTACACTGGGATGAAGAGGTTCTTTATCAGAGTCAACAAGCGCAGCTTTATCGACAAGTACTGGCTCACTTGCAAGATTCTGATTTAAGTTATTACTGTCAATGTACTCGCCGCCAAATTAAACAAAATGCCGGCATTTATGCAGGTACATGCCGAAGTTTACAATTACCCAAAGAGGGTAATGCCATGCGCCTGAAGAACCACCACCCGCATAGTGAATTTTTTGATCAGCTTCAGGGCCAGGTGCATGTTAATAAAGACTTAGCAAAAGAAGATTTCATTATTCATCGCCGTGATGGTTTATTTGCTTATCAACTTGCGGTTGTGGTTGATGACATCTATCAAGGTATAACCGAGGTCGTTAGGGGTTGTGATTTACTTGAACCTACAGCACGACAATTAACCTTGTTCGATACCTTAAACATCAGCCCACCAACTTACCTACACTTGCCTTTAGCTGTAACCAAGCAAGGCTATAAGTTGAGTAAACAAAACGAAGCGCCAGCAATTAATAATGAGCAACCGCAAAAAACATTAATCC
>CALJHL010000256.1 GCA_938075435.1 uncultured Thalassotalea sp. | reverse complement strand
TGTTTAACCACCAACATAGCCGACGCGGCTAACGCCGTCCATCAGCAAACCTTAGATGCATTAAGCGATGGTGGCCTGCTTGAGGCCAGTGCGGCTCAAATCGACTTTTCCAAAGGTAATGTAAAGGCCAGAACTCGAATGATCATGCAATACCATATCGCCGGTATTCTTGGTGGGTTAGTGATTGGTACCGATCATAGTGCAGAAAACATCACCGGGTTTTATACTAAGTGGGGTGATGGCGCTTGTGATTTAGCGCCTCTGTTTGGTTTAAATAAACGCCAAGTTCGGTTGTTAGCTAAAACACTGGGTGCACCGGAGCAATTAATCATTAAAGCACCAACTGCAGATTTGGAAGAATTAGATCCAGGTAAAGAAGATGAACTCGCCTTAGGACTTAGTTACGATAATATTGATGACTTTTTAGAAGCTAAAACCGTAAGCGATGAAGTAGCTAATAAATTGGTGACCATCTATAACAACACCCAACATAAACGCCAACCCATCCCAACTATATACGACTAACATCCATCTACTTAACATACAAAAAGACCAACTTATAAGTTGGCCTTTTTATTAATAAAGCAAATAGACGATTAGCTAAATACTTACCAACAACTGCTTGGCAGTTTATTGCCATTCGGGTAAGTCGCATTGATGGTTAAAGTAAGCGGCGTACATGCTGTGTCTTTAGTTTGTGCACCTTGCGCCGTAGCAGTTAGTACATAAGCATTGCCGGTATTGCCACTAAGAGCAATAGTGTAATAGCCATTTTCACTAGCACTTAGACCTTTAACCGTTGAGTTAGCACAATTGTTGGCAGCGCCAATAGTGCCAGCATAGGTTCGACAACTGCCTCGCAATTTACTTTGCGATAGCACAATGCTAAGCATCGCCGTTTTAGCATCGGTACGACGGGACTTCATCATAGAATCACTAAATGAAGGGTAAGCAATGCCTGCTAAAATCCCCACAATGGCAATCACCACCATGAGTTCAATTAATGTAAAACCTCGATGTATTTTTATGGACATTTGACATTTCCTGTAGACTCTTCTGTTATTTTAACCACTATTGTTCCAGGAGAAGCATTCGCTATATCTATTGTTGTACTTTTAGTCGAACCGGTATTTTCAGTAACGGTTACTGTACCACTTGATGCGGTAACTGCAACGCACAACTTAGAACCAGTTAATGTGATTGACCCACTCCAAGTATCGATAATTTTAAAATTATCAGTAACGCAAGTGAATGAAGGGCTAATTGTTGGTTGACAATAGGCTTGATCGTCCGAGCTTCCGTCACTAATTGTTCCGACTATTGAAATAGCAGATACACCTGCTGTGTTTGTTCCGGTAACCAGGATATTACCATATTCACTATCGTCGACATTCGTAGCACAATTAAAGTTTATGCCATTCGTATCGCCCACTATTCCCGAGAGATAATCACGATATTTAGTACAACTAAATTCAGTCAAGTCTGGGTTTATTTGCAGATAACCACCCCAAGGGTTAGTCCATTGATATACATCACAACTGTAGGCAATAGTAAAAATACCATCGGCATAACCATAATTGCTATAATTACAATTTAATGGCCCATCGGAAGTATTAATTGTCGTTGCATTAACACTTTCCCCCAAACTAATATCTGCAGTTATAACTATTTCACCACTGATAACATGACGCTGATTAGGAGGGTCACTTGGGTCGAATGGACAAACTTCATTGGTACTGTAGCCAAGCGCATCAAGCTTTATTTTATCCACATACAAGGGGTTTTGATTTAAACAGAAAAAAGACGTTGGATTACCAGCAAACAACAATTCGCCATTAACTCCAGCATCTACGCCCACCATAATGCCGCCATCAATACATTCACTACCATCATTACTGGCAATACTGGCAACAACAAAATCATGTGGAGCCTTAGTCTCGGCGGCTGGATCTGGCAATTTCAATGCATCTGCTACGCCAACAGAATAATAAAGTATTTCGTTTTGAGCATCTTTTATAATTTCAGTTTCACTGGCATCGGTATACTTAAACGCCATACCACGGTAAACACGGCGAATCGCCACTTCAGGGTCAGCAAATGCATCCGCTGAACTAGGATCTCCAAGGCAGGCTTTCACTGTGTCTTGCGAGTTATTTTTAGCGGTAACAATTAAACCAATATTGCCATGCCAACCTCCACCTAAATAACAAGTGTAATTATAATAAGAATAATCTCCATTCGGGGTGGCTAAATCGCTCACATTGACATCAGCTATATCACTTGGCACATCGCTACTAATTAAATCGCCAAATTCATCATACTGGTTGGTAAAGTAATAACGCTGACAATAAGCTGCATCAGAGGCAATAATATACACATCAGTTGGGTTCGTCGGATTAGTTACAGTGTCGATAAACACTCGGCCAGAAATTTCAACAAAATCAGTGCAAGGAATTTCGGTCCGTGCCCCTTCATCATCAAGTAAACAGGCATCTTTTAAGGTTAAAACGATATCATCACCTTTAACCAAACGTAAGTCACCATCACCTCGGTCAATTACTCCTATTAGATCACCTAAAATCCCAGTACTTTGTTCATTATCTCCAACTTTACCGTCACCTAGTTCGGCTCTACCAGTGGCAGAGCGAACTAAAATCTCTTGATTTTGAGCATTGTCTAGCTCGCCGCTCAAACTCGGTGATGCCCAAGAAATATCAGTTTCTAAATTAACGCTTTGCGACTTTCCTGTAGCATCAAGCCAAGCAACGGTTACACTAACTCCCTTGGCGTCATTCGCTTCAAAAATAGTTTCTGTGCGATTAAAAGTAGCGTTATTACCATCAACTTCGGTTAAATTTCCCGCACTAATATCGGCATATAGGAGATTAAAATCATCTAGATTAAAGGCTTCACCTGAATAATTACGAATTTGTTCTATACGTTGCTGTGCTATCGCTATCGCTTCGGCGCGAGTTTTATTGGCGCTACTCTCACTGAGCAAGCTCCCTTGAAAGCTGGCAATTGCCAGTAAGCCCGCAGCCATTATAGCCAAGGCAACTAACACTTCAATTAACCCGATGCCGTTATTTTTTTGTATCGTCATGGTTTGCTCTCCCATTAAAAATCTTTCCAACTACCGGCGCCCACTGCTTTGGGCCCACTTTCGGTTAATTTAACTAGTAACCTTGAGTTATAATGTGCATCTAAACTACCACTGGTTGAATTGACTACATCTCCACCGGTGATTAACGCGCCGTGAAATGTACTATTACCGCTACCCGTAATGGAGCCCATAACAAAAACTATGCCATAAAAATGTGGTGTACCGGCTAAATTAAGATCTCCATCAATAATTAATATAGAGGGTTTCTCATCGTTTTTAGCGCACACATTATTGCCTTGAACTGGCACCGCACAGCCCATCGAGCCACCATTCTCATCAACATTGCCATCGTACCAAATGATGTCATTTTGCGATCCATCAACACAGCCATTCCAACTATTACCACAGTCACCTTTGGCGTCAATTCCGCCGATGATAATATCGGTCATAACTTCTTTGTAACGCTCTGGTGACATGCCAAAAAAATTTTCAAACATTTCTGTCGGCGTTAAATTAGCCAGATCTGAGTCATGCTCAATGATATCTAAGCCAATCTTATCGCGATTTGAGGTTTCTTTGGTTGCACAGCTGCCGTCATCCATACAATAAGGGTAATTAGCACCACTAGGATCGGCAATTAAAGTTTGAGTCGCGTTATTTGAACCCACATCAACGTCACCGCCACTCCAAATTGTACTGTGCCCTTCCGGATTATGAACAGTCGCTGACCCTCCTAAGATCACCGAACCTTTAGTACTCAGCGGATTATCAGGAATATTGGGCAAAGGATTTAACGCCCTCATATTTGCCGTAACGCTTCGCGTTGCCGTGCCATCATCACTAAATCCTGTCGATTCAATAATATACGCATTAAGTTCATTTATAACGACAGGCGTTACCACAATAGATACTCGACCATTAGTAAGCTCACCTTCGTGATCATCGTTAATTCCATCGCCGCCATTGTTATCGAACACCCCTAACACAATGCCGTCATCATCCCAGTATTTACCATCACTAATGGTTTGCATGGTTAAAGCCAGTCCTGCCTCGGCATTTTCAAACGCTTGTCTTGCCCGCAAGTCATTGTTAACTATTTTTCCTTCGAACAACACACTTCGAGCCAGATACAAAGAGACAAAAGTAATTAATATTAATAAAATAATGGACATGATTAACACTGCCATGCCTTTTTGTTTCCGGGCAAGTGTAAGCTGTTGTAAATCATTGCTTATTCTCATTATCGAACCCTCACCATATCATTGCGAATGCGAACACTACTAGATAC
>CALJHL010000255.1 GCA_938075435.1 uncultured Thalassotalea sp. | reverse complement strand
CGTGGTGCTTTTTAGTACCATTCCCGGTGTACAGTAACCACATTGTATGGCAGCCTGATCGACAAATGCTTGTTGAACAGCACTTAACTGACCATTTTCATCAAGGCCAGCAGCGGTGGTAATATTTCGCCCTTCCATAGTTGCCGTTAAGGTTAGACAGGCGTTCAAACTTTTGTCACCATCAACAATAACGGTACAAGCACCACATTCACCGGTGCCACAACCATATTTGGTTTCGGTCATACCCAATTGTTCGCGTAGAGTCTCAAGCAAGGTTTGGTGAACAGGGACATTAACAGTATATTCACCACCATTAATCACTAAATTTACGATACGTTTTTTCATTTTGATCTCCGAACCTTACTAGGCGACTTGTTGCACAGCTTGCTTAAGCAAACGAGTGATAACCACACCAGCTATTGCTTTACGGTATTCACTCGTTGAACGTTTATCATCAATTGGACTTATATCACTATTTACCGTTGCCGAAACCATTGCCAGAGTCTCATCACTAAGTTCTTTACCAACCAATGTTGCTTCAGTATTAGTGAGTCGCAGGGTTACCGGACCAACGCAGCCCATAGCAAGACGTGCAGATTGAACTTTGTTGCCATCCATTTTTATTGAAACTGCAGCATTTAGCTTGGCTAAATCTTCATTGACACGGGTAATACGTTTAAAGGCTGAACGACTTTGACTTGCAACTGGAATAGCGACTTCAATGGCTAACTCGTCGGCTTTACAGGCATTTTGGTTATAGCCTGTCCAAAAGTTTTCAATCGCCACTAGGCGAATGCCGTTTTTACTTTGCAAGACCATATTGCCACCCAAGGCCATAATGGCACATGAGCAATCACCTGCAGGTGAACCACGCAAAATGTTACCGACAACGGTGGCACTATTTCGAATTTGCGGCGTTGCAAACACTTCCGCAGCATGGATAAGAGCGGGATAATATTGCTGAATTTTCGGGTGATTTAATACTTGGCTAATTGTTGCTCGGGCGCCAATTCGAAGACCCGTACTGGCATCGTATTCAATGTAATCTAAACCCGACACTTCTGAAATACTGATCAGCGTTTCTGGAATTAAATTCATTTTCATTGCAACAATTAAATCACTACCACCCGAAATAATATTGGCTGTTTGTTGATAGTTGGCTAATAACTCCAGAGTTTCATCTAGATCCTGAGGAACTAGCATGTCAAAATCTGGCAAAATGCGACTATTCATAATTCAAATTTCCTTTAAAAAATTGTCAAAATGCAACAGTAAAAACGGTTTCTACCTGTTGAAGTTTTCTTTATGGTTAACTTTTTACTTCAACTTAATTGAACATTTGTACAGCTAATAATTATTCAATTAAATTCCCAAAGACTTGATCTAAATCAAAGAAATATCTATCAATACTGGACCTACCAGCCATTATAAATTAATAAAACATTAATTTTAAATTTGAATTTAAAATTAAAACCATTAAATTCAATCAGATAATAAAAGATACAATATTGAAAATATCATTATCTAACGGCCCTAAAAATAAAGATAAACTTTAAAATCAATGCAAGTTTCAATGCTAAATTTCAATATAAATACGAAATTTAGTGGTAAAACTAGGGTCATGAACAAAAATTAATTTTATGGAGAATGGTATTAGTTAGCGTTTTCCAGTAAATTGAAAAAGTAAATTTTTTACAATTTTGAGTAAATAATGAAAATTGCAGTTATCTTA
Organism: uncultured Thalassotalea sp.; assembly: GCA_938075435.1. Taxonomy (GTDB): domain Bacteria; phylum Pseudomonadota; class Gammaproteobacteria; order Enterobacterales; family Alteromonadaceae; genus Thalassotalea_A. The sequence continues at coordinate 15,360 of CALJHL010000255.1, read as the reverse complement.
GCGGGAGGTAAATCTAGTCGCAGTGGCCGTATCCATAAAGGCTGTCGACAACTAATATTTCGCGGCAAACGCATTAGTTGGCTTGAACAACAAGTTATTTTACTTCGTGAACAAGGCTACCGACAAGTTGTATTGGCTACTGGATATCGGCCAAGGCAGTTACTAGCCAATGTTCGCTCAGTTGTGCAACAGCGCCATAATAGCACTCCGCAAAAAGGCCCTTTTAGTACATTACAGCAAGCATTAACGGGACTTACTCGTTATGCCTCTCATGTTTTGCTGACCGCCATTGATACTCCCATTCCAAAAAATAGCATAATGTTTGCTCTGCATCGGAAGTTTAAAGGCAAACAACTCGTCTCGCCTGTTTTTAAAGGCCGTGGAGGCCATCCAGTTTTGTTATCTAAAGCGGTTGTTAAGCAACTAATGGCCGTTGATTTGGCCTCAAAAAATGCCCGTCTCGACCACCAGTTAAGAATGATCCCGCTATCGGATAAGGCGCGGCTTAACGTTACTAGTCCACAAGTTTGCCTTAATTTAAATAATCACTGGCAATGGCAACACTATAAACAAAAATATCTGCACTAGTGATAAAGTAATTTACCTGAGGATCTAGTTTAAAAGTGGGTTGTTATCCATCTAACGAGTAAACTTTTAATAAAAATAATCACAACCTTATTTAAAAATCCTTGCAAGTAAGCATTGCGCCATCTCGAGTCGAGCGCGAAAACGAATCGACTCGAGATGACTGCCGACAACTTTAAATCATCAAGTGGCTAATATTCGCGTGTGAACTACATCTTATTTTCGCTCGGCTGGGATAGCCGGCTTTTGTTGACTAGTTTCGATTAAGACGACGCAATCAATTTAACCGCATAGTTCTCTATCGTTAATAAACCATTATTACTAGCGTTGCCATTTATAATCAACGGCTCTGATATTTTATAAAAGGGATAATGCTTAACTATCCGGTCGATTTCTGCCACCGCACGAGAGCCATTATTACCGGCACTGATGAACACGCCATAAGGCTTATGCTGTTGATTGCTTTTAGCACTATGAAATGTTCGGTCAAAAAAGTCTTTCATCATGCCACTTAGCGTACCCAAATATTCAGCGGCACCAAAGACAATAAGATCACACCATACCATGTCGTCGAAGGTAGCTGCGTCAGCCTTTAAAAAACGTAAGGACAGGGTTTTATCTTTAGCCAATGCTTTTAAAAATACCCTGGCCAATCTTGCCGTGTTGCCACTTTGAGAATGGTAAACAATCAGAACCTTTTTCATCTATGGTCGCTTAACTGGACATTCTCTCGGTAAAATCCCAGGAGGTGATAAACTCAATTTTTATTTTAATCGCGTATTCTTCATCTTTACGCCCCATTAACCACTTGGCTAAGTTTGAGCCACTGTCAACTTTATAGCGCTGTAAAAGGTTGGATAATACGCCCGCAGCGTCGGCTCTAACTAATTCAGCGACGCCATGACCTCGCACACCTCGATAAGGCATATCATTAGGGGCAACTTCAAAAGCAACTTTATTGTTTTTGGCTAATAACTTACTTAACAAAGCGCTTTCGTGGACCGCACACCAAAGGTACTGCTCATCATAGGCATACCACATGGAGCAAATCAAAGGGTAACCATCATTGCCGTTACAGCACAGTCGCACTGGAATTAACTGCTCTGATAAAAATTTTTCTACCTCTGTGTTAGTCCAAGCTGAGGTTTTAGATACTGAGATAGTACTCATCGGGTATGCTCCTTTAATATTTTATTGCTAATCTTTATTTTGGCCAACGACATTTAGAAAGAAAAAGTTATACATTAATTAAATTCTGTACAATTAAAGATAGATTAGCTAGATTAATTATACAAGCATTATATTTTGTATAATTAAACAAAAATTTAAACAAACATCATGGCGAACCAAACTGCTAACGGTAACGAGTATCTGACTCGACAGATATATTCAAGACAAAACATTAACATTGTAATTCGGATGATAAGACATGAGTAATGACGCACCGAGCAACTACCCGATTCGAACAGTCAGTGAATTGACTGGGGTAACACCTGTCACTCTTAGGGCTTGGCAGCGCCGTTACGGATTGATTAATCCGCAACGCTCAGAGACCGGACATCGAGTTTATAGTGATGATGATATCGCCACTATTAAAACCATCCTTAGCTGGCTAGATAAAGGCGTCGCAATCCGCAGCGTCAAAGCGCTCATAAACTCACCAACAACTGAAACTGAATTTAGCCAACAACTCCCTGAAGTAGAATACCTGCTGGAGGCGCTGGCAAAACTTAATGCTGACAAAGCAGCTACTTTACTGGCAACCGCGTTGAAACAGAATCCGTTTGCGGCCTTTAAAAAGCGTTTTTTTGTTGCTATTGAGTTGCGACTTAAATCAGCCGAAAGACCTCACCGTGGCTTGCAATATGCACTTTGGCGGACATTGATAACGGAATTACTCAGCGGCATTGTCAGTCAACAACGCCAGCAAAATCTAAAAGAATGCTGGCTGCTACGTTGCGGACAGCGCTTACACACCTTATCTTGGCTAACTGCCCTAGAATTCAGCAACAAAGGCTATAGCGTCAAAGTGATTGATGGTATTCAGGAAAGTCTTAGACCTTTTGCCGATCTAATTAACGCGAATCAACACACAAAGGTGGTTATAATTGGTGATGAAAAGCTCAAACCGATGATCATTAAGGAATTATTGCGACTGCCGAACAAGCCAATACTGCTGGGTAGCATTGCCACTATTCATCGCAGCGATTTTGAGTAAAAATAGCAGCATCCATTTGCTTGCGATATAACCGATTTAGTGTGACCTAGCTTGAACTGATATGTTGTGGACGCATATTTTGCCAGCATGCTAACCACCAGCGATTAAGTAAACCACATATTCTGAGCATTATTTTAAATTTTAGCCAAGCAAAACACTCCATTTAGTTAGACCATACGTACTAAAGTATATAAGCTAAAAAAAGAGAATTAAATGCCGAACATTTTGAATACGATGCAAATTTTTACAACATACCTACTACCTAAATCCTGCGAAATAATTGCCCTTTGTCTAGTGCTCAGTATTTTGTCTAATGTCGTTGTTGCAAAAACACTGGGTAGTCAATGTATTACCGAGCTAGGCTGTGAAACCGAAGTACTTCCGAAATGGGAAGTTGGCATCGCAGGGTTTGGCGTCAACGGACCGGATTACCCTACATCAGATGAGAATAACTCAAGAACAGTTTTGATCCCTTACTTTATCTATCGTGGTGAATTTATCACGGCTGGTGAAGGCGGTTTGGTTAAAGCCAAAGCGTTTGAAGATGAGCGTTGGTCGTTAGATTTGTCATTAGATGGAGCGTTTAATGCTGACTCGGATGACAACAAAGCTCGACAAGGAATGGACGACCTAGATTATCTTTTTGGTATCGGTCCTGAATTAACCTATCGCCTACTTCAGGAGCGAGATAGTGAGCATCAGCTTGAGCTTAAGTTTCAGTATAGAGCGGTGCTCTCCACCGATTTTTCCAACCTTAAGCAGCGTGGCTATGCATTTGAAAGCCAATTGCGTTATGAGCAGGAACAGCTGTTTCACCAAGATGTAAAGTTTATCGGATCTATTGGGCCGGTTTGGGGAACTGAAAAGTTGATGGACTATTTATTTCAGGTTAATCCCCAGGATGTACTCTCAGATCGGGCAAGTTATGACGCAAAAGCAGGCTACCTTGGCACTGAGCTTAACTTGGCTTTCGTTATGTCGGTATTGAAGAAGAAAGGCCGAATATTTCTCGGGGTGCGCACCAACCTGCATCAAGGTGCGACAAATGACAATAGCCCTTTATTCAAGCAGGACACAACGTTCTCGGTAGGATTGGGGTTTGCCTATCAATTATTCGCTAGTGATAAAAAATCAGTAAATTAAATTAGCAATCCTAATAAGCATTATGGGCAATAAAACTTTATTAGGATGACAACATAACATTGGCATATTCATCGTAAAAAACAAATAAACGACAGAAAGTAAACCGCATATTCAGATCAGCAAAAACCTGCTAATAGCTATCATCAAAAAACTGCCTGACAGGTATAATTATATCGATGATTATCCAAAATAATTAATTGAGCAGTTATTAATAATCGAATTTACGGCTCGGCTCTGCTACATTACTGCCAACAGCGTTATAAAAAATTTCAATATAAACTCGCACTATACTTTTAGCAGAGTTATCGATAATAGAATAAGCGTAGCTAAATCATAAGAGTCTCGATAAAAGCGTATTTCGCTTGAAGTCTCTTTCGTTAATAATTAACACATACTAAAAGTATATTCATGGAAAACAGCAAATGACCGACAAACACCACAGCCATGGTGCGCACAAAAAAAATAACCCACTAAAAGAACTCGTTTTTAATATCGTGATCCCTTCCGTTATTTTGATGAAATTATCAGTACCAGAATATTTAGGTACCGTTGTTGGTCTTTTGGTGGCGTTAGCGTTTCCTATTGGCTATGGTATTTATGATTTCATTAAAGTTCGCTCATTAAACTTTTTCTCAGTATTAGGGTTTTTAAGTACCTTGTTAACTGGTGGCATTGCGCTGTTTGAACTTGATGTCGAATGGTTGGCAATAAAAGAAGCCGCTATTCCGGCTACGATTGGGTTTATTGTGTTAATTTCAGGTTTATTTGGTAAGCCTTTGCTAGCGAAACTCTTGTTAAACTCGTTAATATTTAAAATCGATTTAATTTACGATGCTATCGCTGAAAGGGGTAATTCGGAACGTTTTAAACAAAAAATTAATAAAGCTAATTTTATTTTAGCGATGACGTTTGTATTCTCATCAGCGATGAATTACTTATTAGCAAAATGGATTGTAACTAGCCCTGCGGGCACCGTTGAATTTAATGAACAACTAGGGGAAATGACCTTGATAAGTTATCCTGTAATCGCTATTCCTTCATTATTAATGTTATTTGGCATCTTATTTTATGTAATTAAAGTTATCACTAAATTAACTGCGCTGAAGTTCGAACAAGTGCTAAATGCAAACTAAAACTTAATCGTTTATTTTTTGCCAACTGGACAATGATAATATTAACTTTCACTTTTTTCTTCGTTAGGTTCTGATTTATGATTACAGAAAAAACACAGCAAGTACCAAGAGATAGTTGGTTTAATCGATTTTTGTCTTCGGTTGAATTTTTAGGTAATTTGCTGCCTCACCCTATCACCTTGTTTGCCTTGTTTTGTCTGTTCATTATTGTCTTTAGTGGGGTCGCTGATTGGTTTGGTTTAAGTGCAATAGACCCTCGCCCTATCGGTTCTTCGGGTCGCGATCCCGATGGCATTATTGAAGTCATTAGTTTACTAAACGCCGAAGGATTACAAAAAATAGTTACCGGTTTGGTAACTAACTTTACTAACTTTGCGCCACTGGGAACGGTTTTAGTTGCGTTGCTTGGGGTTAGTGTTGCTGAACATTCAGGACTTTTATCGGCAGCACTGCGCGGCATGGTAATGGGCGCTTCCGATCGTTTAGTAACCTTTATGATTGTTTTCGCGGCAATTTTATCTAATACAGCATCTGAACTCGGTTATGTGGTGTTAATTCCGCTGGCCGCGATGATCTTTCATAGCTTAGGTCGGCATCCTGTAGCTGGCTTAGCTGCTGCATTTGCCGGTGTGTCAGGTGGGTACAGTGCCAATCTATTGCTCGGCACTATTGATCCCCTGTTAGCGGGTATAACAACACCTGCCGCGCAAATGATAGCGCCAAATTACCAAGTAGGGCCTGAGGCCAACTGGTATTTCATGATGATTTCTACTTTCCTAATTGCCTTTTTGGGCACCTTTATTACTGAAAAAATAGTGGAACCAAGACTCGGTAAATACAATGACAATGAAGCCAGCGAAGTACTCAATTCTAACGTTAAACACTTATCCGCACTTGAGCGCAAAGGCCTCATTTATGCCGGACTGACTTTTCTATTGTTAGCAGTTTTACTGGCACTAACCATTATTCCTGCCGACGGTATTTTAAGAAATCCCGAAACGGGCTTGGTCAAAGGCTCTCCCTTTCTAAAAGGCATCGTCGCCTTTATTTTTGTCACCTTTGCAATTCCTGGGTTTGTTTACGGTAAAGTGGTTGGCACCATGAAAAATGATCGTGACGTGATTAACGCCATGAGTAAAAGTATGAGTTCGTTGGGCATGTATATCGTCCTAGTATTTTTTGCATCACAATTTGTGGCGTTTTTTAAATGGACCAATTTAGGTACTATCCTAGCAATTAACGGTGCTGAATTATTACAAGCGTTAAGCATGACCGGGCCAGAAGTATTTATATTATTTATTTTAATGTGCGCGGTAATTAACCTAACATTAGGCTCTTCATCAGCACAATGGGCCGCTACAGCACCAATATTTGTGCCGATGTTAATGTTAATCGGCTATGCTCCAGAAACCATACAAGCGGCTTATCGTATCGGCGACTCAGTAACTAACCTTATTACACCAATGATGAGTTACTTTGGTTTAATACTGGCGGTTGCGACTAAATATAAAAAAGACATGGGGATCGGTACATTGATTGCAACCATGTTGCCTTACAGTATGGCCTTCTTAATTGGTTGGATAGCGTTATTTTATATTTGGGTGTTTGCCTTTGGTTTACCTGTTGGCCCTGGTTCACCCATTTATTTTCAACCTTAACTAGAGGTACGCTTTTGATAATAGTTAATGCTCTTTAGATAAAAAATATCCAAATAACATTAACTATCGTTTACAAAGCATTATAAATATTCAGTTGCAAGCCATAGACTTGCGCTTTACTCGTTAAATTTAGCTAATTTGGGGTAAACCTTAGATAGATGCAACTAAAGTTAGTTGGCTGGTACTTTAAGGCGTATGATAAGATCTCATTTCCTATATAACTAGTCTACATTAGTTGTAATTTCTAAGACAGGTCATCTTTGACACTCGTTCAAAACACTCAAACTGGAGACACCTCTAGTCTTTTTGAAGCTATAGCCAATGATATTTTTTTGAAAGGGTACAGCATTCGTCCCTATTCATTGCCTGAAGGTTTGAGCCATCAACTATGCGAGCAAATAAAAGGCATACCCGTTGAAATGTTTAAAAAAGCAGGTATTGGCCGCAACAACGAGCACACCGTAAATAGTTTTATTCGTAGCGATGAAATCTGTTGGATAACAGGTAAAAGTAACGCTGGAAAAGCTTGGCTTAAATGGGCTGAATCTTTACAAACCTTTCTTAATAGGCGCCTTTTCCTAGGTTTATTTTCATTTGAAAGTCATTTCTCACATTACGCTAAAGGCGATTTTTATAAAAAACACAAAGATGCATTTAAAGGTGAAAACAATCGAATTTTATCTGTTGTCGTTTACCTAAATAACTCTTGGTGGCTTGAAGACGGTGGTGAGTTAGTCATTTATAAAAGTAAATCAAGCCATTCTTCTTTATTTGCAGGTGAGTCCATTAAAGTAACACCTGGGCTAGGCACCATTGTGGTATTTTTAAGTGAAGACTTTCCTCATGAGGTATTACCTGCAAACAGAGACCGCTATTCTATTGCTGGTTGGTTTCGTTTAAACACCAGCATTGCCAATAATATTGACCCACCGACTTAATCTTTAAACACCTTTATCATAGCAATGTTAATTTAGTTTATAACGCAAATACGAAAGCCCCTGTGAAGAAATAAAATAGCGGCATGTCATTCCAGGCTTGCTTGAGCAGGTTTATTATCAACAGCCCGTTAAATTAAGCAATTCATAAAAAACTGACATTTATTAACAAATAAACGCAAAAAAAACCAAAAACCCCCACCTAACACGCTGTTTTAATTGAATATTAACTATTGTTGTCGTGGTTGTTCGAAAACTTGTCGCAAATTTACTAGGTGTCAATTTGGCAACTGCTAGTATCTAGTCATGGCAAAAAGCAGGGAAGTTGATAAGCCAATCGCTTTAGGAAGGAATAATCAACCGTATAAATAATTATAAAATCAAATCGACAAGAGATATCAATTAATATGACTATATCAAAATTTACTACATCAATAATCGCCTTAGCTCTTACTTCGGCATTTACAACCCAAGCGGCAGACAATCGCTACATTGTTAAAGTAGACAATAATAATAAAGGCGTTGTTAAAGCACTAGCCAAAAAATTAGGCGCCGAACTAAAAGTTGATGGCAATGGTTTTATTGCCGCGTCTTTTACAGGTAAAAGTTTACAAGATGTTAAAGGCTTAATGAATAACCCTCACATTCAGGCGATTGAAGAAGATCATCGCCGTGTGCCAATGCTTGATTACAGTGATGACGCAGGCAACCCCTCGACGATGCAAATTACCCCTTATGCGGTTTATCAGTCGCAAGCGGATCAGGTCAGTTTTAATGGCCAAGCGGGTATGAAAGTTTGTATTATCGATTCCGGTTTAGACCGTTCAAATAATGATTTTAATTGGGGTAATATTAGCGGTGATGATGATTCTGGCACTGGTAGCTGGGATGTAAATGGTGGTCCACACGGTACTCATGTCGCAGGAACCATAGCCGCGGCAGATAATAACATCGGTGTAGTTGGTATGGCACCGGGTGTCGATTTACATATTGTAAAAGTATTTAATGCCGATGGTTGGGGTTATTCATCTGATTTAGCATATGCAGCCGATAAATGTAGTAGCGCTGGTGCCAACATTATCAGTATGAGTTTAGGTGGTGGTGGTGCAAACAGCACCGAAGAGAATGCGTTTAAAGCCTTTACCGAAGCAGGTGGCTTGGTTGTTGCTGCTGCAGGTAATGACGGTAATAGTGTTCGCTCTTATCCTGCCGGTTACCCATCGGTTATGATGATCGGTGCTAATGATGCTCAGAATAACATTGCCGACTTCTCACAATATCCAAGCTGTACAGTGACAACCGGTCGCGGTAAAAATCAAACCACTACCACTGATGAAACTATTTGTGTTGAAGTAACCGCTGGCGGTGTAGATACCTTGTCTACGTACCCTGCCGATATGGCAACCAGTGCATCTTTAAGTGCTGATGGTCAATTTGTAACATCATCGGCAATGGAAAACTCAGGCAATGCTAGCGCTAGCACTTACTTTATGGGCACGGCTGAAGCCACCGATGGTGGTGCTAACGGTAAGGTTTGTGTTATCGATCGCGGCGCAATTTCGTTCCACGACAAGGTATTGAACTGTGAAAATTCTGGTGGTGTTGGCGCCGTAATTATTAATAATGAAGCGGGAATGTTATATGCAACTTTGGGTGAAACCAATGCAACCACAATTCCAGCAGTAGGTACGGCTCTTGAAGATAGATCAAGCTTAGTGGCGGCATCGGCAATGGATATCTCTATTGGCACAGCTGATTACGGTTACATGAGCGGTACTTCAATGGCGACCCCAGCGGTTTCCGGGATGGCTGCACTAGTTTGGTCAAATCATAATGATTGTACTGGTACCGAAATTCGCGATGCCTTAAAAGCAACAGCTGAAGATGGCGGAGCTGCGGGCAATGATGTTTACTTTGGTGCTGGTATTGTAAAAGCCAAAGCCGCTAATGATTACCTTAGCGCTAATGGCTGTAGTGGTACTGTAGTAGAGCCACCGGTAGGTGATATTTCATTATCAATTAATGGTTATAGATCTAAAGGTAAAAATGCAGTCGATTTATCTTGGTCTGGGGCAAGCACAAGCAGCGTTGACATCTATAAAAATGGAAGTTTATTAACGACTACTACAAATGATGGTGCTTTTACAGAAAGGTTCAGAACTTCAGGTACTTATACTTATTCGGTCTGTGATCAAGGAACCAACAACTGTTCTGCAGATGCTACAGTTAGCTTTTAATAACTAACTGAAAAGATTCAATATCCAGTCGATTATATCGACTGGATATTGCTGTTTTCATAACACCAACTTTATCAACTGATATTACGGTAGTTGTTGACACACTGGGTCTTTAATCGATATGTTGCATGGCGCAAATAAAATTATTAACAATTTTTTAACATATCAACGCTAATTATTTCTATTTACCTGAAAGTGAATAATCTTATTTTAATTGGCTAAACCCTAATGTTTTAAATGAGTTGCAAAAATGTTGAACGCCGGGGAATTAAATGTATTTTATCACTAAAAATAAACTAATCACAGCAACACTAATAGTAAGTTTTATACTGCTTGGCGTTTTTTTTAGCAACCATGCTAAAACAAGCTCAGAGACCAAACAGAACCAGTCTTACATCATTTCCGCTCAAAATTATCAGCTATTACAATCTACTGTAAAACAATTAAACGTTCAACCTAGCCACCAACTGGCCATAATTAAAGCCCTAGCGGTTAACTTAAATACTCAGCAATTAGACTTAATACAACAAAAATTAAAAGTAAAAGTTCATTATAATCATCAAGTTAAGTTAGCTGGTGGGCGTGCTTGGGGCAAACGCAAGTGGCAACCCAAGGCAGTGGTTGCAGATTATATCAATGCGACTTCCGTCCATAGAGCGAATAATTTTGGCGAGGCTGTCACCATAGGATTTTTAGATACAGGTCTTGACCAATTAACCGGCTTAGATAACGACTTATATGGTCGTGATAAAGCTTGGGGCACCTATGATGCCATTAATAATTCAGTAAGTAATTACGATGATGAGGCCAGTGGCCATGGTACTCATGTTGCCAGTGTTGCGACAAATAGTGACTACGATGTTTATGGCAAAATTTACGGTGTTGCACCAAATGCCGCCATTGTCGGCATCAAGGCTTTTGATGCTAACGGTCAAGCAACTTATGCCGACGTTATCCGTGGCATTGATTGGGCACTACAAGTAAAAGAACAAATAAACCTAAGGGTTTTAAATATGTCATTTAGTGGTCCAGTACGTTCCAATTATTGGGATGACCCATTAAATCAAGCGGTAATGAAAGCATGGCAAGCCGGTATTGTGGTTGTTACCTCAGCCGGTAATACCGGACCAAACCCGATGACCATTGGCGTCCCAGGGAATGTACCCTATATTATTACCGTTGGAGCAATGACCGATAATTACACCATGGATGATGCTGGTGATGACGTATTAGCCACATTTAGCGCTGCCGGACCGACTTATGAAGGTTTTGTAAAACCAGAAATCGTCGCACCCGGAGGACATTTATCGGGCTTAATGTCAGCAGATTCATTGATTGTGACTGAACACCCTGAATTTCATGACGGTGGCCGCTATTTTGAAATGTCGGGGACGTCACAAGCCACAGCTGTTGTCTCTGGAGTGGTTGCTTTAATGTTAACAGACAACCCTACTCTTACTCCCGATCAAGTTAAATGTCGGTTAATATCCGGTGCTAGAACGGCTAGAACGGATTCCGGATCCTTAGCCTATAGTGTATTTCAACAAGGTGCAGGGGTAGTAAATGCCTATGATGCCATTCATAGTTCAACGACTGATTGCGCTAATTCAGATTTAAATATTGCTCAAGATCTTAATGATGAACAGCATTTTTCTGGACCGGCTAATATAGATGTCGATGGCAATTTTTATATCGAAGGCTTAGGCGATGATTATATTTGGCATGTCGGCAACAATGCCAACAATGATGATGGCTATGTTTGGCAACCAGATGTTGAAATTGACCGATTAATATGGAAAACGGGGGTTGATGTTGATAGATTAATTTGGAAGACAAGTTTTGAAGTGGACCGGTTAATTTGGAAAACTAATTTTGATGTCGATAGATTAATTTGGAAAACCAGCGTCGACTTTAATGCCAATGAAAAAATTAACGTAAATAATTGGGTAGATCAGCAATAAGCTATAGAAGGCTGCTAACTTAAGGTAATAAAGCCACTGTTAGTAGCCGTAATAGCGTCGTGCAAATTCTCTATTCATGTTAGGCTTTAACCTTAATCGAAACAGATTTGAATATATTATTCCTTTAATGAAACTAACATTTACCCTATTTGTTTTATTTTTAGCGGCAGCTTGGCCGGTATTTTCTCAAGATTTTAAATCCTTTAAAAACTTCAGCGCTGATCATCCTTTATCTTACCAAGCAGTACGCACGATAAGCCAAGACCAAGATGGCTTTATGTGGTTTGGTTCGCAACAAGGAGTGCATCGTTATGATGGTCATCAGTTTTTAAGCTTTCATCACGATGTTAGTAATGAAAACTCATTAAGCTCCGATGTAATAAGTCGAATATTAATTGATAATTCTCAGCAACTTTGGGTAGCAACTCGCGGTGGTGGTGTTAATTTGTTTAGAGAAAACACTAAAGACTTTCAACGAATAACCACCAAAAGCAAAGAATTACAACTGTCGAGTGATAACGTTAATACTCTACTCGAAGACAGTAATGGTAACCTCTGGATTGGCACCGAAAATGGCTTAAATGTACTGTTTAGAAATGGTCAGAAATGGCAAATAAAACATTTACTGCAAGAATTAGGTAACCCCAAAAGTCTAGCAAATAATATTGTTGAGACCATTATTCAAACAAAAAGTGGTGATATCTGGGTTGGAACTAATGCTGGTATTTCAGTTTTTGATTTACAAGCAAACTTTGTACAAACTATAAAGCTTTCTGAGGGTAATTTAGCAAACGTATCGCAAAAAAAATTAATAAAATCCCTGTTCCAAGATGAGCAGAAAAATATCTGGATAGGTACTCGAGAAAGCGGGTTATTTAAAATGGCCGCCCAAAATAATCAGATAAATCATTACCAATTTGTAGAAAATGACTTGAGTTCATTGATAAGTAATTCCATTGAAAGCATTTATCAAGATTCCGCCAATCGAGTCTGGATAGCGACGGATAAAGGCTTAATGGTTTATCAGCAACCGTTAAATAATTTTACCCGTATTCAACATGAAATTACCAACCACAATAGTTTAACCAATGATTTTGTGTTGACCATATTTGAAGACAAAAACAAGATTATTTGGGTTGGTACTTTTTCTGGCATTAGTCGTTTAGACCCTAACATGACTACGTTTCGACAACACAGTGATTTACATCACCCAGAAATTGCCAGCAGCTTAATCATGGATTTCAGCCAATTAAATGCTCAACAGCTGGTATTTTCGACCTACGCGAATGGCATTTATATACTCACGACTAAAACCAATCAAATAACACCACTTAAATTAAACTTTCCTCATAACAAGTTAAGATTTACTTGCCTACTTGCAGATGGTAAGTATCTTTGGCTTGGCACCAGAGCCTCGGGGTTATTCAAAGTAAATATAGACACCGGCGTTAGTCAAAACTTCTCTTATCAAAGCGACAATATTAATTCCATATCGGCGAATAGCATTACCGATATAATCAAAACTAAAAACGGCGTAATTTGGGTTTCAACTTACCATAAAGGCTTAAATAGATTAGATAAACAAGATTCATTTACTCGCTTTGAGAGCGCTAAAACGCTAACCAATAAATCGCCAAGTAGTGATCATATATTGCAATTATTGGCCGATAATTTAGGCTATATATGGATCGCAACTTATGGTGGTGGCCTGAACCGCTTTGATCCGGCCGCAGAAACTTTTGAACATATTTTCCATGATGATAACAATAAAAACAGCATCAGCAGCGACTTCGCCTGGGTAATGTTACAAGATCACGAAAATAACCTATGGGTTGGCACCCAATCCGCTGGTATTAATTTTTTAAGCAATGCAAATATTGCTAATAACAATTTTTCATTCCAACATTTTGATATTAAAAACGGCATGAAAGATCAAACCGTATATGGATTTAGTCAAGATAGCGTTGGCAAAATTTGGTTTAGTTCCAATAAAGGTATCTCACGCTATTCTCCTAAACATAATAACTTTAAACACTTTGATAAAAGGCATGGCTTAATCGATATGGAATACAATCATGGTGCCGTGTTTAAAGCCAACAATAACACCATTTATTTTGGTAGTGCGAAGGGCTTTACCAGCGTAAACCCGCAAAATATTTTCAAAGATCAACCCGCTCCGGAAGTTCGATTGACGAATATTTTAAAACTGAATGAAGCGATGAGTTTCAAACAAAAATTATCAACAATTACCGAGTTAGAATTTGCTTACAGTGACCAATTAATTGCCTTTGAATACGTCGGCCTTAACTTTAGTGCTCCCGAATCAACGCGTTATAAATACCGGATGCAAGGCTTTGACAGCGAATGGATTGATGCCAATAAATTAAGGCGGGCAACCTATACCAACTTACCGGCAGGTAATTACAGGTTACAAATTATTGCTGGTAATAATGATAATGTATGGAGTAGTCCTGGTTATTCGCTGAATATCACGGTTACCCCTGCGCCATGGAACACTTGGTGGGCGTATTTGCTTTATGTGATATTTATAGCCCTAGCGTTATTAAGTTACACCCGAATATTGAATCGAAAATTGGTGATTGAGCAACAACAGAAAAACTTTTTGAAAAAACAGATAATTGATAAAACAAAAGATTATGCCGAAAAAAACACTGAGCTTGAACATGCCAATAAGCAACTTGAAAAAGCCGCAACCGTTGATAAATTAACCGGCGTTAAAAGTCGTCGTTATCTCGATATTTATATTGAACAAACAAGTCAGTTAATGACCCAAATGCATCAAAATATATTACCAGTGCAGCGCAGCCTTTTGCCTAGGTTATACATTTTAATGATCAAAATTACCCAGCTTGATAAAATCAGCAATAGTGAACTGATAAATTTTACCGATTTACTCTTATACAGTCGCAATCCAGACGATTTAGTTATCCGTTGGGGCCAGGACAGTTTCGCCATAATTGGCTATGAAAAAGATAATAATGCCGGTGAATTAGCCGCTCGTTTAGCCAATCGCTTTGACAGTATTTTTACAGAGCAAATTACCATAAATCAAGTGTACTCATATTACCCTTTTAATCGAGAACAACCCTTAGAAATATCGTGGGATCAAGTCAGTGTATTGATTGAATTGGCTCTTAAAATTATTGCCGATGACAAGTCAATATCATGGTTAGGGTTATGCGAGCCAAAAGTATTACCCTTTGACTATTTACAAGTGATAAAAAACAATGATTTAAGGGTGTTAAAACAAAGTATTGTTTGCAAACATAATTAATGCTTTGCAGTTTTAAGTTGTTGCTGTTGAAATTGTTTAGGGGTGCAGTTAAATGCTTCTTTAAAGCAACGGCCAAAATAGGTTTGTGAAGAAAAGCCAACATCTAAGGCGATTATGCCTATTTGACTACCATTTTTAAGTAAACTTTGCGCTTTAACTAACCTAAAATCTCTGATGAAATTATTAGGGGTAGTA
>CALJHL010000254.1 GCA_938075435.1 uncultured Thalassotalea sp. | reverse complement strand
CTCGGATCTGTCAGAGTGAGTGGATTGTTCCTCACATAGGCATATCGGTTATACGACTGTAAATCTGTAGGTGCTTGAATTATCGGGTCAGCTTGCAAGAATCTACCCAAAGTAGGATCGTAGATCCGACCGTTCATATGACTTAGTTATAAACAGGTTAGCTAACGCTATGAAATTTAAAGAACTTTAACAATCCCATTTAAGTTCTTTTTTCATTTATAGTCAAATTTATAATGTAAGCTTTATCGACACGTTATCAACATGTGTCGAATAAAACAAAATTTATCGACATATAATCTTTACATGTCGATGTTATCGACATAAACTATCTAAAGTGTCGATAAAATAGGAAAACATAAACATGACCTGGAAACCAGATAGACCATTCAACTCTATTCCTTTGTTACCACCGTCATCGGATGCTATAGAAAATATAAACATCTTAAAAGCTTGTATACCTGCAAGAGCTGCACTAGCAGAACTAAAACAAGCTGGTGAGTTACTTCCAAATCAAGGATTATTGATAAACTTATTACCTTTACTCGAAGCTAAAGACAGTTCAGAGATTGAAAACATAGTCACCACTACTGACAAGCTGTTTCAATTCGCAAATGAAGATTCGGCCGCAGATAACGCCACTAAAGAAGCATTGCGCTATAGAACTGCGCTATATGAAGGCTACAAGCATCTAACGAAAAAGCCCCTGTGCACTAATACTACCGTTGAAATATGCAGTACCATCAAATCAGTAGAAATGGAAATTCGCAAAGTGCCAGGCACAGTTTTGACTAATCAAGCAACAGGCGAAGTAATTTATTCTCCACCTGTAGGAGAGAGTGAAATTAGAGATTTGTTGTCTAATTGGGAACAATTTATTCATGCTGAAGATGACATTGATCCTTTAATTAAAATGGCTATCTGTCACTACCAATTTGAAGCAATTCATCCTTTTACCGATGGTAATGGGCGAACAGGTCGAATTATTAATATTCTTTATTTAATTGAAAAAGAGTTGCTTACATTACCAAGTCTGTATTTGAGTCGATATATAGTTCAGCATAAAGCAGATTATTATCGTTTACTGTTAGCTGTCACTAGCGATTCAGATTGGGAGCCATGGTTACTATTCATGTTGAAGGCAGTTGAAGAAACTGCTCGCTGGACAACTAAAAAAATTGCAGCCGTAAGAAGTTTAATAGAAGACACAACAGATTATATTCAACATAAACTTCCAAAAATATATAGTTATGAACTTGTAAAAGTAATTTTCGAGCAACCGTATAGCCGTATTGGTAACTTAGTTGAAAACGATATAGCAAAACGTCAAACGGCTTCAGTATATTTAAAGCAACTGTGTGATATTGGTGTGTTGAAAGAAATAACATCGGGGAAAGAAAAATTATTTGTTCATCCTAAATTAGTAAAGTTGATGACTACAGATTCAAATACAACCACTAGATATCAAAAATAATTAAGTCTTATAATTGGCTCTAGGGGTAAAAAGAACTTAAATAGGATTGTTAAAGTTCATTAAATTTCATAGCGTTAGCTAACCTGTTTATAACTAAGTCATATGAATGGTCGGAGTTACGATCCTAAACTTGGCCGTTTCTTGAGTGTTGATCCGTTCATTCAAAGTCCCACCAATACGCAGAGTGTCAATCCTTATACCTATATCTTTAATAACCCATTGTCTGGGGTTGATCCCACAGGTTATAAAGTAGAAACTATAGAATGCAGTGGTTCAGATGGAAGATCTGCATGTGAATCTTTCATGAATGACCTAAAAGGGAAAGATAAGGGTTCTGTAAACCACACCAATGGCTTCGAAAGCGTGGGAGCACTTATTGCTAAAACTTTAGATGGATTTAAAGGCAATGGCGAAAATACTAAAGTGAATTATGGAAAAAGCAATAAAAATGATAGTAATGATATTGCTGGTGCAACCGCTATAGCTGATTGGATTATTGATAATCCTGACTTAGAAAGTAGCGGGCAAACGTTAAATTTGTCTCCCGAAGAAAAGAAAAGAAGACTTTCAGCAATGTCAATTGTAAATATTGACGCTAGCCATTTGCCAAGTTACTTAAAAAGTGAGTTTACTGATAAGGCACAAAATTGGTTGTACAATTTTGCTTTGACCGATAAAGGAGCTGAACTACTTGCTAAATATACGGGTGAAAGTATTAATGTTATTCTGAATAAAGGCAGTGGCTCTGGGTTGACTCCGATAAAACACCTTACTCTAGCCATTTTAGCGGCTGATTTCGACTCGTACAATATTTAAAACTGCTAGTTAATGCAGTCAAATAAATAGATGAAGTTTTAATAAAACTGATAAAGTTGTGGCAACAAACCAAAGGTTAACAATGCCAAGGTTAAACCCAGTAATAATGACTGCCCTACTACGCCGCGTTTAGGTAATGTTTCGCCGCCTTTAATTGGCATAAACATTACAAAAATAATCCGTAAATAATAGTAAAGGCCAATGCCACTACCAATGACTAAACTGGCCAATAGCCACCAATTTTGGTTAGTCACCGCCGCGGTGAGTAGATAAAACTTGCCGATAAAGCCAGCGGTTAACGGGATGCCAGCTAACGACAACAATGCAAAAATTATCGCCGTTGCCTGTAGTGGTGATTGCCAAAATAAACCCTGCCAATGTTGCCAGTTATCAGCATCACTGTCGGTGTTGGCTTTTGACGTTTCACAAATAAAGGTGAATAAAATCAGGGTCGCTAAACAATAAGCCATCAAATAAAATAAAGCACTTTGCATCGCCAATTGCATTGAATTTTGCGAAGTTACCATCAGCACAATAAGCAAGTAACCCATATGCGCTATCGAAGAAAAGGCCAATAAGCGTTTGATGTTGGTTTGCTGTAAAGCCAGCAAATTACCCACTAACATCGAGGTAAAGGCAAGCCCGACAATTATCAGACTTAATTGTTGGTCAAGGTAGTGTTGGGCAAAGAACCAAAATTTAATCAATACCGTAAACATGGCAACTTTAGATACCGTCGCTAACAACATAGTCACTGGTGCTGGTGCTCCTTGATAAACGTCAGGAGTCCAAAAATGCAATGGTGCTAGTGATAACTTAAAGCCTATGCCAATCAACACTAAAACGGTGCCAGCTTGGGCGAGTATACGCGCTGATTGTCGCGCCTTATCAAGAGTATCTGGTAGTAAGCCATTAAAACTCATCTCGCCGCTGTAGGCGTACAACATTGCCATGCCAAACAATAAAATACTGGAGGCTGTGGCGCTTAAAATTAAGTATTTAAAACTTGCTTCTAGGGTGTGACGTCGTTGCCGTAAATAGCCCACTAGGCCTACTAGCGCAATACTCAATAATTCCAGCCCGAGAAAAACACTGGCAAAGTGGTTACTAATGGTTAGCAGCGTCGCCCCTAATGTTGATAGCATCAGCAGCAAGTAGTATTCGTCGTGAACTTCTTGGCTTACTTTTAAGTAACGACCACTCACCACAGTGACGGTAATTGCACAGGATAGAATAATTAAATTAACCCCTAACGAAAACCCGTCTAAATAAAACAGTCGAGTAATCTGATGATCTAGTGCCGGAAGGGTAATGTACAAGGTTAAGGTGGCAATAATTAAACTGCCAAGGGTAAATAATTGAATAATTACCGTACTGCGTTTAACCGCGATGAGTAACATTTGAAAGACGATGGCCACAGAAATAATTATTTGTGGTGCTAAACCTAACAGTTCAAGAGCATTCATCCTATTGCCTCCATACCGAGCACCGGCTGACTTACTTGGTTAACAAAGTACGTCTCAAAATGATTAAGAATTAATTCAGGATATAAGCCAAATATCACTAGCAAGCTTAGCAAACTGCCACAGATCAGTAATTCCCTGGAACTCAAGTCAATAATATTGGTTTTAACCGGTCCTTGAAAACTTTGTTGAAATAAATACATTCCATAAATGGCTGAGCCGACAAGTCCTAATGAAGCAAGAATAACTTGCAATGGCATCGCTTTAAAGCTGCCGGCTAAACTCATAAACTCACCAACAAAGTTAACTAAGCCAGGCAAACCAAATGCGGCTGCAACAAACGCCAATAACATGCCGCCCATGCGTGGTGCACTGGCAAATAAACCGCCCATTAGTTGTAGATCTCGACTGTGTAAACGGGCATAAACCATACCCGCCATGGCAAATAATGCGGCACTACTTAAACCATGCGCCACTAAGGTAAGAATGGCACCATGATAAGCAATTTGGTCGAATGAGAATAACGCCAACATTACAAAGCCCATATGCGAAATTGAGCTATAGGCCACTAATCGTTTAAAATCGGTTTGTGCAAACGCTAACTTAGCACCGTATAAAATACTGATCACCCCAAGCCAACTCGCCGTGGTCGCAAAGTCGGCACTCGCTTGTGGGAACAAACCAATAACAAAACGTATTAAACCGTAAGCACCAGTTTTTAATAGTACGCCGGCAAGTAACACACTACCGGCTGTAGGCGCTTGCGTATGGGCATCGGGTAACCAAGTATGAAATGGAAACGACGGTAGCTTGACCGCAAAGGCGATAAAAAAGCCGAGCATTAAGTAGAATTCGATATCGGCGCTGACTGACAATTGTTGTAAGACAAAATAATCAAAGCTTAATTGCCCGGTTTGTTGTTGATTAATCAGTGCTAAGGCAATGATAGCAATGAGCATCATTAAGCTACTGACTTGGGTAAAGATGAAAAATTTAATCGCCGCATAGTGCCGATGTTCATGTCCCCAAATGGCAATTAATGCTGTCATCGGCAGTAACATCACTTCCCAGAAAAAGAAGAACAGGAACAAATCGGTTGCCGAAAACACGCCAATAATCCCGGCAATACTGGCCATTAAATTAAAATAATAAAAGCCAACTTTATCGGTAATTTCTTGCCAAGAAACCAACACACAAATTAATGCCAGAAGCAGCGTTAGCGAGATCAGGATAAAGCTTAAACTATCAAGGCCGGTGGCATAAAAAACGTTAAAATTATCAATCCAAGAAATGTTACTCAGCTGCACATATTGATGAAATATTTCATGGTTGCTATTGGCAAAGTTAATTAATAAAGCCAAGCTCAGCCCTATCGCTAGCAGACAGACCCATTTGCCACTGTTATTTTTTTGGTTCTCAAAAATCCAGGCGACTATGCCGCCAACAAAGAGTACTAAGATGATTTGCGTTAATATCATAGTAATACTCCTAATAAAATCACCGCGGCAACTCCGAGCATGGCGGCATACCACCTGAGTTGACCATTTTGACTAGCTTTAAGCACTTCGTGCCAAGTTTGGGCATTCCAACTGATGGCTTTTACAATTTGTTCAATGGCATCGGCTTTGTTAATTTTTGCCAAAAACAAAAATGGTTTCACTAACAACCATTGATAAAGTAGATCAAAACCTAAACCATTTTGCACAAAGACGGTGAACTTCGATTTATTTTCAATGACCTCGATTGCCGCTTTTGGAAAATACAAAAAGTAGGCGATAACGATACCGACAAAAGGTGTGGCGATGGCGACGCTATGTAACCAGCCAGGTTCATTGCTGGTATCGGTTTTGCTAACCGCAAACAAAAAGCTTAAATCGAGCCCGATTAAACCGCCAGCAAGCGCTAATACCGCTAATATAAATAACGGCGTCAGTAATAACCAATTGGTTTGATTATTAACGGTAACGTCACCGCGATAACCACCGAAAAAGGTGAGAAATAACATTCTAA
>CALJHL010000253.1 GCA_938075435.1 uncultured Thalassotalea sp. | reverse complement strand
AACCGCCGTTTTTCTTTTTCTGTTGCATAGGTTTCACTGACTTGAAACAGTGGATTACGACTCCTAAAGGCATTGTCAGTCATGTAACTATCAAGCCCAGTGCTTGCCATATACGCTAAATTATAGAGTCACGATATACTGGAGGAGATCCCACCCAAAAGCATTGTGGCAAGACGGTGCTCTTTTGCAGTGATTGTATGATGACGGTGTATTTTAAACTAACTGCTAGAATCGATTATAGGCTCTGGTTTAGCAAAGCAAACAAACGGTAGTGCTAATGGACCTAATATAGCCCCCCAAATAGCCCATTTTAAAGTTTTAGCTCCTCTAATTTTTGCCACAAAATAGCAAATAAAAATACAAATCACGTTGAGTACGATTAAAAACGTTAAAGCCATTTAAGTTATCTCGGTAAATTAATAACATTCATTATAACTAAGCTTTAGTTTAGCCAATCGCACCAGAGTTGTTAACCAGCAAATTGTAAGTATATATGAAGTTGCTGTAAGCGTTATAGGGCCATTGCATGAAAAGCTTAGGTTGTTGCCTAGTTAATTAGACAACAACAGCTTGAGTCGTTTTAATCTATTCTTCTAAATCGAGTTGTAACTCTTTTATTTCTGACTCCGACTCATCGGATAATAAAATTGATATCCATTGGTTGTCACCCGAGGTTTCAAAGGCAATTTTAATGATCATAGTCAGCGGTACGGATAACAACATGCCAGCCGTGCCAAGTAACCAGCCCCAAAATATTAATGATAAGAATACCACTAAGGTAGATAAGCCAAGCCCTCGGCCTAAATATCTTGGTTCGATAACATTCCCCATCACGGTATTAATGATCATATAGCCGGCACCGATTGCTAAAGCTGATGACGGGTCAAGTTGTACAAACGCTAACACAACAGCTGGAACCGCTGCGATAATTGAACCAATATTAGGGATGTAATTTAATAAAAACGCTAATACCCCCCATAAAATAAAGAAATCTAAACCTATTGCCCACAGCATTAAACTGACAATTAAACCAGTTGCTACACTCACTAACGTTTTGATCGCTAAATATTGGTTTACCGAGGCTAAAAATTTATCAATTTTTTGTAATTTCATTTGCGGATCTTTTAATGCTAAATGCAACTTAGCCGGTATACTCTCCGCTTCAAATAACATAAAAACGACCGTTAAAATAATTAAAAACAGATTGGCCATAATATTGCCAAAGCCAGATAACATATCGGCAGCAAAACCTACCGCAGCACCAGGATCTAAGTATTCAACGATTAGTTTCGATGATATATGAATATTAAATGCGGCAAGTTTATCGACAAGACCTGCTAATTGTTGTGAAAGTTGAGCTTTGTAAGTAGGCATTACTAAGGAGAGTTCATTCAATGAATTACCTATTAGCCCAGCCAGTGATAAGCCAATACCAACGAATATGGCAATCACCATAATCACCGCAATAAATTTAGGAATTTTATATTTTTCAGCTTTATTGATTAACGGATTACAAATAATAGCGATAAACATAGATAATAAAAATGGGATCAAAATACCGCTTGCCGTTTTTATCCCCGCCAAAATAATAACCAGCGCAGCTAAGCTCAACATGCCCTTTGCTAAACCACTATTAACTTTGATTGTATCCATAAAAGAACTCTTAATTTTATAATTATTAATACCATAACAAACTTACTTAATTATTTATATTGATATCAAGCCTCAATATTTTATTAAATACTAGGTAAATCACAAAGTTGCTAACTTTTCACTTTAGGCTATTTTTAATAGCATAAGGAGTCAGTATTCGCGAAATACCTCTAGCCTGCGAACACTGCAATTGTTAAACATATGATAATGAAAATACTAATTACTGGCGGCACCGGCTTAATCGGCTCAGCATTTATTAATAAATTTCAACACAAATACCAATTTGAGGTATTAACACGGCAAGAAACGCCGCTATCTTGCTTTGCAAACCCAACTAAAAATATCAACATCATTAACAGTTTAAGCCACTTAAAAAACTTAGACGATTATGACGCAGTAATAAATCTCGCCGGCGAGCCTATTGTAAATAAACGTTGGAGCCAAAAACAAAAGCACTTGATATGCCAAAGTCGTTGGCAACTCACCGAAGAGATCAGTAAATTAATTATTGACTCAAGTCAGCCACCAAAGACCTTTATATCTGGATCGGCCATTGGCTTTTACGGACGCCAAGGCGATATAGAAATTGATGAAGAGTTCACTGATGTTCACCCTGAATTTAGCCATGAAATTTGTAAACTTTGGGAAGAAAAAGCGGGCTTGGCAAACGATAAAACCCGATTATGCATCATTCGCACTGGTGTCGTATTGGCAAGCCATGGCGGTGCGTTAAGTAAAATGTTGCCGGCCTATAAATGGGGATTAGGCGGCAAGTTATCACATGGTCAGCAATATATGTCTTGGATCCATATTGATGACATGCTCAACGGCATCGACTTTTTACTGAATCAAACTAGTTGCCGTGGTATTTTTAATTTTACTGCCCCAAGCCCAGTAACGAATGCCGAATTTAGTAAAACCTTAGCTGCCACGTTAAACCGACCAAATCTGGCCACCATGCCGGAGTTTGTGCTGAAGTTATTATTTGGCGAGATGTCCGACTTATTACTTTTTGGGCAAAAGGTAATTCCTAAGAAATTACTCGCTCAGCATTTTCATTTTAACTACCCGCAACTTGCCGGTGCCCTTGACCAGCTATTGATTTAATAACCCAGACTAGCTGAACAAGAGGATTAACTAATCTACAGGGTCCGTCTAATTAAGGTTAAACTCGACAGTTTTAGTAAGCGCCGACAAGATACTAAACCAATCAAACCAACAAATCCGCCACCTAAAACCATACCTAACAACCAATATTGCCAATGCCAAGACGCGGTCATCTCGAAAACATTCGTTTGTACATAATAAACCGCAGCTTCCATGCCGATACTGGCTAAAAACCCAGAAATGACACCTAACACCACAAATTCTAATAAGGTTGAGTTACGTAACAAACTGCCCTTCGCCCCTAACGTTCTTAAAATGGCTAATTCACGCTCTCGCTCTTCCATGCTGGCTTGTACTTGTGCCACTAACACTAGTGACCCAGCAATAAGCACTAAGATTAAAATAAATTCAATGGCAAGAGATACCTGGCTAATGACACCACGTAATTGTGTGATCATAGCATCAACATCAATCACGCTGATGGTTGGATAGGCGTTTAAAAATTGTTGCAAGGCGCGTTTACTTTGTGGCGGCACGTGGAGTGAGGTAATGTAAGTTACCGGATGATCTTTAAGGACACCATCGTTAAAAATCATATAGAAATTGGGTTGCATACTTTGCCAATTTACCTCGCGGATACTGGTCGCGATAACTTGAATTTGTTCGCTACCAATTTGAAAGGTAAGTTGATCGCCAATATTTATTTCTAAGCGTTGGGCAATTTGTGCTTCTACTGACACTTCGGCGTTATTGCCCGAAGTCGAAAACCACAGGCCTTGAGTTACTACATTTTCACTTGGTAGGTTTTGCTGCCAAGTCATATTTAGCTCTCTACCAATGCCCTCTCTGCCCTGGTTACTGCCATCTTCCTGCTCTTTACTGGCTATTTTACGAAGCTTTTCATCATTAATAGCGGTTAAGCGGCCGCGCACTATGGGATAAAGACCGCTGGATACGATTTTTTGCTGGTTTAGGAAGTTTTCAACATCTGGTACCTGTTGCGCATTTACGTTAATTAAAAATTGATTTGGGGCGTTATCAGGTAATTGCGCTTGCCATTCATCAATTAAATCATTACGCACCACGACCATCAGCAACAATAATTTAATGGCGATAGTAAAACTTATCAGTTGCACATTGTTTTGCTTCGCACGGCGCTTTAAGTTCGCCATAGCCAAGTGAAACGATTGTCCGGCACCAGAGCCAACTTTGCGGCCAACATTTACCAGTAATCGCCCCAAAAACAATAATACCGTGATGACTATTGCCGCACTTAACATTAACACCGCAGATAGTATTAGATCACGTGAAAACAGTACTAATAACGTAAAGACAGCGACAAAAGCAGGCACCTGATTAAACCATCGGGTCTTAGAGTCAAAACCATTAAAACCACGAATAATGCTTAGTACTGGCGTTGAAATAAGCGCTTTCATCGGCGCTATTGCAAATGCACAAGCACAGATTAATCCGGTAATTATAGCGACAAATAATGGGTATAAGCTATCGCTACTGGTATTAGCCGGCAGATAACTGCTTATGTATTGTAATGCTAGATATTGTATGCCAAACCCTACGCATAAACCGATCACGATAGAAAATGCCGATAGGCTACTCCAATGCAATAAATACAAGTTTCGAATATAGGACTTATTCGCCCCCATGGCTTTAAATACTGCAACCATAGGTTGATGGCGTTGGCCATAGCGTCTACTAGCAACTGACACGGCAACCGCGGCCAAGATGATACCGAGCATACTGGCTAATGATAAAAACTTTTCAGCTCGATTTAACGCATTGGCTAACGGCGACTGTTGGCTTTTGATGTCATACCAACGTTGATTATCTTCTACTTGTGGGCTTAACCAGTTATCGTAATCAGCAATATTTTGCTGTTCGCCAGCAAATAAATAACGATAGGTAAGGCGACTTCCTGGCTGCACGACTTGAGTTTTAGGTACATCATATAAATTTAAAAATACTCGCGGGCCATTGGTAAATACACTAAACGATGCATCGGGCTCTTTGGCGACAATACCGGCGATGAAAAAATTTGCGGCGCCTAATTCAATGTTATCACCTACCTTGACCTTAAGCTTATCGAGTAATGACTGTTCAACCCAAAGGCTACCTGGCGCTGGGGCTGACTGAGGACCACTGGCATTCTTGATTAATAACTCACCGCGCAATGGATAGTTGCCACTTACTGCTTTAATTGAAACCAGTAGCATTTCATCGCCAGCAAAAACCATAGAGGAGAACAACATCATTTCTGCTAGTTGTAAATTAAAGTCGTCGGCTTTAGCGATAAGTTCAGAGTTTGCCGGGCGCGAGGATTGTAAGACTCTATCGGCGGCAATAAAGCTGGTACTTTCGTTCACTAATGCCGATTTAATTTGGGCAGAGAACCCCGACAAAGAAAAAACCGTTGCTACCGCTAAAACAATAGCAAAACAGATAATGGTGAGTTCACCACGTTTTAATTCGTGACGAAAGAGTCGTAGAGATTGTTTAACCCACATTTGCATCTTAACTAACCTCTGCCATCAAGTTAACTTGCTGGACAAATTGCCCACCAGCCATTGTAAGTTGGCGGTCGCATCGTTGGGCAAGCTCTCTGTCATGAGTAACTAACACCAGCGTTGTGCCTTGTTGTTTATTTAAGGCAAACAATAACTCAATGATGGTTTCACCGGTTTGGCTGTCTAAATTACCCGTTGGTTCATCAGCAAATAAAATATCTGGCTTTGAAATAAAAGCACGGGCTATCGCTACACGTTGCTGCTCACCACCCGATAATTGTCCAGGATAATGTTCAACCCGATCGCCTAAGCCAACGTTATTTAGCATGGCAATTGCCTGTTCTTTTGCATCATCAGCATTGGCAAGTTCAGCCGGTAACATGACATTTTCAAGAGCGGTCAAACTGTTAATCAATAAGAAAGATTGAAATATAAAGCCGACATGATCGGCACGAACTTTACTGCGTTGCTCTTCATCAAAGCTATGCATTGGCTGCTTTTTAAGGTAAATTTCGCCGCTAGTTGGTAAATCGAGTCCGGCAAGGATAGATAATAAAGTAGTTTTACCTGAGCCAGAGGCGCCAATAATCGCTAAACTTTCACCAGACTTGACTTGTAAGTCGATTGGTTGAAGGATAGTAAGGTGTTTTTCTTCAGCTTTACTGCTGCCGGTTACAACTGTTTTTGTTAAACCACGACAATCTAAAATAATTTCAGGTGTTATATTCATGATAAAAAAAATGCTTCTCGGGTTAATTCTGATCGTGACTAATTCATTAGTGAATCAGTCGTTAGCTAACAATACTATTCTACTACTAGGTGATAGTCTAAGTGCAAGTTACGGTATGCAAGAAAAAGATGGTTGGGTAATGTTATTAAATGAGCAATTAAGCAATGACAAAGCTAACTACAAGATCCTCAACGCCAGCATTAGTGGTGAGACCACAGGAGGCGGTTTAGCTAGGCTGCCAGGGATTTTAGCTAAAAACAAAATCGATTATATCTTAATTGAATTAGGCGGTAATGATGGTCTACGCGGCTTTCCACCTAAGCTAATAAAAAATAACTTGTTACAAATTATTGCCTTAGCAAAACAGCAAAACATCACCATTTTTCTTGCTGAGATCAGGATCCCACCAAATTATGGCCTGCGCTATAATACCATGTTCAGCGATGTTTTTAGTAGTGTAAGCGAAGAAACGAACAGCGAATTGATACCATTTTTTCTGGCAAGTGTTGCGCTAAAACCTGAGTTGATGCAACAAGATGGCATTCACCCCACTAAAGCAGCACAGCCGCTTATTGCTGCGCAAATGCGAACCACGTTAGATAAGCTAATTAATTAGCTTAATTAAATTGGTAAGGTTTTTATATTTTTATATTTTTATAAAACAATAAGTAGAAATGATATGGGGATGTTTGCGGGAAAGACACATTTATATGTGCCCTTCCCTGAGTTGATTCTAGTAATTAGGCTTGATAAACAGCGGCTAAAAAACTTTTAGAATCATTTAAGTCAGAAAATTCAAATAACTTTGACCCTGCTTTATCGGTAACAACTATATTTAGTTTGTTAACCGAAATAGACTTTACCGGGGAAGTAAATGAAAAAACCTGTCCTTTATATGTATATGACATAATAAAACTCTCTTTATTGGCGTATAACTACGCATGACTAAAAAAAGCTATATTCCTGTGTGATCGAAAATGTTCAAAATAAAAATTAAAACGACAATACTTTACGAATCATATCAAACTGATTAATCAACTTGGTTTAAAATTCGAGATATCAAACAACAATTAAGCTTACTGTTTTGAGTGATGACTGACTGTGAAAGGGAAAGGCATAACACGAATTATCTAAAAGATAATGGGTTAATTAAACGAGAGGAGAATAAATAACAGGGAGAGCATACCTAGCCATGTTGGAAAAGTAAACAGTTATTTGTTAATAGTTACCACAATCATTAATATAGTTATTTTTTACCCAGACCAAGTTGATGAATTTTCATGTAACGATATAGTTTTTGCGCTTCGTAGTCAGAGCTCATTGCTAATTGCCTTGCAACTCCTTGCTGATCTTCATTACTGCGGTGTTGCCCGAGCTTGTCTTTGCCCTGTAATTTCGAAATTGTAATTTTAAAACCGACAATGCCTTTAGACAACTTGGCTTTAAACTCTTTAGGAATGAAACCACCATTGTCTAATAAACTCGGTTCATATTTGTTAATTGTTGCCTCTAACATGTGAGAGGTAGTGTCATTGTCAGTTAATTCAAAGGTGCCCGTTGCATGTACGGCACTATAATTCCAGGTAGGTACTGCTGGTTTTACCGCATACCAAGTCGGTGAGATATAGGAATGGGGACCAGAAAAAACTACCACAACTTGGCTATTAACAAGTGACTGCCAATGTGAATTAGATCGGGAAAAATGCCCATACAATACACCTTTTTTACCTTGTTCGGCACAAAGCAACAAGGGTAAATGAGACGCTTCCAAGTCGGAAGATACAATTAACGCAAAACCAAACTCTTTCATAAAACCATGCAATTTTGCAATCGAGTCCATTTGCCATTTGTCTGGGATATGCATAACTTCCTTAGGGTATTAAATAATACTTGAGTTTTAACAGTCTACTATGCCATAACTGACTTTAATAATGGCAAGTAAAAATAACGATTCTTTAAATTTCAGACACAAAAAAGCCGACTTACGTCGGCTTTTTTGTCACTAAGAAAGTGGCGTCCCCAAGGGGATTCGAACCCCTGTTACCGCCGTGAAAGGGCGGTGTCCTAGGCCTCTAGACGATGGGGACGCAGAATTGCTTTACAAAACGCTGTTTTGTAGATTCTGCGTAAGCATTCAATCAAGCTCTGCGCCGATTGAAACTTCCTAACATAAAAATGCAGAAACTATAAACATTGTTCATTTAAAACATCTTTTGCGTAAGGATAAATCCTCACATCGATAGCAAACGATCAAATCGATTGTTACCTTCTATACCAGAAAACTGGTAAGACCCAAGATAAAACATTGACAAAATAAGTGGCGTCCCCAAGGGGATTCGAACCCCTGTTACCGCCGTGAAAGGGCGGTGTCCTAGGCCTCTAGACGATGGGGACGCAGAATTTGTTTTACAAAACATGTTTTGTTAATTCTGCGTAGGTATTCAATCAAGCTCTGCGCCGATTGAATAAATCCTTAAAAATTGCAGAAAATGTTAACAACAACACATTCTTTAAACTCTTTTCTGTGTCCGGTGCAAGCACCTGGCACTAGAACTTAATCACTTAAGTTATCTAAAATAAGTTGGCGTCCCCAAGGGGATTCGAACCCCTGTTACCGCCGTGAAAGGGCGGTGTCCTAGGCCTCTAGACGATGGGGACGC
>CALJHL010000252.1 GCA_938075435.1 uncultured Thalassotalea sp. | reverse complement strand
TTGACATAATTCATTTCCTTGCTGTCCAAGCGTCCAAATATCGTAGTTACTATCAAGCACGGTTACCGGATTGTGCTCTGAATTTAATATTTTTTTATAAAAAAACGAGATGATATTTTCAATTTCGTCACTGGTTAATACCTTGGTAATGCCACCCGTTAACACGATGGAGTTAATTGCCAGCAGCTTTAAATTGATATAGGCTTTTTTATAGTGAGAAATTTTACATAAAACTAAAAAGATTGCCAACTGCATTAATATTTTAGTTGCCTTTGGGGTTTGCTGTTCAAAAATGTTTTCGGTTACTTTTAAGTGCATCAGTAATTCATAAACAAATTCATTGTTTTTAGCAGCAAAAATTAATGATTGCTTGGATTTGTACACCCCGAGCTTTTTAAATACCAATCTGTCATATTCATTTTCGGTAACAATATTGTCTTCAACTAAATCTTTTGAATAATGAATATCTGTCGTGGCACCACCAATGTCGAGTAGGATAAAGGGGTTGACCACAGAAAATTTTGCGTCAATTAAAGGCAATGTTTTGTTTACGATATAGGGCGTCGGAAATATTTGATTTGAAGTAATATCATATAAATACTTAATATCTTCTTTGCCTTCAATATCTTTTT
The DNA here is from genome assembly GCA_938075435.1 of uncultured Thalassotalea sp. GTDB lineage: Bacteria > Pseudomonadota > Gammaproteobacteria > Enterobacterales > Alteromonadaceae > Thalassotalea_A. The sequence goes on along the minus strand of CALJHL010000252.1, from coordinate 2,207 downwards.
GATAAAGGTTTGTTAAATATTCTCTTAAATGCTGTTCAACAATATGAAGTCTGTCATCAATAATGTTTGGCAAAATTTCAATATTTTTAATGTGCTCTTGTATCGCTGGAGCATCCAATTCATTACCGACAAAAACGATGTTGGAATAACGTAACTGACCTAAATAATTATAGAGATTGTTTGAAAAAATATTGCCATTGGAATTAATGCCGCCAACTATAATCACTACATCAACAAGGTCGCTTGGCAATGAGTAATCTTCAATATCTTGATAAAGCACTGAATCAATAATATTGATGCCAGAATTAAAGGCAATATTGGTGGCATACTTCAAAGAAAATGTGTTGGTAATGCCGATAATTAATGTCGTTAAACCACCATTTGCCGATGAGCATATATGGACATCATCTTTCGCAAAACTGTCGATGGTTTTGCCGCATTTGTGCATTAAATCATCTAAAATATCTTTATTAAAATCTCTAAGATGCTGTTCAATATTCGCCGAAGTACTAAGCTTGAAGTAGGTACTACCAACATCAATTAACAACTTTTCGTTACTGTTTTGCATCGGTTTTTTGTCGCTGATCATTGCATAATTCCTATATCGTGAATAATATCATTGACAATACTGGTGGTATCTTTGGTTAAGTCACATTGGCCTTTGTCGTAGGCGTAACATCGATCTGGTATCGGTACATTGCCGCGTTTAATAATTCGGATATTCTTTTTCGCGTCTCTGATGGTGATCAGATTATTGTGATTTATAATGTGAGGTGAAAAGGGCACATCGATAATGCCGTTTTTAATTGAGTTAAATACTTTACGCCATAAGGTATCAGCGGGGTCATTAAATACCGCTTCCATAATCGCTATAACCTGCAGGGTTAACATTTCCTCTTCTTCTTCATCGACAACGTTAGGCAAGCCGCTTAAAATACCTAAGGTGTATTGAGTATTAGATACCGTTTTTGCATTCGCTTCTTTGGTTGGAATACCGGACGCTTCTTCTCTGGTTTTGGTAATAATTTTGTCAGCGCCGACCATTGAGGCAATCACAGTAGACATATTTATTAACTGTTCGGCATAGTCTTTATTCATTGGGAAAGCGCCCATCCATTGATGGTACACTAAGTGAATAGCAGCATCTGAGCAATTAATTTGCGCGGCGTAATATTTGGCGAGTTTTTTTAGCACGGCGCCCGTAACAATGTCTTGGTTCATCGAACCTTGTTGCGCAAATGACACCGAGAAAGACTTTACCCCTTCTTCTAAAGACAACAGCATTTCTAGCAACTGGATAACTATGGTTATAGAAGGAGGCACTAAAGTTGCTGTTAATGGACCGAAAGACTCTCTATTAATGGGTTCATTTAATTTTGAATAGTTTGCACAAACTCTCTCAACATACTTCCAGTACAAAAAGGCTTTGTCCAATGGGAAATTCTTTGAATAAGGTAAAAGGTAGGTGATGGGACCACCTTCGATTTCAAAAATGCCGGAAGCAATCGCGGTTTCGATTAATAATCTGGCATCAGGAGTACCATGGCGTAAGCTAACTGGTTTATTAAAATTGGTTATCATCTTGCGGGTGGTGCGATAACCATGATTAACCAAAGGGTAACCATTAAGCATATCAACATCGTTTTCTTCACTTAACCGCAGCATTTTTTTTGAGGTAGCGTAATCATTCAGTCGGGTATTGGAGTCTATGGTCAGTGGTAATACATCGACATTGGCATCAACAAAAAATTCGTAAAGTGCAAATTGCTTTTTATAGGTAGGGAAGCCACCACGGGGTTGCACCAGCATTTTACTCTTATTTTTAAAATGATGAGATATAAACAGATCTTTACTGGCATTTTTAACAAATTCAGCAACCTCGGTAAAATCAAAGTCATCAACATACTCATTGCTAAGAATTATTTCTCTTTCTTCCTGCAGCAAACTCATTACTTACTTCTCGCTTCTAAATCTCGTTCTTTAATTAGCTCATCAAGCATGTCTAAGCCGGTATTTAAATCCACCTGGTGACACACTATATCGAAACCATACTTTTTATACCTTGGTACAATATCTGCGGCGTTACCGGTGCCAACGACTAAGTTGCCGCCAATCATCATGATCAGATCACCTAATTGTTTATATTTAGCTTTTAGTAATTTTACCTCTCGGCTCCAGCCTTCAGCTTCACCATTTAATGAAGAAAT
>CALJHL010000251.1 GCA_938075435.1 uncultured Thalassotalea sp. | reverse complement strand
TAATTGATCAGGTTTTTTTAGTGCTTGCTCTATTTCTTCGGTATAAAAACTTCGCTTAGCGACCAAAAACCGTGATGCTGTTTGTTGGCAAATATACGGTGTACAGTTTCTAAAAACCTTTTTATCAATAAACTTTTTTTGCCGCCAGCGGCGTTGCTTAATCAATAGACCTGCCCAGTTATTTTGATCCATATCCCAACCGGATCGATCAGCGGTAACGGTGTGTAATACTTGATAGGTCTGCTCATCCCAAGTAATTGCTAGTTGAGCATAGAACAAGGCCATATTTTGAATCGACTCAGCCGTGCTCACTGAGCTTTTGTTATAAGCAATATCACCCGCATCGATTAAGGTTAACTGATCATCGCGTAGTAGAAAGTTATCTAGGTGCGGGTCTTTAATAATAAAACCCGCATCATGACACGTTAAAATTAACCGCGTCATAGCCGACATGACAGTTTTAAATTCTGCTGCTTTCGGCTCTGTTTTTAACCAGTCAGCCAAGGAGACAGCTTTATCGATATACGCTATCAATAACAAGGCCGCATCGGCTTGCTCGGTTGCATGTAACAGCTTAGCGGCTTTTACCCCGGCTTTATTTAATGCTTCAAGGTTCAGTTTTTCTTTAAGGGCATAATGCTTATGCCCCGACCCATAAAACAACTTGGCGATAACGGTTTGGCCTTGCCATGTAGCGCGACAGGTCAGTCGTTTACCACTTAGATGCCTAAGTACGTGTTGCAATTCAAGCGCGGTGTTATTAATTGATACAACTAACGGTTCGCCGCTTTGCTTAGCCCACGTTTCAATGTTCGATAGCTGACTCATGGCATTAAATCACTCAAGGTTTGCCAGACTAATTTAGCCGGCAGGGTTTGGTAACAGGCCGGTTTAACCTCGCTTAGTTGATCGTATTTACATTCTTTTTTTAAACAGGGTGAGCAACTAAAATCTGCTTGAAGGCAACGGTTATTCGGCCCCATTGTTCCGGTTAAAACAGAACTGGTTGAGCCATACAGCGTAACCGCTGGTGTATGGCATGCCGCCGTTAAATGCGCCAAGCCACTATCAACCCCCACGACCCCTTGTGCGTGCATTAACACTGCGGTTAAGGCCTTTAAATCGGTTCGTGGTAGCACGTACGCCTGTTCAGACGTTTGCGCCAGCATTTCAGCGCGCTCCTTTTCCACTTTGTTGCCCCAGGGCAGGTACACACTTAATCCTTGTTTTACGGCTAAAGCTATCAAGTCTTTCCAGTAGGTATCTGGCCAATGTTTACTAGCCCAGGTAGTGGCGTGTAAAAAAACCACATACGGGGATTGTAATCCCTCAAGCTTCGTAAACGCTTCGCGTTGTAAGCCATAAGAGAGCGGTTTATCGTCTAGGGTATAACCCAAACACGCCGCAAATAACTGCCTAACGCGTGTTATCGCGTGTTGGCCTTTCTCTACGTCTATTTTGGTTTGGTAAGCCCATGCTGATTGGCCTTCTCGACAACTGCTTTTAGACAAACCACAGCGTTTGCCGCGTGCAAAACGCGTAAGTAGCGCACTCTTAATCAAGCCTTGGGCATCAATCACAACGTCATACTGTTGCTGACGAATATCTTTAATACACGCTTTAATCTCTTTTCGGTATTTAAAAATATTTTTTCGCCACAAGCGGATAGATACCGGAATAACCCGGCTAACGCTTGGGTGTAGAGCAGGGATATCTTGAAAGCCTTTTTCCACTACCCAATCAAATTGAATGCCGGGTATTGCCGCTGCCGCATCGCTTAGTGCGGGCAAGGTGTGTATTACATCACCCAGAGATGAGGTTTTTATTATCAGTATTTTCATAACAAGGGCTAAGTATATTGCAAACGATAAACAATCATAAATGGGATCAATTCAGTAATATTTTATATTCTAACATCGCTATAAATCATCCTTATACTTTCTAGCAAAGAACTCTGTTTAAATTAAATTTGATTTTGTTAATATTATTTTTCGGCACTGTATACTTTTAAATTAAACTAATACTAAAACCACGTTAAAAACAAAAAATGAACCGTCAAATAGATCAAATTAAAATTTTTGGTGAACGCCATACTGCAACAAATGCTTTAACTAAGTTTATTAATCAAAACTTTAACGTAGCTTGCCGTGGCTATGATTTTTTAGGCTGGAAACACAGACGCGCTCCATTACGATCTGAGTGGGCTAAAAAAAGGTATTTAAACACCTTATTTATTTTTACAGTTCGCGAACCAAGTGCTTGGTTACGAGCCATGGGAAAACAAACATGGAACCCACAACAACCAGAAACAAATAACCTTACATTTAGTGAATTATTGCTATACCCGTTTGAGGATTACGAAAGTATTATTCATATGTGGAATGAAAAGTACTGTAGCTACATAAAAATGGCAAATGAGGTTCCGCACGCAATTTTTATTAAAACTGAAGAGTTTTCTAGCAGGCAAGAAGACGTTTACAAACAATTGGGGCACTATCTACCTGCCAAAGATAGTTTTCAGCCCTTAAATACCTACCTAAACGGCAGCGGCGCACAAAAAAACCGTGATCATACCCAACAAGGTAAGGAGTATCCCTCATTTAATAAAAATGATTTGGCTATCGTTAACGCTTTTTTAGATAAGTAATTATGTGTTTACTTAGGCTACCCGAACACCTTCGTTTAATTCCTATGTTTTATTTCGTTAACGGCTCAAAAAATAACCCTTCAACAACCCTTACCATTACGTTATGTGCCGACTAGCCGTTTATTTTCTTATTTTATTTTTATCTTCTTGCAGCCTTTATCCAGAAGAAAATAAATCTGGGCTTCATCCGAGTTTATCAAACAAAGATATAAAACTCATTTCAATAGTTGGCGACCTACCTACACCACCGAAAGAGTATGAATGGATAGTTTATAAAGGCTTGGCTTTTTTAAAACCTATATTTTGGCGCGTATATAAAAATAATAAAATTTATGTCTCAACACCCTTACCACTAACCCAAGAGGGTCAATATGAGGCTGGGATTTCAGTCCGTACGATACGTCACATTAAAGCCCAAAATGGTATTAGTGCCGATAAAGCAGCCCTTAGATTGATTAATATTATTGATAAAAAGAAAACCACCAAACGGTTAATCTTTTCTAAAGACTTTACTAAAAAAGTTAAACTTTTACGTTATCGCTATCAAGATACTAGCAATCCTAAAGCGCCGTTTATTGTACATATGCACTTTTTAATTGATAACGAGCAGAGCTATATTAATATTTTTGACTATAAAGCACCCGTTAAAAGCTGGGATTACACATGGAAAACTAGAGCGTTATTTATTTTTAATAATTTACACCCTGTGGATTTTTTATAAACCTTATAAGTTGGATTTAAAGTGAACAAAAAAAAATATACATTTGCCATATCTATTCGTGATGACATTACAGCTGGTAATCTTTTCACAAACGGGATAAGCCAAAATATCATTTTTCTAGCCGATTTGTTCGCCCTTATGGGTCACAAGGTTGTGCTTTTGGTCAACACTAAAAGGCAAAACAAGCAATTAAGATTAATGAACGATAAATCATACGCTCTGTTTACAGCAAAAGAATTGTCCGATAAAAAACAACACTTAGATATTGTTTTTGAAGTGGGTCATATCATCCCTGCTAATGAAAGAAAATTTTTGTTAGCATTAGGCGCTAAGCTTGTCAGCATCCATTGCGGCAACCAACTTATCATGGATATGGAAACACTGCTTTACACCGATGGTAAAGATAGTGGCCTTCGTCATATTCCAGAACACATTGAGCAGGTTTGGATCATTCCACAACACGAGCATCAATTAACCTATATGGAAGTTCTAACAGGTGCTAAGGTTAGTGTTTGCCCCTGTATCTGGAACCCTTTTTTCCTTTCTGACAAACATAAAAAAACGCTCACCTTTAGGGAGACGCCGAATATTTATGTCATGGAACCCAATTTAAGCGTCGTTAAAAATGCACTGATACCCCTGGCTATTATTGAATCCATGCATAGAAAAAAACCTGACGCTTTTCATAAAGCCTATATTGTCAATGGAATCCCAATCCAGCAACACCCCTATTTTCTTAACAATATTGCCCGAAACTTCCATTCGGTTAACAGCAAGATAACTCCAGATAAAGTTTACTTTACACCCCGCGCTGGTTTCAATGATGTCTTTACACACTATGACGTGCTTTTAAGTCATCATTGGCGCAATGCATTAAACTACCTGTCATTTGAAGCTCTTTATTACAATATTCCCTTTGTACACAATTCCGAACCTATGAAGGCTACTGGTTATTTTTATCCCGACTTTGATATTCGCCTTGGTACAGATGCTTTACAAAAAGCATTAAGCCTGCATAAATTGGAGCTAAAAGACCATGAGCAACGAAATAAGGTTTTTTTAGAAACAATTTCTATCCTCAATAAAGATGTACAAGAAAAGTACGCTTCGATGATTAATGACGTAATATTCGGCTAAATTCAATACCTTTATGACTCAATATAAAATAGGCATTAGCGTAGGCAGATCAATTGATTCTTCCATTCTATTCAAAACCGGTGTCCCACAAAATATCGCTATTTTATTTGAGCTGCTTCAACAATTAGGACATGAGGTTACGCTGTTAACAGAAACACCCCCAATTTCGAACACAGCTTCTTTATCTAAAAATAAAACATACCCCATCAAATCCGTTAAAGAAGCACTCGATCCTATTGGACTCGACATAGCGCTTGAGATGGGTATGGTTTTTACGCCAAATACTAGGTCTTTAATTTCTGCTACCGGTTGTAAAATTATCTCTGTTCGATGTGGTAACTCTTTAATAATTGACATGGAAGATCTATTTACTAAGTCATCTCAACCTGATGGCTACCAGCACGTTAAAAAAGACCTAGACCATATATGGATTTTACCTCATCACATTCATCAAAAGACTTATTTAGAGTCACTACTTGATACTGAGGCATCCGTTATGCCATATATTTGGGAGCCTATATTTTTAGAGCCCGATCTTTTTAATGAAAATTACTCCCGCAAGGTACCCAATATATATATTATGGAACCTAATATAAGCGTATTAAAAAATGCGCTTATACCATTAGCTATATTGAATAATCAATATAGCTATGCACCTGAATCTTTTAATCAAGGCTTTATTGTCAACGGACAGAATCTACAAACTAATCCCTATTTTTTAAATAATATCGTTGCAAATCTTGATGTCTTAAACGCCAAAATGTCTAAAGACAAAGTTTTTTTTACCCCGCGCTGCAAGCTTCAAGAAGCCTTGACGCAACCTGATATTCTTTTATCCCACCAGTGGCTAAATGGCTTAAACTATCTTTCTTTAGAGGCTTTGTATCTTGGGGTAGGTTTAGTCCATAACTCTGAATACTTAAAAGAACTAGGTTATTTTTACCCCGATTTTGATGCCCATTTAGGTCAACAAGCGCTTAATGATGCATTGCAAAATCATACAGCTAACTTTCCTGCACACTTATCAAAAAATCGTGAATTTATAAAAAAATATTCTATTTTAGATACTATGGTACAAAATGAATATTCAAGATTATTAGACCTAGCTATTAATACTTAAAATAACTTCCTGTTACATTTGTATTTTAAGCCATGGCTAAAGTACGTCTATCATCTTAAGTATCTTTGCTTGATAGGCTGTTGAGCATAGGGCTATAGCTTAACTTTATATTTTCACTTTATTACCCCATAAAAAAAGGAGCGTAAAATACGCTCCTTTTTTGTAACCAACTTACGTTGGATTTTACACCGTTACTGCCAGCTAATACCTGCACCAGCACCGATGGTTACATCGCTACCACTTACACCAGCTGATAGTTTAAGGTTAACACTATCGTTAACCATGGCCGTTCCACCAAAGGCAATTGCTTGTTCGCCTTGGAAGTTACCATAGCCCACACCCATTGAGTATTTATGCCCTGGGAGAGGTGCTGGTATATTAGCCATAGCCGCTACCGCTGCGATACCGCTAGTGTTGTCATCAATTTGATTCTGTAATTTACCTTCCAGTGCATCTAACTGCCCTTTATTAACAGCATCATATGTTGATACACCATCAGCTACGCCAGTTACAGTAATTGGGTCGCCTGAGCCAACTTCGCTAAAGGTCGCACCATTATCATCCAACACCATTTGTGAGGACGTTGCTCCACCGCTTAACGTAGTGGATGTTGTCGTCACAACCAAACCGTGATCAGACACACCATTATTTAAGGTTAATGACACTTCAGCATCGGATAGTGAAAGCTCGCTATCGGTTGTTCCAGCAAACACCTCGCCATTTTCAACCGTTAGGTTACTCAAGCCATCAGCACTAGTGAATGAAGAATCACCACCGGTAACAGCTACACCCGCATTCAATGTTGTCGCACCATCTACATTCAGTGTTGTATTCACTTGAGCAGAATTTAACGTCGCTAGCCCAGTTGTTTGCAACGTACCTGTTGCAATATCACCCGTGTTAGTAATTCCATTAGTTGTAGTCGCTCCATCAACATTTAACGCGCCGTCAAGTTGGGTTGCGCCTTGTACTGTTAATCCACCTAAGCCAATAGTTGCGGTTAGCACTTCAACCTGACCATTTGTTGGGTCGCTATTTATCAATGCAATTTCCGCTCCGTTTGATGCAATCGATACTGCGTTCGATGCAATCGATGCGGTGTTAATTCCAATTTCCGTTGCGTTCGATGCAATCGATGCGGTGTTAATTCCAATTTCCGTTGCGTTCGATGCAATCGATGCGGTGTTAATTCCAATTTCCGTTGCGTTCGATGCAATC
>CALJHL010000250.1 GCA_938075435.1 uncultured Thalassotalea sp. | reverse complement strand
TTAACTCTATGTTCCTATTTTTTTGTCTGGCTAACGTACAGAGTTAGTTAACTGCTCTATAAACCGGCATTTTTAAATGCGGCACTAACCAGCACTTGCGCTTCACCAATAATACGCTGTAAATGCGCTTCATTAATAAAGCTTTCTGCATAAATTTTATAAATTTCTTCGGTACCTGATGGTCGAGCAGCAAACCAGCCATTGTTAGTCACTACTTTGACACCACCAATTGCCGAGTTGTTGCCAGGAGCATGGCTTAGTACCGCAGTAATAGGTTCACCCGCTAAAGTATCTTGACTGATATCCGCTTGAGAAAGTGAGGTTAATATTTTTTTCTGCTCGGTTGATGCAACAGCTTCCACTCGACCATAACAAGGTTCACCAAGTTCTTGTGCTAAAAAACGATACCATTGATAAGCATCTTTACCAGTAACCGCTAGCATTTCAGCGGCGAGTAAACACATGATAAAGCCATCTTTATCGGTAGTCCAACAACTGCCATCTAAAGCAAGAAAACTAGCGCCGGCACTTTCTTCGCCACCAAACGCGTAGCTAGAATCTCTTAGGCCATCGACAAACCATTTAAAGCCAACTGGCACTTCAGATAACGGCTTTTCAAGCTTCTGGGCTAAACGATCGATTAGCGAACTCGAGACTAAAGTTTTACCAATTTTGGCATCTGCTGGCCAATTACGATGGGTTAGCAAGTAGTTAATAGCGACAGCCAAGTAATGATTGGGGTTCATTAATCCGCCTTGGGGAGTCACAATACCATGACGATCAAAATCAGGATCGTTACCAACACTCACATCATAGTTGTCTTTCATGGCGATTAACCCAGCCATTGCGTAAGGCGATGAACAATCCATGCGAATTTTGCCATCTTTATCTAACGGCATAAATGCAAAGCTGGCGTCAACTACTGGGTTAACAACATCAATATTTAAGTTATATTGCTTGGCGATTTCTGGCCAATAATGAATACCTGAACCACCGAGAGGATCAACACCAATTTTAATACCTGCGTCACTAATCGATTTCATATCAATAACTTGAGCTAACTGATCACTATAAAACCGAATAAAATCTTGTTTCTGTAATAATGGTGATTGCATCGCATCGGTAAAATCTATGCGCTTTACATCAATTAAATTATTCGCTAATAACTCATTGGCACGTTCTTCAATAAGTTTAGTAATACCACCTTCAGCTGGGCCACCATGAGGCGGATTGTACTTTATACCACCATCGGTTGGTGGGTTATGGGAAGGGGTAATAATTAAACCGTCAGCCTGATCGGAATTGTTTTTATTATGAACAATAATAAGTCGAGAAATCACTGGGGTTGGCGTAAAGCCTTCATCTTGCTGAATAACTACTGGCACACCATTGGCAATTAATACACTAATTGCCGTTGCAAATGCTGGCTCTGACAAGGCATGAGTGTCTTTACCTAAATATAATGGTCCGGTAAAGCGTTGCTGATTTCGATATTCAGCTACTGCTTGACAGATTGCCAACAAATGGCCTTCATTAAAGCTTACTTTATTGGCACAACCACGATGCCCTGATGTACCAAAGCTAACTCGTTGTTCGGCAATTTTTACATCGGGTTGAAATAAATAATAATCAGTGACCAAACGGCCAAGATTAATTCTATCTTCGGGTCTTACCGGTTTACCGGCGTGTGGATGTATGCTCATTAATATTCCTTTAAAGTCTTAGCTAACGCTGTCAATTAATTGATCGTTATTCGTTAAAGAAAATCACGAATAATTTCGGCTTCTTCACTACTGTAACCCAGCACATTAGCAACATCAGTTAGCATCAACTTTTTCTTGGTGGTATTTGAATTGGTTATCACCCAAAAGTTTGAGTCCGGTATTTGCTTAGGTTTAGTAGAACTACCATTTTCAAGTAACGCCGTCTCAGATCCTGCAAAATACAAACGGTCTCGGCCACGTATATCAAGTACAGCATCAAATTGATTAGGATGTACTCGATTTAAATTAGATAAAATTAACAAAAATCGACCAACGGCACCACGTTGCATTGCCAGTTCTTCTTTATTGATTAAATCAAAAATACTTTGCCCTGAAGTCTTGGTAATTATTCGTGCAACTACCGGCTCTTCTTGATTAACCGCTTTTTTTGCCGTGGTCACGGGGATTGGCTTTTCTGTTTCGGTGATTATTTCACTCGAATCTTGCTGGCTAATATTGGCTTCGATTGCCGCTATACTGTCAACCGCTAACAAACGTCTTAATATAGCTGAAGCACTTTCGCCGATGAACTTGGTATTAGCGGCGATGTATTGATAAAGTTCTTCATCAATTTCAATGGATTTCATGCAATGTCCAATGGTCAGGTTCTTAAAAAGCTTATGATTATACTGTTCTTAACTGTAACTCTCTACCCTCAAATGTACTGATTTGTTTTTTTTTAGGATAAAATCGACAATCATTGCTCACAGCATTTTAAATCATTAAAATAGCGATAACGATATTATTCAATTGGACCTTTAATTATGACCTCAACAACAACCCCGCTATTAAATTTTGTGCAACGAGGCGAAGGTGCAGATGTATTATTAATACACGGTCTTTTTGGCAGCTTAGAAAATCTTAATATGATTGCTCGAACTTTAGAAAAAGATTATCGAGTAACCAGTATTGATGTGCGCAACCATGGTAAGTCATTTCATCATAAGTCAATGGATTATAAAGAGATGGCAAAAGATGTGTTTGCTTTACTTGACCATTTGCATATTGAAAATGCAGCATTTCTAGGTCATTCCATGGGCGGAAAAATAGCAATGCAATGTGCGTTAAGTCAACCGCAAAGAGTAAACAAACTCATTGTCGCGGATATTGCACCAGTGCTCTACCCACAACATCATAATCAAATAATTGCAGGGCTATTAGCGATTGATTTAAGTACTGTAAACAACCGCCGCGATGCCGATGAACAGTTATCTGCAGCGATTCCTGAAGCCGGTGTTCGCCAGTTTTTACTAAAAAACTTAGCAAAAAATGAGCAAGGTTTATATTGGCGAGTAAATATTGCTGCCATTGCCAACGACTATGACCAAATTGCTAAGGGCCAGCAATCAGACACGCCATTTATGGGTAAAACCTTATTTATTAAAGGCGGAAATTCAAATTATATTAGCGCCGCTCATCGAGAGTCGATAGTACAACTATTTCCGAATTCTAAAGCACATATTATTCAAGGTGCTGGCCATTGGTTACATGCTGAAAAGCCGGTCATTTTCAATAAAATAGTGACTGATTTTTTACAGAGCTAATTGCAATTTTCAAGCTCAAATAATTATTTGTTTTACCACTATAAAATGTCTTATAGCGCTTGGATTATGCGTGCTTTTTTACATTGAGTTGTGCTATAGTGCCGCGGTAAATTTAGATAGCAATTATAAACGAAAATAGCCACTTTATTATAGTGGGTACTTAAGGGTGCAGCATGCTTGCTGAAAATATTGAATTAATAGAAACAATTGGTTTAAATTTATTTTTTTTAGCGATTTTTTTCTTCATTGGCATGTCGATACACGATGTGATGAATAAAAATGACGTACCTAGAAACGGAAAATTAATCGTTTATTTTGTATTATTTCTTGGCTGTGCCGGCTTTATTGCTAAAGGTGTGATCCAGGTCATATGGGAAAGTAATGGTTTAGGTTAAAATTATGGCTAAAGAAGTAGCAGATTTAACTACTTTCGATTTATTTGTTGATGAAAAACGGCCTGGTCGTCCAAAGACCAATCCCTATCCAAGGGATGTACAGGTAAAAATCAACAAACGAAATCAAGTAAAACGAGACAAAAACAAAGGCTTAAAACGGGTAGAGTTTAAACTACACCACGAAGTCTTTGACCAGCTAGATGGTCTAGCTAAAGATAAAGGCGTCAGCCGCAGTGAGCTCATTGAGGCACTGATTATTGATGCATTAGCAACAGATAAAATTTAAAGGGTTTTAACATGGCAACAGTCGGACTTTTTTTTGGTAGTGATACAGGCAACACTGAAGCTATAGCCAAAATGATCCAGAAAAAACTGGGTAAAAAGAACGTTGAAGTTAAAGATATTGCAAAAAGTAGCAAAGAAGATATCGCTGAATTTGATTTAATTATTCTCGGCATTCCAACTTGGTACTATGGTGAAAACCAATGTGATTGGGATGACTTCTTACCAGAACTTGAAGAAATCGATTTCAACGACAAATTAATCGCTATTTATGGTTTAGGCGATCAAGAAGATTATGCCGAATACTTTGTTGATGCAATGCAACCATTGCGCGATATCGTTGAATCTAAAGGTGCGATTGTTGTTGGTCAATGGTCTACCGAAGGCTATGAATTTGAAGCATCTAAAGCATTAATTGATGAGAATACTTTCATCGGTTTAGCACTTGATGAAGATCGTCAACCTGAGCTTACCGAGTCTCGTGTTGATGCCTGGCTTGAACAGCTAAACGAAGAGATGTGTTTAGCTGAATTATTAGATTAATCGATTACTTAGGTGATTTATTAAGTTTTATAAAGCCTCGTTAATCGAGGCTTTTTTGTAGATGTTGGTCCATTTAAAATAATGATTAATCACCTTTTGGAATAATAATTTGTCCATTTGAAAATAATTATCATTTAGGTCTTTTCACTCCCGTCATAACCCCTTATAATTTCACTACTTAATTTCAAGTAACGAAGGTTGCCATGCCAGAGCGGAATGAAGAATTAAAAAGAGCTGGACTTAAAGTCACTCTGCCACGAGTTAAAGTTTTAGATATTTTACAAGATCCTAATAACCAACACATTAGCGCTGAAGATATTTATAAACTTTTATTAGAACAGCATGATGAAATTGGCTTAGCAACGGTATACCGGGTATTAAACCAATTTGATGACGCTGGTATTGTTACTCGCCATCACTTTGAAGGTGGTAAATCAGTATTTGAATTAACGCATAAAGACCATCACGATCATTTAGTCTGCTTAAAGTGCGGTAAGGTTGTTGAATTTGAAGATGATGTTATTGAAAGTCGTCAGGTAGATATTGCCACTAGGAATAATATTAAGTTAACTAACCATAGTTTATATCTTTATGGTGAATGTGTTGATGAAATCGAATGCGAAACCTATCGATTAGAGCATTTATAATTATTATTTAGTTATTTTGCAAAAATATAAAATAAAAAGGCCTGCGATGCAGGCCTTTTACTTTTGAATGTATTTTAGTTTGGTTTAGCTTCGCTTAAACAAATGGCTTAACCACCAATTTTAGCCCAAGTGTCACGCAAACCAACCGTACGATTAAATACTAAGTTGTCGGGACCCGCATCTTTGTTGTCTAAACAAAAATAGCCTTGGCGTTCAAATTGAAAAGCCTTCTCAGCTTCTGCATTGGCAAGCGAAGGTTCCACTCGAGCATTGCTTAATAACACCATAGATTCCGGGTTAATCACTTGGTGAAAATCTTCTTCTGCACCGGGATTAGGCACTGTAAATAAACGTTCATATAGGCGCACTTGTGCAGGTAGGCTTTCACTGGCACTTACCCAATGAATAACCCCTTTAGGTTTGGTACCATCGGTTGGGTTTTTACCTAACGTTTCAGTGTCGTAAGTACAGTACACAGTAGTAACCTTACCAGTTTCATCTTTATCGCAACGAACGGCAGTGATCACATACGCACCACGTAAACGAACCGCTTTATCTAAAACTAAACGTTTATACTTCTTGTTGGCTTCTTCTCGAAAATCTTCCGCTTCAATATATAACTCACGCGTAAAGGGAACTTCACGCGTGCCTAGCGATTCATCACTAGGGTGATTTTTAACATTTAAGGTTTCAACTTGCTGCTCAGGATAGTTCTCGATAACCAATTTAATCGGATCTAAAACCGCCATAGCGCGTGGCGCGTTGTCATTTAAATCTTCGCGAATACAAGCCTCTAAGACGCTTATTTCAACGGTATTTTCCATTTTTGTAACACCAATACGTTTGGCAAACTCACGCAAAGAACCAGGCGTGTAACCACGGCGTCGATAGGCAGAAATCGTCGGCATTCTCGGATCGTCCCAACCAGTCACTAATTTTTCGCTAACAAGTTGGCTTAATTTGCGTTTACTCATCACCGTATATTCTAGATTCAATCGTGAA
Source organism: uncultured Thalassotalea sp. (assembly GCA_938075435.1). GTDB lineage: Bacteria > Pseudomonadota > Gammaproteobacteria > Enterobacterales > Alteromonadaceae > Thalassotalea_A. The sequence continues at coordinate 895 of CALJHL010000250.1, read as the reverse complement.
AATTCATATTGGTGTGGTTCAGTGGTAATGGAAATATTTTCAATTACCCAATCGTATAAACGACGATTATCTTGGAACTCTAACGTACAGATTGAATGCGTAACACCTTCAATGGCATCCGAAATACAGTGAGTAAAATCATACATTGGATAAATGCACCATTTGTCACCAGTTTGATGATGATGAGCAAATTTCACTCGATATAAAACCGGATCACGTAAACAAATAAAGCTTGAAGCCATATCGATTTTAGCGCGTAGCGAGCATTCACCCTCTTTAAACTCACCATTTTTCATTTTTTCGAATAAGGCTAAGTTTTCTTCAACGGGTGTGTCGCGGTATGGGCTATTTTTACCAGGTGCATTAAGAGGGCCTCGATACTCACGAATTTGTTCTGCATTTAAAAAACAAACAAAGGCTAAGCCTTTTTCAATAAGCTCTTTAGCAAAATCATATAGTTGATCAAAGTAGTTTGAAGAATAACGAACATCCCCTGCCCACTCATAACCAAGCCAATGCACATCTTTTTGAATTGAATGTACAAAATCAATGTCTTCTTTTTCAGGGTTAGTATCATCAAAACGTAAATTACACAGCCCTTGATAATCTTGTGCTATGCCAAAATTAAGACAAATGGATTTTGCATGGCCAATGTGAAGATAACCATTTGGCTCTGGTGGAAAACGAGTTTGTACACGGGTATGTTTACCGACGGCCAGATCGGCATCAATGATTTGACGAATAAAATTGCTAGGGCGGTTTTCAACTTCCGACATCTAGTGAACCTCTGAAAATGTAAATTAAAAAATTTAAGTTGTCGGCATTATAACAACAGTATTACGGTTGTTATAGCGTATTTATTCATTTATTTATACTTTACTCTGGCGTAATAAAG
>CALJHL010000249.1 GCA_938075435.1 uncultured Thalassotalea sp. | reverse complement strand
AACATTAACTCCGGTAAGGTACGTTTTTTTTCTGCCGGTACCAAGGTTGGCTTAGATACGATATAGGGGTTTGCTTCAGGTAAGCTTAATTCAGCAATTACTAGCTTCGATTGCCAGTGACTGATTAAATCGTTGCTAAGTCGCTGCACTTTATACGGTACTTTATACCAGTGACTTATGGTGTCTGTTTCTAGTTGTTGATTTATACAAATAATGCGCATATTTTCTGGCGCTAAAAAACCAAGGTATTGATTAAGTAAATCAGTATTTAAATCTTCCATGACATAATCGCCATAAATATAATCTTGTTCAGGATAGTGCTGCATATTAACAACAAGTTGATTGACCGAATCCAAGGGTTTTAATTTTTCTTGATATTGGAAAGAAAATTCTGAAATGGATTTTTTTTCATTAAAATAGGTGGCATTGATGCCGTCTTTTTTAATCAATTGGATATAAGCAAAAACCAACTCAATAATTTCATCTTGATGCTGTTCGCCAAGCTCGGTTAAACGAATGCTAATATTGAAATCTTTAAAGTTAGAGCCATTGACGCCACCGCCAGAAGTTAAAGCCATGGCCCATTGCTTATTTTTTAAAAAAGACAAAATACTACCCGGGCCTTCATGACCGATTAAATAGCTTAAATAGGTGATTGGTTTAGTTTTATAGAATTGATCGATGCCAGGCATGGCAAAGCTTAAAATTAATTTGAGGTCATTTTTTACCGGTTTAATATTTATTCTTAAACCAAGGTTTTCGTTATTATATAATGGCTCTAATATTTTTTGCTTCGGTAGTTGCAACGCTTTAATCGCACTAAACTTTGCCGTTACTAACTGTTCTAATTCGCCTAATGATTGTGGACCTTCTATTGCTAGAGTCATTAATCCAGCGCGATAGTAGCGGTCAAAAAAACGTTGCACCTCATCTTTTAAACAACTTTCAGGTCTATCGTTTAGAGTATCGATGCTGCCGACAGAAAACTTACCAAAAGGGTGGCGTGGGTTAATCGTCTCTTTATGCACGTCATAAATACGACGCATGTCATCTTTAAGTTTTAACTTAAATTCCGAGTCGATATTTTGTCGTTCTTTTTCAATAAATTCTTGTGATAATAGCGGAGCAATAAAAAATTGGCTGAACCTGTCAAGGGCTGGCTCGAGGTATTGGTGACTAATATCGAAATAAAAACAGGTGTGTTCGGTACCCGTCCAGGCATTATTGGCACCACTGTGCTGATTAAGGAACTGTTGGTATTCGCCACTTTCGGGGTATTTCTCGGTCCCTAAAAATAGCATGTGTTCTAAAAAATGAGCAAGCCCCTGTCTATCGCTTGGATCATCAAAATGACCAGCATTAACCGCCAATGAAGCCGCTGAACGAGTTGAATCAGTATTTTGAATTAATAGTACTCGCAGGCCATTCGCCAGAGTTATGGCGGTATAGTGTTTTGGATCATTTGGGCTTTGTAACAATTGCGACTCCATTTACCAAAATTATCAATACGTTTATTATTAATTGGGATAACTCTTCTGCGACCAAGATAGACCAACAAGCGCTATAAATTCCTTATTAGTTAATAATATACCTGATAACAAATATTTTCAGAAGATTTGTTTATAATATACCTAGAATAGTATTAAACTAGGGCCAATAGAGATAAAATTGTTAGCTAGCTTGAAATTAACTGACAGTTAAACATGGTTTTAACCCAAATGAATGTACTCATCATGCGTCACGGTGACGCTCAGTTACAAGCCTCAGTTGATGCTGAACGACCATTGTCAGAGTTAGGCTTTTTAGAAGCTAAAGTGATGGCTAAATGGCTGACAATTGAAAATATTAAATTAGATGCCATTTTTGTCAGCCCTTATATTCGTGCTCAACAAACGGCCAAGACGTTAGTGGCGGCTCTAAATATTGAGAAAGAGCTGCAAACCTTAGATAATTTAGTGCCTGAGGGCTCGGCCAGTTTTGTTCACGATTATATTGATGGTGTTATAAGTCCCGAACAGTACGAAAATGTCCTGCTGGTTTCACACATGCCGTTGGTAAGCTATTTATGTGCAGAACTAACAGTGGCAAGTGATTCGCCATTATTTTCCACCGCGGCCATTGCAAAAATTGAATACCAAAGTGACTTGATGTCAGGCCGATTAGTTAAATTGGTTAGCCCAGATGATTTTTGTTAATTAGTTATTACAGTTCTTTATATAACTGATCTTCTTTTAAATCGACTAACACTAATAATGCACCAGCCCCACCATAGGCTAGAGGTGCTTGATGAAAAGCCATAACGTCAGGATGCTGTACCAACCAGTGCGGCACCTTAGTTTTTAGTATACGGTTGCCAATGCCATGAATAATACAGACACAATGAACATGCTGTTTATGGCAAGCTGCGAATAATGCAGCAATTTCGTGCTTTGACTCTTGTTGTTTTAGGCCATGCAGGTCTAAAATAAGCTCTGGGATATATTCACCGCGACGAAGTAATTTAGTTTCAAAACTGTCAACATCTTCTCTGACGTATTTCATCGGACCATTGCTTTCTAAATGAGGTTCAAATTCATCAGAAAAGGAAAATTGCTGCTTTTCAAAATGCTGTTTTTCCAGTTGCTTTTTGGTTTGCTTCTTGCTGATTAATTTTTGCGGGTGCACGGTGTCTTGCTTTATCGCTTTCACCTTACCTATTACTTGTTTGAATAAGTGTTTATCGTTGTCGTTTAAAAGATTTTTTAATTTCATAATGCAAGTGTAAATTATGCGACAGTAAAAATAAAAGGTTTATCGTTTTTAGGAGATGTTTTTTTGCTTGAAGTAAATATTGATGAAGTCATAACTGACCTACACAGCATTACTGATTTTTTACGTTGGAGCGTAAGTCGTTTTAATGAAGCCGACTTATATTATGGCCACGGTACGAATAATGCGTGGGATGAAGCACAAAGTTTAACTTTGTTTGCCCTGCATCTGCCGAATAATCTGGACGCTACGGTTATGCAAAGTCGCTTAACCAAAACTGAAAAAATGGCGGTTGTGAATTTAATTCTGCGTCGTATCGATGAACGCATCCCCGCAGCTTATTTAACCAATGTGGCTTATTTTTGTCATTTACCATTTTATGTCGATGAACGGGTATTGGTACCCAGATCACCGATTGCCGAGTTGATTAACAACGGTTTCGAAGGCCTTATTGCTAAACAACCACAACGAATTCTTGATTTATGTACTGGCAGTGGCTGCATTGCCATCGCCAGTGCCTATGCATTTGAGGATGCCGAAATCGATGCGGTTGATTTGTCTGATGACGCGTTAGAAATTACTCAGTTAAATATTTATAATCATGAGCTTGCTGATCGGGTAAGGGCTATTAAATCAGATGTGTTTTCAGGGGTGAAAAATGAAAAATATGATTTAATCGTTACCAACCCCCCGTATGTTGATGCTGAAGATATGGCTGATATGCCCGACGAATTTCATCATGAGCCGGAAATGGGTTTAGCATGTGGCAACGACGGTCTCGATATTGTCCGAGTTATCTTAGCCGAGGCAAGCCAGCATTTAACCGACAATGGTGTGCTTATTTGTGAGGTTGGCAATTCAATGATCCATGTTGAGCAATTATACCCAGAAGTTGAATTTACTTGGATAGAATTTGAACATGGCGGCCTAGGTATTTTTCAAATTAACAAACAACAACTCATCCAACATCAACAATTATTTCAACAGAAAGTGAGCAACTAAGTTATGGCCGGTAATACAATAGGAAAAATTTTTACAGTAACAACCTTTGGTGAAAGTCATGGCTTAGCTTTGGGAGCTATTGTTGATGGTTGTCCTCCAGGCATCGAGCTTTGTGAAGACGATTTACAACTTGACTTGGACCGTCGTAAACCAGGCTCTTCTCGTTACACCACCGCAAGACGCGAAGCAGACCGGGTAAAAATACTGTCTGGGGTATTTGAGGGTAAAACAACCGGTTGTCCCATTGGCTTGATGATTGAAAACACCGACCAACGCTCAAAAGACTATGGCGACATTGCCCAAATGTTTCGTCCTGGCCATGCCGATTACACCTATTGGCAAAAACATGGTATTCGAGATTATCGTGGTGGCGGGCGTTCATCGGCTCGTGAAACCGCTATGCGGGTTGCTGCCGGTTCCATCGCAAAAAAATATTTAAAGCAAAAGTTAGGGATGAATATTAAAGCCTGCGTTAGCCAAATTGGCGATGTGGTTGCCCAGCAGTATGATTGGGATGAAGTGGAAAACAATCCATTTTTCTTCCCCGACGTCACTAAAATTGACGCTTTGGATGAGTTAATTCGCGGCATTCTAAAACAAAAGGATTCGATTGGCGCGGCGGTCAAAGTTGTTGCTGAAAATATGCCGGTAGGGCTTGGTGAACCGGTATTTGACCGACTTGATGCTGAACTTGCCCATTCATTAATGAGTATTAATGCGGTTAAAGGCGTTGAAATTGGTGATGGCTTTGCTGTCGTCAATCAAAAGGGCTCTGAACATCGAGATGAAATGACCCCAACTGGGTTTTTATCGAATCATGCTGGTGGGGTACTAGGAGGCATTTCCTCCGGGCAAGATATCGTTGCGACTATCGCAATGAAACCAACTTCAAGTATTGGCGTCAGTGGTAAAACTATTAATATTAAAGGCGAACCTGCTGATATTATTACCAAAGGCCGTCATGACCCATGTGTCGGAATTCGCGCCGTGCCCATTGCCGAAGCCATGGTAGCAATTACTGTCATGGACCATTACTTAAGACATATTGCGCAAAACGGCGATGTCAGGTGCCCAACACCAATTATTACTGACTAAGTCATCCAAGTCCCTCAAAACGCCGCATATAATAGCGGCGTTTTTTATTTTCTCTTGCTAGTATGTTGATAAAGAGATCAATAATAATTACCAAGGTGAATTGAGAATTATGAGTCCTATCGTTAAACGACACAAAGGGAAACTTATCACCCTAGTTGCAATCCTCACTATTTTGCTGATATTGCCTTATCTGGTTAAGCATATCCTTATTGGTCAAATTGAAGACCAAGGATTCGAAAATGTATCCATAGACGACTTATCGATTAACCTGTTTTATGGCACGGTGAAGGTTGAAAATGTTTACTTGCATGCTGACGGAGAACAAAAACTTGCCGTAGGCTCAATCGCCCTCGATTATCGCTGGCAAGGCATTTTTAGCGGTGGCATTGTTACCGAGTTAGTTGAGTTAAAAGACACTACTTTAAGCATTATTGAAGATGACAACGGTGAGCTTGAGGTTGTTATTCCAATTCCTGCTGCTGAACAACAGGCAACTGTGTCGACCGAGCCGCAAGCATCAATAGCGTTACCCAAGCTAGATGTCGATTTAATTCGTTTTAGTAATATTACTTTTAAGATTAAGCTGCAAAATCTAAAAGCCAAACTTAAGCTTGATGAATTTAGTCTCACTCGGGTGTCCACTTGGCACGACTATCCGGCAAAATTAACGCTGTTAGGTCAGTTTAATGATGCTACCTTTGATATTAACATTGCAGCCGAGCCGTTAGCTGAGGTTCCGGTATTAGAAGGTCAAATTGATATTCAACACCTGCAATTAAGTGATTTTAATGGTTTGTTGGCGAACAGCCAAAGTAGCCTTAATGGTGTTGTTAATAGTCGTTTA
>CALJHL010000248.1 GCA_938075435.1 uncultured Thalassotalea sp. | reverse complement strand
ATGCGCGATTGTTGGAATAGTGATATTGGCTTTTGCCGCAGCATAATAAGCAGGAACATTTTTCATGCGGGTATAGATGGTTTTTAAGCGTTGGTCTTTGGCTTTGTAGTCGGTATTTAAAATCACCCCAAATACACCCGCAACATTATAATTTGCTGGATTCCATTGATGCGATTTGAATTCTTCAACCGCAAATAACTGTGATTCCATTTGGTTTTTTAAAATAAAGTAATCACTGGCGTTGGCTGGAGAAAGATCGGCTACTGGAAACGCCGTTAGTTGTGTTAAGCGCTCTTTGATAAATTGTATTTCTTTTTTAATGCCCTGTGCATCTGGAATGGGTAATTGATCGTCGTACTTGTAATAGCCCACATAGACCGCATACCCAGGGTTGAATTGCCAAAACTCTTCAATTAAATCATGGCTAAACTGCTTAAAAGCAGCATTGATTTTTTCATCAAAAATCACAGCGTCGGCATTGCTACTGGCGTGTGTATCTGCTGCTGAGCTAGCTACTTGTTGAGCTGCACCTTGGTCATTCTCGCTTTTTTCTGCTGGCGAGCATGCCGCGAGTGTTGCCAAGATAGATAGTGCAAGTAAATGTTTTTTCATGATAATACCTAATTTTATTTTTATGTTTAGAGCAATTCTAATAAGTTACAGATTGCCAACAAGTTTAGTCGGTTGCAAATATAATTGCTTAGTAATTTTTATTCTATTCACTAAATAGCCAACAATAATTAGCACAAGTAATGATAATTCGCTTATAATCTCTAAAACTAATGTACCTAATTAATTAAACCTCGTAGGAGAAACCATGAGAGTTTGTGGTGTAGAGATCAAAGGCGATGACGCAATTATTTGTTTAATGTCGCTAGAAAACAATATGTATGATATTCCGCATGCTCGAGTGCCGAAAATTTCACTCTTAAAAGGTTCTGATTCTGAGAATATTCGTAAATTTCAATTTACCTTTAAAAAATTTATTGAAGATTACAACATTCAAGCCGTTGCTGTAAAAGAGAGAATGACCAAAGGTAAATTTGCCGGTGGCTCACAAAGTTTTAAAATTGAAGCAGCGTTGCAGCTTATCGATGAAGTTCAGGTTGATTTGATCCGTCCAAACGAAGTTAAAGATTGTTTAAATAAAGCGCAAATAACCATAGATTTTCGCGATACTGGTTTAAAACAATTTCAACAAGGTGCATTTGAAACGGCATTTACGTTTTTAAATACCTTATAACTTAAGTGGTATCCATACTGAGTGATACCAGCATTTAGATACGATAAAGGCAGCGTCAGCTGCCTTTTTTATGGGCGGTGCTGGCGATTATTTTAAATTATTTTCAGCGTAGTATAGCATTGCGCTACTGAAATGGTCGGCTAAGCCAACCGCAAAAAATTCAAAAGCGGCACGTTTTTCTTCATCATTAGCGATGCTGTTAGCAAAGGCGCTAAACTTTTCATAATCGGTTTTTATTGGTTTGTTTTGTAATTTAGACAGCGCTAGTTCGGTGTAATCAAGATACTTTTTAACTACTGCTTGTACTGCCTCAGAGCTTATCTCTAAGTCTAAAGTTTTTGTCATTTCAATATTTAAGGCGTCTGCTTGGGTTTTTAAATCTAAAGTTTCTTCCATAGATAAATTTGCCAATTGCTCTAAACGTTGATCGACTTTTTCATCGCCAACTCGATCACGGGCAATTTTTTCCCAACGCTCTAAATCTTCGCTTGGGGTTCCTTGCATTAAAGTATCTTTATTTTCTGGGTTGTTGGTATCGTTCATTGAGTTCTCTTTCTGATCAGGGCGCTAATTACTGTAATTGATATTATTATACCAATTATCATTAATCGATGTACATGGCTTAGGTTATACCAAGTTTATTCACGGGTAATTTGCCGATATGCCAGTTTTTTCGATGCCAACAATGGTTAATGCGCTACACTAACCTTTAGGTTCTTTACACATTATATTCAGGTAGGCTTTATGATTTTATACGGTTCAACAACGTCTCCTTTTGTTCGTCGCATTAGAATATTTACCGATGCTATTCCGTTAGAGTTTATCCCTATGGATATTTTTTCGGTTGCCGACCGAAAGTTATTGCAAGCAAAAAATCCAACCTTAAAAGTGCCATTTTTACTTGATGATGAATTGAGTATTTTCGATTCTCGAGTGATTTTTCGCTACATTAGCGATAAATTTGAGTTAACCGGGCTTAGTTGGCGACAAGAAAATAGCCTAACCTTAATTGACTCGGTTAACGATTCATTAGTAAACATGTTTATTCTAGCGAATAGTGATCTTGATACTTCAGCGAATAACTTGTTTTTTAAACTGCAGCGCCAACGCACCGATACAGTGTTAAGCGAACTAGAAAAACAGTGCTGCAATAATGATTTTAACGAGTGGCATTATCCAAGTATTTGTTTGTATTGTTTAATCGATTGGGCGATGTTTAGAGAGATGGTTGATTTTAGTTGTTATCCGAAATTACTGGCATTTCATCAGGCCCATCAACAGCGCTTAGACGTTATCGCCAGCGACCCGCGCAACTAGCTTTTAACTTTAACTAAGCCTCAGTTTTTAATGTTGGCTTTAACATCGACGTTAACATTTAATTTTAGGAATGTCGCGCCATCGGGTAGTGTATTGTGGCGATAAAAATTGGCGCTTCATCGCCCATGGTCGCGCTATTCCTTGCCCTGATAGTTGCATGGTTTCATTGCCGTAACGTCGATTAATACTATCGATGCAATTCATTAATGCCGGATTATCTTTTGAGCGCTCAAATAAATCAAATTGATAACTTGCTTCATCGACTAGCTCCAATAAGCCTACCCCACAACGGTAGAATGCCACCCCTGATAAAAAAATTCGCTCTGCCGCCTCACTCGCCGCTTGGCAAATAAAGCGAGAATCGTTGCTGGGAATAACAAAGTGCTGCAACTGACTTTGTTTGTAGTAGTTATCATCATGCGGTGAAGAGCTGGCAAAAATAACCATCTGTTTAACTAAGCTTTTTTGGGCGCGAGCTTTTTGCGCGGCAATGGCGGCATGGCGTGCAAGGGCTAAGCGCAGTTCGCTTAATTCGGTTATGCGCTGGCCAAATGAACGAGTTGAGAAAATTTCTTTTTTATTGGCGCGCACTGCTTCCCAACTTAAACAAACTTCACCATTTAATTCTCTAATAATGCGTTCAACCACCACACTAAACGATTTACGCATTAATGCCGGCTTGCTATTCGCGAGCTGTAGAGCCGTATCAATACCCATTATATTTAAACGCTTACTTAGGCGCGAGCCTATGCCCCAAACATCACTAACTGCCATTTGAGTTAATATCTGTTGGCGTTGCTGCTCATTACTAATAATGGCAATCCCACGAAACCCCGATAAGCGTTTAGCGGCATGATTCGCCGCTTTTGCCAACGTTGGAGTCGGGGCAATGCCGACCCCAATCGGCAATCGAACTTCTTGCCACACTGCGCGTCGAATTTTTCGGGCATGTTCAAACCAGTCGCTACCATTATTGGCGTTAGAGAATAGCGAACCACAGCGGTTGAATTTTAAAAAGCACTCGTCAATAGAATAAATATGCTGTTCGGGACCAAAGCGGGCGCAGACATCCATCATTTTTTGGCTTAAATCTGCATACAATTCATAGTTACTTGAACGGATCACCGCTCCTGCTTTATGTAATTCATTGGCAACTTGAAAGTAAGGGACAAATTTTTTGCCGATACCTAAACGTTTAGCGATACCACAGGCGGCGCAAATACAACCATCGTTATTGGTTAATACCACCACCGGCTTATTACGAATACTAGGGTCAAAGACTTTTTCACAACTGGCATAGAAACTATTGGCATCGCATAACGCGTACATTAACTGCGCCATTAATTGAGCAGTTCTAAATTTAATTTACGATGTAAGCGGATTGAGCGGATCACCACACCTTCAATTTGAAAGTCATCGCTCTCGCGAATTTCATAACTTTGGTGGCTTTGTGATGAAGATAGCAATCGTTGCTGGTATTTATCGATTTGCTTACATACAAATACACCATTTAAATTGGCAACAATAACATCACCATGATTGGTGCTAACCGAACGGTCAATAATCAGTAGATCACCATCAAAAATTCCGGCATCAATCATCGATTCACCACTGGCTAAACCAACATAAGTGGCACTTGGATGATCGATAAGTAACTTATCTAAACTAAGACCTAACATTTTATAATCGCTAGCGGGAGACTCAAAACCGGTGAGCCCCGCTTGAGCTTTAATTGCAATAAACTTTAACATATAAAAACCTCTATACTGTAATTATGTACAGTATTTGTTTTTTAAGCAAGCAGTAGTTAAAAATTAGGGCGTGAGTGTATTAGAAAATTAGAAACTCAAGGGAATTAAGGGGACTGGATTTGGCAAATTTTAATAACAAAAAACGGGGCCGCAGCCCCGTTCCTGTAGTCATCGACTACAGATTAATTCTCGATCACAGACTAGTCGCCAATATTAATTAAATCGAAGCGAGATAACTCAGCAACGCTATCAGTTAATTGCATTTCTAGTTGATCTAGTTCTTTTAAGTTGGCACATAACTGCTCTGCTTGGGCTTCTAATTGCTCTGCTTGTCCTTCAACAGCAAGCTCAATATCATCACCCATGCGTTCCATGCGCTTACCGAAGGCTTCCATGCGTTGTTCAAAATCACCTTCTTCGTTATTAATCGCAGAGCCAACTGCAATAAGAATATCGCCAATTGATTCAGAAACTAAATCTTCAATTTCAGCTTCTAATTCATCTTCCATAAACGAATCAAATTCATCAAAATTTTGTTGAGCTAAGAAATATGAACCATCATCATTATTAAAGCGGGTATGAACTTTTTCTTTAATTTTTACCATTATCTCGTTTAAACGATCACTTGAATTGGCATCATCACCAGTTACGCCGGTAACGACATGGCTAATTGCCGAAAAGGCGACATCAACAGCGTTAAGGGCTAAATTAACTATTTCTGGTACTTGTTGATTGATGCTACTGGCATATTCGCTAACCAAGTTTTGCTGCTCAGCGGTTAATGAGATTTGTTTGCCATCAACAAATAATTGTTTATTATCGTTAATTTGTACGTAGGTATTATCTTTATCTAGAAATCGAATATTTTGTCCTTTAACAATCACTCCATAATTCAAATCTACAGAGCAGTTATCACTGCTAAAAGCATAGTTGTGGTCATCATCATGCGCCATTACTTGGCTGCTAAGTAACAAAGTAGAGGTTAGGCCTGCAATTAATAATTTTTTCATTTTCGGTCCCATGCTATTTTAATAATTTAGTCAACTTGCTATAAGATAAAGCAAAATGCTTGCCATATATTTTAATTTATATATTTCAATTGGTTATCTTTTGTTTTTGTTCGTGCTGGCTGATAAGTGGCGATATTAACCAGAGTTATTAGTGAAGTTCGCTAATGTTTATGTAAATAAGCATGGTTAGGCATAAGCACAGTTAGGTCTGGCCAGGCACTGTTAAAATATAACTAGAGCGTGTTGTTTGCTATGAACCAGCAATACTCCCCCGCGACTTTCTTTAATGGTTGTTTAAAGCCTTGTATTACTTTTATCATCGCGACATTCTCGGCGTGGGTGCGGATCATGATACTGGTAATTGCGAGTTGTTCAAATGCGAATGTTAATAATTGTGGTAAAACTTCTGTGGCAATGCCTTGGGAAAACTGCTGATGTTGCAGATAAATGCCCATTTCCACCGCAGATTGAGTTTTGCTCCAAACTAGCGCACATATGCCGAGCGGTTGATTAGAATTTTTATTGATAATAATAAAGGTTAACAGTGAACCAACACGATTTAGGCGTAAGCTGAAATCAAAATCGGCGACAGCTTTGCTAGTGCTCATAGGGCCGCCAACATATTGGCAGGTTAGTTCGTCTTGGTGAAGATCAATAAAAAATGCTCTATCTGCAGCATTGATTGGCCGCATCAGAAAATGGCAGCTAGAGAATGATAAAGAGGCTAGTGGCATAACGTTAGCAGGCAATAATAACAAGTTGCTATTATTGCCGGTCTCAATAGCTAGTGAATCAAACGTGCGCGGATAGTACCGTCAACCGCTTTTAATTCTTGTAAAGCAACTTTACTATCAGCAGAGTCAACGTCAATAACTACGTAACCAATCTTATCATCCGTTTGCAAGTACTGAGCTGCAATGTTGATATTATGATGGGCAAACGCTTGGTTAATTTGGGTTAACACGCCCGGTTGGTTGTGATGGATATGAAGTAAACGACTACGATTGGTGTGCGCCGGTAATGATACCTCAGGAAAGTTAACCGCCGATAAGGTTGAGCCATTATCTGAATATTTGACTATTTTACCGGCAACTTCCCGACCAATGTTTTCTTGTGCTTCTTTAGTGCTACCACCAATGTGTGGCGTAAGAATAACATTGTCGAAGGCACGCAAAGGAGAAATAAATTCTTCATCGTTTGAGCCTGGCTCTACTGGGAATACATCAATAGCAGCACCAGCGACTTTTTTAGTTGTTAACGCTTCAGCTAAGGCATCAAGATCAACAACAGTGCCACGGGCGGCATTAATAAAAATGGTGCCTTGTTTCATGGCGTCAAACTCTGCAGTGCCAATCATATTTTGGGTCGACTGAGTTTCAGGAACATGCAAAGTAATTACATCAGCGATTGATAATAGCTCAGTTAAACTATCGACTTGGGTAGCATTACCCAGTGGCAGTTTTGTTTCGATGTCGTAAAACTTAACTTGCATCCCCACATGCTCAGCTAGAATACCAAGTTGAGTACCAATGTGGCCATAGCCAATAATTCCTAAAATTTTACCGCGGGCTTCGACTGAACCAGCTGCGGATTTATTCCAGATGCCACGATGAGCTTTGGCACTTTTTTCTGGAATACCACGCAGTAACAATAATGATTCACCTAACACTAACTCGGCAACCGAGCGAGTGTTCGAGAAGGGGGCATTAAATACCGGAATACCACGGATTTGCGCCGCTTTAATATTTACTTGGTTGGTGCCAATACAAAAACAGCCGATAGCGGCAAGCTTATTGGCATGCGCTACCACATCTTCAGTTAACTGACTGCGAGAACGAATACCAATAAAATGGACATTGGCAATTTTCTCTTTTAACTCTTCATCTGATAAAGCACTTTTAATGTACTCAATATTGCTATAACCGTTCGATTTTAAAATTTCCAGCGCCGATTGATGCACGCCTTCAAGTAAAAGGATTTTTATCTTATCTTTGTGTAGGGATTTTTGGGTCATAACAATGGAACTCTTGACTAATAATTGGATGTTTTGGATGGCTAGATATCCAAGTGAAGGGTAAAACTAACATATAGAGTTAAAACTCGAAAGAACTATTTTATAGTTGATATACGTAAAATAGCAGAAAACAAAGCAATCAAGGGTGGTTGTGTGTTTTATATTTGGTTAATGGTTATTTTTATGTTTTTTATTTGGGTTGTGATGGGCTTTTCGATGACTTGTTCGGAGTCGCACCCCTAGAAATAATTAGGGTCAGAGTCACGTTAAATTTAACGTGACTCTGACCCTAATTATATTTGCTATTTTGCTTCGACAACTTTGCTGCCATTAGGCGTGCCTAAAATAAGTACATCAGCAGCGCGGTTGGCAAATAAACCATTGGTAACGACACCAACGATAGCGTTAATTTTTTGTTCCATTTCAATCGGATTTAAAATACTCATGTTGTAAACATCGATGATGACGTTACCGTTATCAGTTACCACGCCTTGACGGTACATAGGATCGCCACCAAGCTTAACGAGTTCACGGCCCACGTAACTGCGTGCCATTGGGATCACTTCGACCGGCAATGGAAAGTTTCCTAAAACAGGGACTAGTTTGCTTTCATCGGCGATACAAACAAAGGTTTTAGCCACGGCGGCGACAATTTTTTCACGAGTTAACGCGGCACCACCGCCTTTGATCATATGCATGTGTTCAGTAATTTCATCAGCGCCATCAACATAAACAGCGAGGTCATCAACGGAATTTAAATCAAACACTTCAATGCCATAGCTTTCAAGTTTAGCTGTTGATGCTTCAGAGCTGGAAACCGCACCTTCAATTTGATTTTTTATTGTTGCTAGCGCATCAATAAAGTGATTCACTGTAGAGCCTGTACCTACACCCACTATGCTGCCTGGTTTAACGTATTCTAGGGCCTTAATGGCTGCTGCTTTTTTCATTTCGTCTTGGGTCATGACTATTCCAGTTGTTGAGATAAACTTGGTGGTGCTTAATATTAATATTTAATTATTATACCCTTGTAATGGGTACGGTTAAATGACTTTTTAGGGTGCTAAATTTTTATCGTCAATTATCTCAGTGGCTAGTTTGTTTGCGGCCATAAGTGGCTTTGATTTGGAGTGATTATTTCTGGTAGGGGAATATCCCAATGTTCAATCGGAATATTGTCTACTTGTTGGCAATTATGAGCTACACCAATAGGGTAAGGGCGCAAGTTATGGTTTATATCTTCTCCATTTTTCATATACCAATGACTTAACGTTCGATCAAAAAAACCGCCTCCCATCCCTAAGCGATTACCCATAGCATCAAAGGCAACTAACGGGGTTAATAAAACGTCAAGCTGATTTAGTGGTAAAACCTTACCAACATCGAGTTTAGGCTCAGGAATACCATATTTATTGTTAATAAATACGGTGTCATCTTGATACGCTAAAAATAATAAATGGCCAGGACTAAAAGGATGTAATACCGGTAAATAGAGCTTTTTATTTTGACTGAAACACCAATCAACAAAAGGCGACAAATCAATTTCACTATCATTTGCAAAGTAAACGGCAATCGTTGTGGCGCTGATTATCTTCGGATGCTGACATAAAATATGACTCAACTGCAGCGCAAATTCTTGCTGCTCTGCTATGGAAAGTTGTTGTCGGCGACTGCGAATTATTTTACGCAGGGTATTACGTTGTATGTTGCTGTTTATATTCAAATTAAACATTCCAATAGTACCCATAGTATGAACCTAGTGTTGTAATTATAGTCAAGCTGTAAGGTAAATAATAGCAATGCAATTTGTTCGAGTATTTGCCATACTGAATTTTATCGTAACTAATAATAAGGAATAGCCATGAAAGTGCTTAACTTTCTGCTAACATTGCTGTTGTTAATTAGCGTTAACACTTCGGCTAATCAACCAACTGGCTCAGATAAACCAAAAATTATTAGCCGGTTTGCTGAGCTGGCGCTTGATTGTGTACATAAAGAATACCCCAATATCATTAAGCATATGATGACAGAGGCGGCAGATGTTAAAACGCCAAAGCAATTATATCCGGCTTTTTATGGTTGTTTTGATTGGCATTCATCGGTACATGGCCATTGGTTACTAACGCGCATTGTTCATAAATATCCTGATAATATTTATTATAAAGACATTATCGACACCTTAAATAAAAGTTTTACCGACGCTAACATTGCCGGCGAACTTACTTATTTAAACCGACCTGGCACGGGCACCAGTTTTGAACGGCCGTATGGGCTGGCCTGGTTTTTACAGCTAACCAGCGAATTACGAGAATGGAATTCAACCGAGGCAAAGCAGTGGCTAGCGACCTTAAAGCCACTAGAAGATAAAATTGTTGCTAACATTGCCACATGGTTACCAAAACTTGCTTTTCCGATCCGCGTCGGCGAGCACAGCCAAACGGCATTTGCTTTTGGCTTAATGCTTGACTGGAGTCGGGTTGCTAATGACAAAAAATTCGAAAAATTACTCGTGAGCCGAATTATTAAATTGTACGGCGACGATTATAGCTGCCCATTAGCGTATGAGCCCTCCGGCCAGGATTTTTTATCACCTTGTATTGCCGAGGCTGATTTGATGCGCAGAGTGATGAGTAAAGAACAGTACAGTAGTTGGCTCAGTGACTTTTTGCCGAGTATTCCCGTTGATGGCAGTGATTCATGGCTAATAATTGCCAAGGTCGTTGATAAAAGTGACGGTAAGCTTGCTCACCTTGACGGTTTAAATTTAAGTCGCAGTTGGATGCTTGCAGGTATCGCAGCTGGTTTAGATAAAACCGACCCACGTTATCCTGCAATTATGGCAGCGGCAGCCAACCATAAACAAGCCGGTATTTCAGCAGTCATTAACGATATGCATTATATGGGCAGTCATTGGTTGGGCAGTTTTGCGACCTACTTAGAAACTCAGCGGGGTTTTAGTAGTAACTAAAGTCAAATAGTAGATATGAAAAGGGCCTAGTTAGCAGAATATACTGTAGCTAACTAGGCCCTAATAACTTAGTCTTAAAAACTGACCCTAATACATTGGGTGTTTGCGACTAATGTGACTAAAATTTAGAAATGAAATTCTAAACCTGCGTAAGCACCATCGAACTCAACATCGGCATAAATATCATCTAAATCTTCAACATCAAGTTTGAATTTACGAAAGCCGGCACGTAAGTCTAGATTAACAAATAAAGTATCTACAAATGAGTATTTAACCCCAGCCATTACATCATAGGCATTACTACCGTCATAACCAATCCAGGAAATTTCTGAGTAAAGATCTAGGTTGGTACCAAACAAGCCAACCTCACCGGCAGCATAAAGCATTGGTATTACACCCTCGTAACTTACATCTGTGCTAATTATTACCGGCAGCATGCTGGTTGAGCCTGTTACTTCTAACGCATATTCGGCATACTTAAGGTTGACGCCAATATCTAAACTAACAACCGAGTTATCTAACACTTCGTAATACATGATGATATCGGTGTGATCGAGTTCGGCATTAATGGTTGATAAACCGTTAAAAATGATGTCATTAAATTCAAAATTATTAACGTCGGCACGGCCCTTGGTATCTAATTCATTGGCTCTTAATTTTAAATTGGGTACAAGCGGAATAAAATGCTCAATTGCAATCCAGTAGCTGCTTTTCGTTTCATCTTCTAAATCATATTCTTGCAGATCAGTACTGGTACCAAATGCACCATCGGCGCTCATATCCCAAAATTGACCACCTACGTAAACACCAGCAAGAGTGTCGGCATACGTTAGGGTAGGAGTAAGGACTAAGGCAGTTGCAAGCAGGAGTTTTTTCATTATGTTAACTTCTTATTGTGGTTGTAGAGTAAATTATTATTGTTCGGTGCAGGTTATAACATTTTTGGATTATTGTTAATCAGTTATTGCCTAGAAATAATGGATAGTGCGAGTAACACCGCGTAACTAATTGACCTTGTAAAAACAAAGTTAATTAAATCAATGGATTAAGCTTGATTTGTGCGGGTATTAGAGGGTGGATTAAAAAGTAATATGAAATAATAAAAGTTCCCCAGAATGCCGTTGCTAACGTTAGCCCATGAACAACCGTGTGTTCAAGGCGGAGATTGCACAACTGCCTTAGGCTTCCCAATCGAGTTGGGCTTGCACAATAGCAACCGATAAACCCCCTTAGGTAAAACTTATCGGCTCAGGGACATGATTAACAACCAAACACCCCAGGGAACATATTCTTAGTATACACCGCTACACGCGAGCTGCAGTGTTTTTTTGGAAAAAAAATGTAGTGACGCAAATCATTAACAGAATAAAGTGCGAGCTTATTATTTTGTAGGCTTCGGCTAATGATAATTGTTATTACACCGCGCCACTACTGAAAATCGGCGCCACTTTACCTGAGCTGTTTACGGTTAGCAACAAAATTTTGTTACCTTGAAACTGGATGTTGGTTTTCTAGGCAATTGCGCAATTAATTGTCATGATTTGCAGGCTAACTGGACTGTTTTTCTGGTCTGCTATGTTGTTGAGTGATACGATTATAAAATATTTTTAGCAACCGAAAGTCACATCATGGCAGAACAACAAACTTTAATCTTTGCTAACGTGCAAGCAACGTTAGGCGGAGAGAATTTTCAAGCCCATGCTTCCGAAATTCATGGTTTATTAACGGGCATTGTTTGTGCTGGTTATACCTTTGAAGACGAAGGCTATTTAGCAATTATTAATGACTTTTTTAATAGTGGCGAAGGCTTAAGTAAAAATTTAAAAGATTTGCTAAAACAACTCTATGGTGACATCTGGCAAACTATCTTAGATGAAAATTTTTCATTCCAATTACTGATCCCAGATGATGATGAAGCCATTGTCGAACGTGGTACGGCGATGAGTGTGTGGGTACAGGGCTTTAACTTAGGCTTTGGTTTACAGCAAAAAAATAAAAGTAATTATTCTAAAGACGTTGAGGAAATCATTAGCGACTTTGCTGATATCGCCAATTTGTCCAACGATCTTGAAGACAGTGAAGAAACCGAACAGGCATTTTTTGAAATATTAGAATATGTGCGTATCTCGGCGCAGCTTTGTTTTGCAGAATTAGGCGCTAAGCCAGATATGCAGGCTAGTAATAAAATTATCCATTAAATGTTGTCAAAACCTTAAGAATATTAAAGCTAATATGAACAAACATACCCGTATTGATGTAACAGAATTTGTAAAGCGTCGTTTTGATTTAATGGCACAGATGCCAGAAAATAGTGTCGCGTTAATACCTGCTGGCAAAGAAGTTACCCGCAGCCGTGATACTGAATTTTTATTTTGCCAAGACAAAGACTTTTATTATTTAACCGGCTTTCATGAGCCGGATGCATTATTGGTGTTAGTAAAATCAATCGAGTGTGAAAGCATTTTATTTTGTCGCGCTAAAGATCCAGAGCAAGAAGTTTGGCATGGTCGCCGGGTTGGTGCAGAACAAGCCGAAAGCGAATTTAACTTTGACGTAACTTATGAGTTAGCCGAGTTAGAGCAAATTTTACCGCTTTATATCAATAATCGCGATGCCGTGTTATTTGCCCAAGGTAGCAACAGTGAATTTGATAGTTTAGTGTTTGCCTGTTTAGATATTTTACGCGGTGCTGGTAAGCAAGGTTTAACAGCCCCTAAAACCATTATTGATATTCGCGATTTAATTCACGAAATGCGGTTAATAAAATCACCTAGTGAAATTAAAGTGATGCGCGAGGCAAATGAGATCTCTGCTAATGCTCATAAAAGAGCAATGCAAGCAAGTGAGCAAGGGCTATTTGAATACCAAATAGAAGCCGATATTCTGCATGAGTTTGCTTATAACGGTGCTCGCAGTGCGGCTTATGGTTCTATTGTTGCCGGTGGCGAAAACGCCACGATTTTACATTATACCGACAACGACGAAGTGCTGATGTCTGATGAGTTGGTTCTGATTGATGCTGGCGCCGAACTGGCTGGCTATGCCGCCGATATTACACGTACTTTTCCGGTAAATGGCAAGTTTACTAAGCATCAGGCACAACTCTATAATTTGGTTTTAGCGGCACAAGAAGCGGTTATTGCCAGCATTAAGCCGGGCAGTAATTTTGCCATCGCCAACGACATTGCAAATACCGTGTTAACCACAGGCTTATATGAGCTCGGCATTTTAACCGGTGACTTAAAGCAGCTAATCATTGATAAAGCCAGCAAGCAATATTTCATTCATGGTATTGGTCATTGGTTAGGTCTAGATGTGCACGATGTTGGCGATTATCAAATTAATGAAGATCGCCAGCAAGTTCGTGAATTTCAACCAGGCATGGTATTAACCATTGAACCGGGTTTGTATTTTGATGGCGAAGCTAATGTTGATGAAAACTATCAAGGCATTGGTATTCGTATTGAAGATAATATTTTAGTCACCGAAGCAGGCTATGAAAACCTGAGCGTAAATGCTCCTAAAACGGTTAGCGACATTGAAGCGATAATGAAAAAATAATGAGTTGCTAGTACCTTAATAACATACAGGTGTGGATTAATTCTCCACAAGATTAATGACCAATTCAGCGTTACAATTTGACTTAATTATTTCTGGCGGTGGCTTAGCTGGCGCGAGTATGGCATTGGCGTTAGCCAGGCTAAAGAAAGCCGATGGCAGTGCGCTAACCATTGCTATTGTCGAGTCACATCCATTAACAGACGGCTTACCGAAAAGCTATGATGCCCGAGTGATTGCGTTATCGCATGGTAGCGCCAGTTATTTAAATGACTTAGGCGTATGGCCAACGCTAAAATCCAACGCCATGGCGATTAAACAAATTCATATCTCTGATCGTGGTCATTATGGTAAAGCTCGTCTTAACAGCAACGATTACAACGTGTCGGCATTGGGTTTTGTTAGCGAAATGCAAGCCATAGGGCATTGTCTGCTTGAGCCATTAAAACAATATACTAACGTCCAATTTTTCGCTCCAAATAGCATCGACACTATCGATTGGCAAGCTAAACAGGTGAGCGTCCAGTTAAAGTCTGGCGCCAAGCTAACGGCGGCATTGTTGCTTGGTTGCGATGGTGGCCAATCGCAATGTCGAGCGCAAGCGCATATAGCAAGTAGGGTTGAGGATTATCAGCAAGTTGCGATTATCGCCAATGTGAGTACCAGCAAAACCCATAATAATCGTGCCTTTGAACGTTTTACCGAGTTTGGTCCATTAGCTTTATTGCCTATGACCGGTGATCGCTGTTCTTTAGTCTGGACTGTTGCGCCTGAGCACGTTGACAAATTACTGGCGTTAACCGACAACGAATTCGCCGTCCGCCTTGGTGACGAATTTGGTAGTTGGTTAGGTAATTTTACCCAAATTGGCCAGCGCTTTAGTTTTGAGCTGAAATTAATACAAGCTGAGCAGCAAATTAACCACCGTTTAGCTTTGCTTGGCAATGCCTCGCATACCCTGCACCCCATTGCTGGCCAAGGTTTTAATTTAGGCATGCGAGATGTCAAAGTGATGGCTGAATGCATCAGTCAGGCTTTGGCGAATAACCTTGATATTGGTAGTCAGCAAATATTAGCCGACTATGCTCAGCAACGAGCCAGCGATCACCAGCAAGTGATCGCGTTAACCGATTCATTAGTGCATTTGTTTTCGAATCAATATTTGCCGTTAGTGCTGGGTCGAGGCCTAGGTTTAAAGGTAGTAAATTACTTATCGCCACTAAAAACGGCTATAGCCAAGAAAACCATGGGCCATACCCATTAATTACACCTTGTTAGCGGCTACGCTGTTAAATTAAGTTAAAGAGAAAGTAATGAAAAATGTAGATGTGGTAATTGTTGGCGGCGGTATCGTAGGTTTAACTACTGCATTGGCAATTCGTGCCCAAACCTCTTTAACGGTAGCAATTATTGAAAGCCAACCATTAAATACTATAAGTGCCCAGCCGCATATACGAGTTAGTGCGATTAACGCTGCTAGTCAGCAGTTATTAACTAACTTGGGGGTGTGGCCCGAAATCACCGACAGCCGCTTACAAGCTTATCAAAAAATGCATGTTTGGGATAAAGCCGGCTTTGGCCATATTGACTTTACCCAACAAGACTTACCTAGCAATGCCAATAGCAAGCAAGATTTAGGTTGGATTGTGGAGAATGATGTGCTGCGCAATGCCCTCTGGCAGCATGCTGAAAATGATAATGGCATTGTATTTATTGAGCAAAAACTTTCCAGTTTAAGTATTGGTGGCGCGGAAGTATTTTTAACCATTGATGGCCAAATGCCGGTCAGTGCTAAATTAGTCATTGCTGCCGATGGTGCCAATTCATGGGTACGAGGGCAACTTGATATGCCGCTGAGTTTTCGTGATTATGACCATCATGCTTTAGTTGCAACCGTGCAATGTGCACAGGGTCATCAAAATACCGCTTGGCAAGTTTTCTTAGAAACTGGACCTTTAGCTTTTTTGCCGCTTTACAACCAAGACCAATGCTCAATAGTTTGGTCGCTACCACCAGAAGCCGCGCAGCGACTAAAACAGCTTGATAATGAACAATTCAATAAAGAAATAATTGCCGCCAGTGACGGTAAGCTTGGGCAAATACAGCTGGTTAGTGAACGCGCCACATTCCCTTTAACGATGCGTTTGGCCAATGACTTTGTTAAGCAACGAGTAGTACTGATTGGCGACGCCGCCCATACTATTCACCCTCTTGCCGGACAAGGCGTTAATTTAGGCTTGGTAGATGCGGCAGCACTTGCGCAAACATTAGCGCAGAGTGTACAAAGCGAGCTTGATCTTGCCGACCCGCAAGCGTTAGGGCACTTTAGTCGCTGGCGTAAAGCAGATGCTAGCGATATGATTTTAGCGATGGAGTCAATCAAACAAGGTTTTGCTTTACAGCAAAAACTACCTAAGTTTATTCGCGGTATGGGCATGTCATTAGTGAATAATATTCCCGCGGTTAAGCAATTATTAATAAAACAAGCAATGGGTTTAAATGACAATTTGCCCGAGCTAGCACAAGCGAAAGATAATTTACTTTAACAAGCCAAACTGAGTAAAAATCAATACGTGAAGTAACTAGATTAATATTAATGAGCGTACATGCTGAAGTTGTCTGTTTTTAATTTTGTCATGTTGCTTTTTGCGGAATAATATTCTGCTTTATTTCTTTAGGTTGTTTAAAGTTTTAAAATCCCCTCATATATTTGATCCTAACTAGTTGCGAGTGTATAATCTCGCTCAAATTTCAGTTACTTTTTAGTCGCCACCTTTTGGCAGCTATAGCAATTTGATTAAATCAGCAAAGCGTTAGCCTTATAGTTATTAGCCATAATCACTGTGAGTTAACCCAACGATAAAGTGAATGACAACATGACTAATAAAACAGTATTACACGCTAAACACCTCGAGTCTGGCGCTAAAATGGTTGATTTCTACGGCTGGGAAATGCCAATTAACTATGGTTCACAAATTGAAGAGCATAATGCGGTTCGTACCGACGCTGGCATGTTCGATGTATCGCACATGACCATTGTTGATGTGCAAGGAACTGATGCAAAAGAATTTTTACGTCGTTTAGTTATTAACGATGTTGCTAAGCTTGATGTTGCTGGTAAAGCACTTTACACCGGTATGTGTAACGAGCAAGGTGGCGTTATTGATGATTTGATCGTTTATTACTTCACAGAAACTGATTACCGCCTAGTGGTAAACTCGGCAACTAGAGTAAAAGATTTAGCTTGGATCAACCAACATGCAGCAAACTTTACGGTAACCATTACCGAGCGTCCTGAATTTGCAATGATTGCAGTGCAAGGTCCACAGGCAAAAGCTAAAGTAGCAACACTTCTTAATGCTGAACAACTGGCAGCGGTTGCTGGCATGAAGCCATTTTTTAGTGCGCAAGCCGGAAATTTATTCATTGCTACCACGGGGTACACTGGAGAGTCAGGTTACGAAATTGCATTACCAGCAGAACAAGCTGCCGATTTATGGCAACAACTTCTTGATGCTGGCGTTACCCCTTGTGGTTTAGGCGCACGTGATACCCTTCGTTTAGAAGCTGGCATGAACCTTTACGGTTTAGATATGGATGAAACTGTTTCACCACTTGCAGCCAACATGGCGTGGACGATTAGCTGGGAACCAAGCGACCGTAAATTTATTGGCCGTGAAGTACTTGAAGCACAACGCGCCGCTGGCGATCAACACAAGCTAGTTGGTTTAGTAATGCAAGAGAAGGGGGTATTGCGCAGTGGTTTAAAAGTATTAGTAAACGGTGAAGAAGGTGTTATTACCTCAGGCACATTTTCTCCTACATTAGGTCACTCAATTGCTATGGCCCGTGTGCCACGTTCAATTGGTGAAACTTGTGAAGTCGAAATGCGTAAAAAATCGGTTACTGTGCAAGTGATAAAACCAAGCTTCGTACGTAATGGCAAAAAAGTTTTTTAAGACCTTTATTAAGATAGTTTTTAAAACCGCTTGCAAAAATTAGTACATTAAAATATTTTCAAGTACAACAACGCGACACTATTATTTTCATCGTCAGCTAAAATTAGCGTTATAAAAAGTTTATTTAGCTGGCTTGATTGACTAGAATATAATCAGTTTTGATGAGTGATTATTTAAACTAGTAATAACCAAATTAAATTAAATAAAATTAGGAACAATAAAAATGAGCAACATTCCTTCTGAGTTAAAATACGCAACTTCACACGAGTGGGTTCGCAACGAAGGTGACGGTACCGTTACTATTGGTATTACTGAGCATGCCCAAGGCCTATTAGGTGATATGGTTTTTGTTGAATTACCAGAAGTTGGTGACACAATCAGCACGGGTGACGATGTCGCTGTAGCTGAATCGGTTAAAGCCGCTTCCGACATATACTCACCAGTAACTGGTGAAGTTGTTGCCGTTAACGAAGACTTAGACGATTCTCCTGAGTTAGTAAACTCTGACGCCTTTGGCGACGGTTGGATGTTCCGAGTTAAATTGGATGACGCCAGTGAGCTTGATGCATTATTAGATGCGGAAGGTTACGAAAATTCAATCGACGAAGATTAGTTTTTAATAAACAAACATTTATAAGCCCTAGACCTAGTCTGGGGCTTATTTTTTAGTAAATACTTATGCCAATATACGCAGGCTGACTATTAATATTTCAGCGGCGATTCATTGTCATAGATAGAAGTTATAGGATCTGTTACATGTCTACTCAATCGTTGACTCAATTAGAGCAAAAAGAAGATTTCATTCGCCGCCACATCGGCCCTAATGCGCAACAAACTGCCGCTATGTTAGCTGATATTGGTGCTGCGTCAGTTGATGCACTAATTGATGAAATTGTACCTGCTGATATTCGTTTAGCGCAATTGCCTGCGATTGAAGAAAGCAAAACAGAAGTTCAAGCGTTAGCTGATCTTAAAGACGTTGCCAAGTTAAATAAAATAAACACCACTTATATTGGTTTAGGTTATTACGGTACGCTAACACCGAACGTTATTTTACGTAACGTTTTAGAAAACCCAGGATGGTACACCGCTTATACGCCGTACCAGCCAGAAATTGCCCAAGGTCGTTTAGAATCTTTGCTTAATTATCAGCAAATGTGTATCGACTTAACCGGTCTTGAATTAGCCAGTGCATCATTACTTGATGAAGGTACTGCTGCCGCTGAAGCAATGGCGCTTGCTAAACGCGTTTCAAAAAATAAAAAATCCAACTTATTCTTTATTTCAGCTGACGTTTTTCCACAAACTATCGACTTAGTTAAACAACGTGCTGATATGTTTGGTTTTGATGTAATCGTTGCTCCGGCTAACGAAGCGGTTGACCATGATATTTTTGGGGCATTATTACAATACCCATCAGCAACTGGTGAACTAACCGATATTACTGATTTAATTGCCAGCATTCATGCTAAAAAAGGCATAGTTGCGGTTGCTGCCGATATCATGAGTTTAGTCATGCTTAAAGCACCAGGTGAGTTAGGTGCTGATGCCGTTATTGGTTCGAGCCAACGTTTTGGTGTGCCAATGGGCTATGGCGGACCACACGCGGCCTTCTTTACCACTGCCGACAAGTACAAGCGTTCATTACCAGGTCGTATTATTGGCGTATCAAAAGATACTCGTGGTAATCCGGCTCTGCGCATGGCAATGCAAACTCGTGAGCAACACATACGCCGCGAAAAAGCCAACTCAAACATTTGTACCGCACAAGTATTGTTAGCCAACATGGCGGCATTTTATGCGGTTTATCATGGCCCACAAGGCTTAAAGGTTATTGCTAACCGTATTCACCGTTTTGCTGATATTTTAGCTGCCGGTACCAGCAGTAAAGGTTTAATGCCAATTCATGCGCATTACTTTGACACGCTTACCTTTAATGTGGACAACAAAGACGAAATCGTTGCCCGCGCCTTAGCAAATGATGTTAACTTTCGCACCGATGTTGACGGCCAAATTAGTGTTTCATTAGACGAAACCACCACTCGTAAAGATGTTGTCGTGTTATTTGATATCTTATTAGGTGCTGGTCATGATTTAGACGTTGCCACGTTAGATGAGTCTATTATTGCTTGTGGTCATTCATCTATTCCAGCTTCTTTGGTTCGTGAATCTGAATTTTTAACGCATCCGGTATTTAATTCGTACCACTCAGAAACTGAGATGTTACGTTACATCAAAAAATTAGAAAATAAAGATTTAGCGTTGAACCATTCAATGATCTCATTGGGCTCTTGTACCATGAAGCTAAACGCAACCGCGCAGATGATCCCAGTATCATGGCCTGAATTTGCCAACATGCATCCGTTTGCTCCTATGGATCAAGCGCAAGGCTACAAGAAAATGATCGACGAGCTTGGTGATTGGTTAGTTGAATTAACCGGTTATGATAATATCTCAATGCAACCGAACTCGGGTGCGCAAGGTGAGTATGCCGGTCTTATTGCCATTCACAAATATCATCAAAGTCGCGGTGACAGTCATCGTAATATTTGTTTGATCCCATCGTCAGCACACGGTACTAACCCAGCGTCAGCGCAAATGGTTGGTATGAAAGTTGTGGTAACGGCGTGTGATAAAAATGGTAACGTTGATATGGATGACCTTCGCGCCAAAGCCGAAGAGCATGCCGACAACCTAGCTTGTATCATGATCACTTATCCATCAACCCATGGTGTATACGAAACCACAATTGCCGAAATATGTGAAATCATTCACAACCACGGCGGTCAAGTATACCTCGATGGCGCGAACATGAACGCCCAAGTTGGTTTAACGTCACCTGGCCATATTGGTGCTGATGTTTCCCACTTAAACTTACATAAAACCTTCGCTATTCCACATGGTGGTGGCGGTCCGGGTATGGGTCCTATTGGCGTTAAAGCGCATTTAGCACCATTTTTACCTGATCATGCCTTAATTGAAGTTAATCCAACCACTAAAGGCAATGGTTCGGTTTCGGCAGCACCATTTGGTTCAGCCGGTATCTTATGTATTTCTTACCTTTACGTTGCGTTATTAGGTAAAAAAGGCGTAACCGATGCGACTAAATACGCTATCACCAATGCCAACTATTTAGCAACCAAACTAAGCCAACATTACCCAATTTTATACTCGGGTGCTAATGGCCGTGTTGCCCACGAATGTATTATCGATTTACGCCCATTAAAAGCGGAGTCGGGTATTACTGAAGTCGATATCGCTAAACGATTAATGGATTACGGTTTCCACGCGCCAACCATGTCGTTCCCAGTTGCCGGCACGTTTATGATTGAGCCAACTGAGTCGGAATCTAAAGTTGAACTTGATCGTTTTATTGAAGCCATGACGTGTATTCGTGATGAAGTTCGTAAAGTTGAGTCGGGTGAGTGGACTGAAGAAAACAACCCTCTTCATAACGCACCACACACTTTAGCGGATATTACCGATACTTGGGATCGTGATTACACCATTAAAGAAGCGGTATTCCCGGTAGCAGCTGCGGCCGCTAACAAATTCTGGCCAACCGTTAACCGTATCGATGATGTATACGGAGACCGTAACCTAGTGTGTTCTTGCCCGCCAATTGAAACTTACCAAGATTAATTGTTTGTGTCAGTCGGGAATTAAGTTTGTGACTGTCGCAATTAAGTTTGTGACCGGAATTAAGTTTGTGACTAGCGACTATTAACGTCTATTTTTAAACTGAATAGCAAAAAATAAAAAGCGAACCTAAGGTTTAATGCCGATCAGTTAAGAAAAATAGATTGATTTTTAGCTGAATGAGATCAAAATCCGATGTTCACTCAACATCGGATTTTTTTATGCCTTTAGATTATGATTTTCACTCACTTGCTGCTTTTACGCCTGAGCATTTTAATTCCTTATCTGAAGTGTTATCACCTGAGTTAATCGATAAATGCCTTAAAGAATCTGGTATTGTAACCCTGAGAAAGCGCAGGCTACCACTTGAAATGATGGTTTGGAGTATTGTTGGAATGTCTATGTTTAGGCACCTTCCGATGAGTGACATCGTCAATCAACTTGATATTATGCTCCCGGGTAAGCGCCCGTTTGTTGCCCCAAGCGCTGTTGTTCAAGCAAGACAACGATTAGGCTCAGAGGTTGTTAAGCGTATTTTCGAGCAAACTCAACAGCTATGGCATGAAAAAACACCATCACCAGATTTTTGTGGATTGAAGCTTCTCGGTGTCGATGGTGTGGTGTGGCGCACACCTGATACAAAAGATAATGAGCGAGCTTTCGGTAAGTTACATAATGACAAACGCGAATCTGCTTACCCACAAATTCGCATGGTATGCCAAATGGAGTTGAGCAGTCACTTATTAACTGCCTCTTCGTTTGATAAAATAGCGACCAATGAAATGCGTTTAGCTGCGGACTTAATTCCTTCTACTCCTGATAATTCATTAACCCTATTTGATAAAGGCTTTTACTCACTTGGGTTATTAAACCAATGGAAAAATACAGGTTTAGAGCGTCACTGGCTTATTCCGTTGAAAAAAGGAACGCAGTTTGAAGTCGTTCGAAAACTGAGTGCACGCGACCAAATAATCCGTTTAAAAACAACACCGCAGGCAAGAAAGAAGTGGGATGGTTTGCCCGCAACGATAGATGCTCGCTTGGTAAAGCGACTTATTAAAGGTAAATCCTATTCAATACTTACCTCCATGACAGATCCACTTCGCTATCCTGTTACTAACATTGCAGATTTATACGCACATCGTTGGGAAATTGAACTAGGTTTCAGAGAAATGAAACAGTATATGTTACGTAACCTACTGACATTACGAAGCAAAAAACCAGAGATGGTAGAGCAAGAGTTATGGGGTGTGTTACTTTCCTATAATTTGATCCGCTTTCAAATGGCTAAAATGGCACATAGCTTAAAGGACGTAATGCCTTATCAGCTTAGCTTTAACCGAGCATCGGCTTATATCATCCAAGAATTAACCATGCTGCCGTTTATCTCGCCAGGAAAAATACCTAAGGTAGTTAATAGGTAAGCGCGCAACTAAGCAGTGCGCTTAGCTATAATCGATGTTTAGCTGCACATTCCAAGGCATTAAATCTGTTAAGTTATCATCATCGCGGCAGCGATTAGGTAACGCTTTAAATAAATGCAAGAAGTAATAATAAGGGT
>CALJHL010000247.1 GCA_938075435.1 uncultured Thalassotalea sp. | reverse complement strand
TGAAACATGGGATATAATACCAATAGTTCGGCCACTGGCTTGTAAATCGATTAGCGTTTCTATGGCTAATTGCAATGATTCTTGGTCTAAACTACCAAAGCCTTCATCAATAAATAAGGTGTCTAATTGAATACCGCCGGAACGCTGTTGTACAACATCGCTTAGGCCTAATGCCAATGCTAAAGACGCGATAAAGGATTCACCACCTGAAAGTGTGGCTACCGGTCGAGTTTTGCCGGTATAAGCATCATCGATGGCTAAATCTAAACCGGCGGTGACATTTTTCTTTTGTTCGCCTTCATTCTGGCGTACTAAACGATATTGGCCTTTACTCATTATGTTTAATCGCTTACTGGCAATGGCAAGTACAGAATCGAGTAAATCACCAAGTACAAATCGCTCTAACGACACTCTAACTTTTCCTCGACCGCCAGCGGCACTGGCAAGAGTACCTATAATTTCATATTGTTTTTTGTGCTCTGCCTGCTCGGTTTCTAAGCGGTTTATTTTAGTTTGAACCTCATTTAAGCGAGTTAATTGAGTTTGCGCCATCGCCCAATCTTGCTCTACTTGTTTAAATAGTGCTTCTTGTTCAGCATTTATTTTTTGTAATTCGGCTAAGTCAGGTTGCTGCTTATCTGTTAATTGCTCGGTTAATAAATTAAGTTGCGATGTTAGCTCATTTTTTATTTGCTCAAATTGTTGCTTTTGCTGCTTTAATTGGGAAAGTTCGAGTTCGGTTATTATTACCCTTTCAAACTCGTTTTCATTCGCAAATTCACTTTCGCCTAGGGCTTTCTGCCACAGTGTTTGCTGCTCGTTTATACGAGTAAGTAATTGTTGTTGGTTTTGCGATAATTGCTCGTTTTTTGCTTGCATGGCAGACAAATTACGCTCACCTTGCTGGCAATTAAGTTGCGCGGTATTAAGTTGTTTATCTAGGGTGACAATCTTGTCATTAACAAGACTAATAGCGTTATTTAGGTTTTGTGGGTTTCTATATTGCTCAGGTAAGGACTGCTCAGCATTGCTAAGTTTAGCTTTTGCCGCACCAGATGCAGAGTTTAAGGCCGGCATTGCTTGCCTTAAATTCGTGATAAGTTGTTCAATTGGTGGTAGCTTAGCCAACATTAATGCCAGTTTTTTCTGGGCAGGTTCAATTTTTGCTTCGGTTTGTAAAGCGATCGTTAATTGCTCGGTTATTTGCGCTATTTCCTGTGCCAGCACAGTACTGGCTTGTTTACCAACGTCGCCTAGCTCAGCCCGCTGTTGTTTATATTGTTGTAAGTGTTGATTAAGGCTTTCTTGCGCTTGCAATAAGGTTTTATCGGCTTCATTTTGGGTGTTTAAATATTGATTTTGACTTGTTCTTGCTTCATCTACCGCTTGTTTAGAAACGTCGCTTAGCCCGCCAGCAATTGTTGCTGGCATTGGATGTTCAATAGAGCCACAAACCGGACAAGGCGCATCTTGTTGCAAGGTTTTAGCTAGCACCGCTGCTTGATTTGAATGCCAATGCATTTCAATGGTGTTCGCGTTCGTTTCGGCTAATTTAAATTGTTGCTCCGCGTGTTTAAATCGCTCGGTTAAGCTGACTACTTGCTGTTTTAACTTAGTGATTTTTTGCTGTAATGCTTCTTGTTTTTGCAAAGCAACAACTTGTTGCTGGCCTTGGCTTTGTGCCATTTGCAATTGCGCTTTATTAGTTATTTGGGTTTGCAAACTTTCTACGTATTGTTGACCTTTCTCGCTGCGCATCGAATACTCAAACAACTCTTTACTGGCGTTTTCCAGCTTTTGCTGCGCTTCTTTCTCGGACTGTTGAGCTTGCATGGCATTGGTTTGTATAGCCGCAAATTCAGTATTCAATAACAAATAATTTTGCAGCTTATTTAACTCGGCCAATAAGCCGTCGCGCTGACTAAACTCTTGCTGCGCAAGGGTGAGTTTAGCAGTCGCTTGTTGCAGACTTTGTTGAAGTTGCTGGAGATTATTAGTCGTGTTTGCAAGTTGCTGCTGATTCTTCTCACCGTCAATGTTGGCTTGCTTTAGTGCTTGCCAAATTGGGGTTATTTTAAAGGCTTTTTCAACCAAATTAATTTGTTTAGTTTTATCAATATTTTCTGCTTCAGCCAACATATGTTGAGTTAAGGCTTGTTGTTTTTGCACTTTACCAGCAAAGGCTTTCTCTAGTTCAGTGGCTGATTTCAACTGATTATGACTGGCTTTTCGGCTCTGATCTGCTGCTTGCTTTTGCTGTTCTAGCTGACTTTTATAGTGTTCAGCCGAGCTAATTGCCTCTGCCAGTGCGGTGTTATTATCAACAAATACTTCACTAAGGCTTTCATTGATTTGCTCATTAAATTTTTTATATTCACGATCGATATTTATCGCTTTATCTTTTAATAATTGTTCAATACGTTTATAAATTTCGGTTTGAAACAAGGTAGATAAAATTGCTTGTCTGGCATCCGACTTAGCCAGTAATAATTCTCTAAACTTACCTTGTGGTAACACCATTACTTGGCGAAATTGCTCAGCCGACAAACCTATAATTAACTTAATCTGCTCATCTGCTGCGGTTTTCTTTTTAGTCACTAAGGTTTCTTCAGCGCCGTCGGCTAGAATTTTCCTTAAGTGCGCTACTGGCTTTTGCTCTGTTACACCAGCGCCGCGCTTTGCTTGTCTTATTTGCAAGGGCAACCGGGTAATGCGGTAATGTTGCTCTCGAATTGAAAATTCCAAACTTACTTCGGTAAGTAACTCAGCTGCCGCATTATCACAACGCATGCCAAAGTCTTTGCGAGCTTCATCGGTGGTTTCACCATAAAGGGCATAGCAAATGGCATGCAAAATTGACGATTTACCCGCCCCCGTTGCGCCGTCGATAAGGAATAACGGATTGTCACCTAAGTCGCCAAAATCGATGTGTTGATGGTCAGCAAATGGGCCAAAAGCTTGTATATCTAGGGTGTGGAGCTTCATGATTTTTGCTCCAATTGGCTTCGCGCTGCAGTTATGGTTTGTTGTAATAACAATTGTTGTTGCTCTGAAAGTTCGACGTCCATTACTTGTTTAAAAAACTCACTAAACACTTGTTCTGCACTGCGTTCATTATTGACATCATCGCGGCTGCTTAAACTTAGCTTGGAATTACTTTGCTGATCAAAATTAGTTCGTTCAATTTGTAAAATATTTGGGTAAATCTGACGCAAGCGTCCCATGGGATCTAACAGTACTTGGCTATCGGTTAGTTTGGCTAAAATATAATCTTCTACCCGATCATCATTTTTTCCCGCATCTATCACCTCTGCTAAGGTGCCAGTAACGACTCGAAGGTCATGCTTTACTTTAATCGGTAAATGTTGATGGCTAACTAAGCCGTTGTCATCCATTTCAACTAGGGTGATACCCTTTTTTTGTTTATGCTCTGAAAACGAATATTTCATTAAACTGCCAGAGTAGCGAATATGCTCGGCGCCTTTGTATTGTGGCGCGTGTAAATGGCCAAGAGCAACGTAATCAAATTCAGTTAAGGGCTGCCAAGAAACTCTATCGGCACCGCCGATTGATAACGGCCGCTCTGAATCAGATTCGCTGGCACCATCAATAAAACAATGGCTTATCAATACCGTCGGCGTGACTTTAAAATGCTGTTGCTTATGCTTTAAAATTTTATTAGCAACAAAAGTATGGGCTTGATCATAACTTTTAATCTCAATGTCTTGTTCAACGGTTTTAAAGGCTTCTCTGACTTCAACCGGATCATGGTATGGGATGCCATAAAAGGCCACCGGACCAGTGTCCGTGTCAATAATTACAGGGGTTTCAATGTCTTTTATTTGGCCAAGAATATGCAGACCTGATTTTTGCATTTGTTTGGCGCCAAACCTTAGGCGCTGGGCACTGTCATGATTACCAGAGATCATAATGATTGGAATGGCTAATTCGTTGGCAAATTCATTTAAAAAGTTATTTAACGCGTCTATAGCAGGGGCTGGTGGTATTGCCCTGTCAAAAATATCGCCGGCAATCACCAACGCATCCGCTCGCTGAGTATGGGCGTATTGCTTAATTTGATTTAACACAAAGATTTGGTCGTCTAATAAGGATATATTTTGAAATAATCGGCCAATATGCCAATCAGAGGTAT
This sequence comes from uncultured Thalassotalea sp., assembly GCA_938075435.1. GTDB lineage: Bacteria > Pseudomonadota > Gammaproteobacteria > Enterobacterales > Alteromonadaceae > Thalassotalea_A. Next base: position 2,414 of record CALJHL010000247.1, on the reverse strand, counting down.
GAATAAAACGCATTGGATCCCTTGTGATGATGATTTTGCAGCTACTGCCCTGTCACGGTAAGCGAAACCTTACCAAGACTCAACAATGTTATTAGATAAGGGTAGTAATTAACAGCAAAAATATTTACCTAACATGAGTTAACTCACCACTCATCACAACAACAGCAATTAAAAATATTGGCCAGTGTTTTACTGTTTTAAATTTAAACAACTTGGCTATTGCAAGCAAAATTCACAAGCTTTTAACAATGCTTGTTGATTTAGATCAACTTTTCAAACCCCTCATTCACTATATATTGGGTTTAATAATAACAAAAACACCATATGTAGTGCGCAAGGGTTTTAAGCAAGCAAAGCACGTAGTCAATTGTAACGAACCATAGGTGCTACGAGTACAGAAAATTAATTTGGGCCTGGGCCGGCGAGAAACACCCGCCAAATTTTATGAAAAGGAATAATAATAATGAAAGAACAAACCATGACGGATACTATCGACACTGCCGCGGTTTTTGACCCAAACCATTTACAGTTAGCCTCGCAAGATATTTGGAGGTCAAAGTATCAGTTAAAAACCTCATCTGGTGAGCCTGTCGACCTTACGGTTATCAATACCTTTGAACGTGTTGCCAAGGCTATTGCCAGTGTTGAAACCACCCCAGCGCAACAAAAAAAATACAGTGAAGAATTTTTGTGGGCTCTTATGAATGGTGCGGTTCCTGCGGGTCGTATCGTTTCAAATGCTGGGTCTGATGCGCAGAAGCCTACGGCCTCAACAATTAATTGTACCGTATCGGACACCATTAAAGATTCGATGCAAGGCATCGTTGGTGAAGCGGTAAGTAAAGCAAGTTTAACGCTAAAAGCGGGTTGTGGTATTGGTTATGATTTTTCAACGATTCGTCCTGATGGTGGTTTTGTTGCCGGTGCTGGCGCAACAACATCTGGGCCATTACCTTTCATGGATATTTTCGACACCATGTGTAAGACGGTTTCATCTTCCGGTGGTCGCCGTGGCGCACAAATGGGAACGATTGATTGCCAACATCCAGATATCATGGCGTTTATTAAAGCGAAACGTGAAGATGGGCGCTTACGTCAATTCAACCTGTCAATATTAATCACCGACCCTTTTATGGAAGCCGTTAAAGCGGATACTGATTGGCAGTTGGTTTTCCCGACCACTCAAAAAGAACTTGAGCTCGAAGGGTTGAGGTATGATGCAAACAATAACACCACTGATGTCATCTGGCGTGAATGGCCGTTATCTATGGATGGATACTTAAAAAATGATGCCGGTGAAACCGCCTGTAAAGTATACCGCACCATTCGTGCAAAAAACTTGTGGAACATGATCATGAATGCCACGTATGACTACGCGGAACCAGGCTTTATCCTGATCGACAAGGTTAATGAATTTAATAACAATTGGTTTGCAGAAAATATCCGTGCCACCAATCCGTGTGGAGAGCAACCGTTACCGCCAAATGGTTCGTGTTTGTTGGGGTCCGTCAACTTAACCGCTTTTATCAGTAACCCTTTTACCGCACAAGCGAGGTTTGATTGGCAACGATTTAAAAAAGTTGTCCGCATTTTTACGCGTATGCTTGATAACGTAGTAGAAATTAATGGCTTACCATTACCAGAGCAAGTTGCAGAAATTGAAAGCAAACGTCGGCACGGCATGGGCTATTTGGGCTTAGGCTCTGCCATGACCATGCTTGGTATGAAATACGGTAAAAATAACTCGGTGAATTTCACCAGTGAAGTCACTAAACACTTGGCATTAGAAGGATGGCGTGAAGCGATTAAGCTTGCCAAAGAAAAAGGCGGCGCGCCCTTCTTAAATGAAATGTATACCATTACCGGGGCGTTATTACGGAAACGTCCGGAACTGGCTGAAAAGTACAAGTTAGGTGATCAGGTTAAAGGGGTTGAATTACACGTTAACTATAGCCGTTACATGAAAAATATTGTCGCCGAATTAGGTGACAAATGGGCCGAACAAGCATTAGAGACAGGGCTACGTTTTACTCATCATAGCTCGATTGCCCCAACAGGCACCATCGCCCTATCGATAGGGAATAATGCCAGCAACGGTATCGAGCCAAGTTTTGCCCATGATTACAAACGTAACGTCATCATCCCTGGAAAATCAACCAAACAGCAAGTGAACGTTCGTTCTGCCGAAGTACTAGCCTATGAACGCTTAATGAAAACTACGCACGGCAACGATTGGCAATTACCGATGAGCAAAATGGGTTCAGTGTTATCACTGGATTTATCGAAATTACCTGAAAGCTTTGTTGATACCTCAACGGTTACGCCGTCAGAGCATATTGCGGTTCAAGCAGCGGCTCAAGTATGGATCGACAGTTCCATTTCTAAAACGGTGAATATTCCCACCGAATTTCCTT
>CALJHL010000246.1 GCA_938075435.1 uncultured Thalassotalea sp. | reverse complement strand
AACCGCGACCCACCATTAATGTTGGTGTGTAGTAAACATTATTGGTTTTTGCTAATTGAATAAATTCATCATCAATCGCTTGATCGCCAACACTATGCAATAAGCGCTTCGCTCCTAGCCGCATCGCCAATTTAGCTTCGTTTAAACTGCTGGCATGTACCGCTACCTCCAAGTTATGTTTTTTAGCCTCGGCGATTAGGATTTTTAAATTTTCAACCATGGTGCCATAAAGCGGCTCAGGTAACGGGAAAATGGCAACTTTAATAGCACCAGCATTAAGGCTGGCTAGGTAATTTACCGAGTCGACAATTTTTTGTTTCGAGTCCATGGTTACGATGAACTGTTCACCAGGTAATGACGCAAAACCACCTTGCATTGGCGCAAATGCAGGGCCAGCAGCCAGGACTTGCGGGGCATTGACGTCGAGCTTATTAAGCTCAAGTGAATAGGGATAACTAGCCGCATCAAAAGCAGCAGTAACACCGGTACATAAATGGCTCTGATGCCAACGCTGCGGGTTGCGTTTCAATTCAGCCATTAAAGGCTCATAAGGATAACGATCTCTAACATTAACAACACCGGGGCGGGCATCAACCCAGCCATTTTGCGAGTAATGGACATGGGTATCGATTAGAGCAGGCATGATCCATTGGTCGCTATAGTCGTTAACAACCAGATCAGCCTTTACCGGGCAATCGGTTTTCTTACCAATACATTGTATTCTCTGACCGGCAACTACCACCCTACCGTTTTCGATAGGCTCTTGATCGAAAGACAGAATAATATTGGCATTATCAAACACCGTTAATTCACCAGCAAAGGTTAACGGCGCGGTTAAAACGGTACCAATGGCCATGGTGTATAAAATTTTCAGTTTGTTTTTCATAACAACTCTCTTTTGTTATTTGCTTGGGCTGTTTAGGCTCTTATTATAGGCTTGTAACGCCAACATTTATTAGTGCTCAGCGTTGATAATTAAATCGTAAGTTAAGGTGCTTAACCTACCAAAAATAAAAAACCTAAACTTAAACTCACTTTAGACTGCGTAAAATATTTAATCAACCCGATTCAAACCAATTAACAGTCTAAATAATTGTAAATAGCCCACAAAAACATCAAACACCCCTTAACCATTAAGTTATCTAACAAGCTTATAAAATCACAAAAAACAACCAGCAACAACAACAATTTTCCTTTTAAGACAACTAGTTAATGCACAGACACGGCTAAATTATACGGCCAACCAACGATAACAATCCTTGCTATTACAACTTTTCAATACATTGACATCAAGATCGATTTTAAAATTGAAACTAGAATTTAATTTATAACCTAAATCAATTGAATTTAATTTTGTATGTGTTATATTTTTAGAAGATATACTGGAAAAAATGTCTAAATATACATAAAAATAATAAATGGGAATATACCTATGAATGTGTTTAAGCACACCCTGAAATACCGGGGCAGGATCAGTAAAGAAGCACTCTCTGTTTTAGCCGCATTAGCAGTAAGCCAACCTAGTTTTGCTGCTGAAGATAAAGCCGCAGACGAAGAAAAAATGGAAAAGATTAGTGTCACCGGTTCGCGCATAAAAAAAGCAACTTATGAATCCGCAAATCCGACGACTATCTTATCTAAGGATGCAATAACCAATCGCTCACACACCAACCTTGCCGATGCCTTAAATGAACTGCCAGCCTTTAGTCCTACCGGAAATAGTGCAACTGGCAGTCAATCACGATTTTCGGTTGGCCAAAATTTTGTTGATTTCTTGGGTATGGGTTCACAACGGACGTTAACACTGGTTAATGGTCGACGCTTTGTTTCTTCGAATGCGCCAACCAACCTTTCTGGAGCCAATCCTGGTTCTCAGGTCGATTTAAATTTGATCCCGACAGCATTAATTGAAAGGGTAGAGACGATTTCGATTGGTGGTGCGCCAATTTATGGCTCGGACGCGATTGCAGGAACCGTTAATATTATTCTGAAAAAAGATTTTGAAGGTTTTGAAATCGACGCCCAATACGGTGAAGCCACTGAGGGTGATGCCGAAAAATATCGCATTCAAGGGATTGCCGGTTTTAACTTCGATGAGAACCGCGGTAACTTTACCATCAGTGCCGAATATAATGATGAGAAAGGTTTGTTAATGTCTGATCGGGACTTTACCAATGACTATTACTGGTTTTTCGATAACCCCGAAAATACTGGCGTTAATGATGGTATTGCCGATAAAATCTATGGGAAAGGCCGCACCATTTCGGTAGTGTCTCCAACGGGTATACCTTCAATGGCAAGTTTTTTCCCAACCGATGCTTTTGGTTTTCCAAATACGGTGCGAGATGAAAATGGTAATCAACTTCAATTTGGTAGTGATGGTCGGTTAACACCAATAAACTTTGGCGAAGGTAGCGGCCATCCGTTTTTTAATTATGGCGGCGATGGTCTTCGCTTACAAGATTACCAACAAATAAAATCACCCATTGAAAGAAGCTTAATTAACGCGTTATTCACCTATGAGCTTAATGAAAATACTACCTTGTCCGGCGAATTAAATTACGCGGATACTTCTGCCGACTCTTTAGGCACCACTTCTTTCTATCAGTCATCTATTTTTATGGGCACTGATCAAGATGCATTAAGCGTTGCCAGCGATAATGCCTATTTACACCCTGATGATCTTGCGGTATTGCGAAACAATGGCCTGGGTATGTTCGGCGAACAATTTTATATTCACAAAGTACTCGGTAACTTTTCCGATGGTTCTGTTGCCGGCAATGACAATGAACTATTTCGTGGCGTTATCGCCCTAGATGGCTATTTTACCTACGCTGATCGTGATTTCGATTGGAGTATGTCAGTCAACTACGGTAAAACCGAATCAAGATCTAGCGGCCTTGAATTACTCAACCAAGAATTCTACCAAGCAGCCGATGCAGTTATTGACCCGGGCACTGGAGAAGCGGTATGTCGGGTTAACCTAACACCTGAGACAGCAGATCCAAATTGTGTGGCTATGAACGTATTTGGTGATCAGATTTCTCAGCAAGCGGTGGACTACTTTATTACTCGCTCGGTTTCTGATGCCAAAATAACCCAAAAAATATTTTCCGCAAGTCTCGCTGGGGAGTTATTTGAAAACTGGGCAGGAAGCGTAGCGTTTGCCGTTGGTTTCGAGCATAGAGAAGAAGATTCTAAATTTACCCCTGACAGCTTATTAACATCAGAGTTGACACGTTCTCCCGCCTTGAAAGGTGTTGCCGGAGGATTTGAAACCGATGAGTTATTTGTTGAATTTGAAGTACCTTTAGTTGACTCCGCTAACAGTATTCCGGGAATTTCCGACAGCTCTTTTAATGCCGCTATCCGGTATGTAGATCACAGCCTAACTGGTGGTGATACTACCTGGACAACCGGCTTAAAAGGTACTTTCGACGTACCGGTGTTGGAACAAGATTTAAGTTATCGGGCAAACTTTACCCATTCAATCCGCTCACCGTCTATTGTCGAATCTTATTTACCTACTCAGCAAGTTTTTCGTGCTGCAGCGGATCCCTGTCATAACCAAAATATCGACAAAGGTCCAAACCCAGAGTTACGTCGTGCCAATTGTATTGCTCATGCTCAACAACTCGGTGTAAGTGACTATGATCCCGCTACCTTTAACTCCTTTATCGTTAATTCTCAGCAACTTGGTGAAACTAGCGGTAATCAAGAGTTGCAAAATGAAGTCGCTGATTCATGGACGCTAGGACTAATTTATTCACCAAGCTTTCTTGAAGGCGCAAACCTATCTGTTGATTACGTTAATATCAGTATCGAAGATAGTATTCAACAATTGGCTCTCGAAGAAATAATGGGAGCTTGTTATGACAGCCCAAGCTTAGACAACAATTTATGTCAAAATTTTACCCGTAATGAAAACTTCCAGGTTTCAGCATTTGTTGATGGTTATGAAAATGCAGGTGAGTTCGAATTAGAGGCGCTACAGTTTGAGTTTGATTATGTCCTGCAAACGGGTGAAATTCTACCCGGCGATTTGCAGGTTAATGCTAGTGCTTATCACATTATCAAACACGAGTTTTCGGTTACCGGCTTTGACCAGAATAACCTTAAAGGGGAAATTGGTACTTCGGACTGGCGTGGTTTAATTAATCTTAATTATCAACAAAATAGTTTCAACTATTCTTGGCAGGCACGTTATATCGGTAGTGCTGTAAACGATAATAACGATTTCGCTGATACCAGAGATAAAAACCCGGACTCGGTGTGGTATCACAATGCTACGATTAGATATGATGCCAATGATGATTTAAGTATCCGCTTAACCATTAATAATATTTTTGATAAAAAGTCTTACACTGGTGTCGAATCCTTCACCGCTGTATCGGCCTATGATGTTATTGGCACAACATGGCAATTTGGTGCGAACTATAAGTTCTAGTTTTATCCAGCGGTTTACTTAACTGGATAAAACTGTTTAATGAGCAAAGCTTCGGGGTAATACCCGAAGCTTTTTTTATGGAACTGTTTTTAGATACAACACGCTACCTGGGCACACAGCCGCACTGGATTTTGATCTAACCCCAGCAACAATTATTGGCTTACAAAACCCTAATGCTTGTTATCGAAATTAGAGGTTTATCCAAATAAATAGGCGTTTTTACGGTTTCAAGTTACTCTATTATTGTATTTACAACTATAATTATTACGGTTCAAATTGATCACACTAATAATGCCTATGGCACTGTAAAGTAACTGTATTTGGCTAGTGTAGATTGCAACTATTGTTAATGGAGACTAGTGTATGTCAAACCAAAATTTAGATCCTCGTCAGTTTCGAGGTGCTTTAAGTAGATTTGCCACCGGCGTTACTATTGTCACCGCAAAAGATCTCGAGGGCGGTTTTGTCGGCACCACGGCTAGTAGCTTTAATTCGGTTTCAGTTGAGCCCCCGCTTATTTTATGGAGCATAGACAATAATGCCCGCAGCCTTGGAGCTTATGAAAAAGCGGAATACTTTGTCGTGAATGTTTTAGCCTCTGACCAAGTTTCATTATCAAATCACTTTGCTCGCCCAAGCGACGATAAGTTTGCGGGTATCGACTACCAACTTAATGAGCAAGGTGTGCCGTTCTTTACTGGTTGCAGTGCTACTTTTGAATGTAAAACCCGCTATTTATACGCCGGTGGTGATCACACGATTATTGTTGGCGAAGTCATGGCATTTAACGACACCAGTCGTAACTCATTGTTATTTCACCAAGGCAGTTATCGAGTATCAGATAAACATCCGGTGGTGAGTAACCAAACCAGCAAGGATGAAGATAAAGGCGAGCAAGGCTTTGCTGAAGAGTATTTGCATTATTTAGTGGGCCGTACATTTTATCAGTTAATGAATAAACTCAATGTTATGCTAACCAAACAAGGCGTTAGTGAACTTGAATTTAGGTTGTTAACCAGTTTGAGTGGCCGTGAAAATTGCACCTTAGCCGAATTAGGATATTACTCGGTATTAACTGCAGACGAATTACACGCACCATTGTCGGCGCTTATTAAGCGCGATTTGGTCGCGGTTAAGGAACAGGTGAACGACAAGTTTATGGTGTTAACCGATAAAGGTAATGAAAAGCTTATACCTTTGCTTGCCGTAGCCAAGGCCAATGAAGCTGATATGCTCGGTCATTGCAACGCCAAACAAGCGCAAGAATTTAAACAAATCCTTAAAGAAACGATTAACTGGACCCGCTAAACAAGCTATACATTAAGTGAGTTGTTCTAATATCAATGGCTTGTATAAATTTTGAAATTAGAACAGCCATTACTTCTCATCATATTGCTTAAAGTGATAAAAATATTGGCATTCCCTCATAAATAGGTAAACTATTTATTAATCAGTAACTTTGTTAACTGTCTGTTTTATAATTATACTGACATTACCATTTTTGTGCCTTCAGCAATGAAACTAAATCGACTATGAATAAAAGACTAAACGTTAATGTTGTAACTTTAGCGGCGATGTTATCGGTACTACTTGGTGCCATTGTTATTTTCGGGTGGTATACCCGTAATACCGCCTTTATTCAGGTGTTCCCCGCCTTTGTACCGATGCAATACAACACCGCGCTTAGCTTTATTATTGCCGGTATCGGTTTGCACGGTTTAACACAAAAATACCCTTGGCTCACCAGTTTGTCAGGTCTGTTTTTACTGGTGCTCGGCAGTGCCACATTAAGCCAATATATTTTTGCTATTGATCTGCATATCGATCAAATTTTGATGGAACACTACATTGACATTAAAGCCTCGCATGCCGGGCGAATGGCACCGAATACGGCGTTTTGTTTCTTTTTAACTGGCTTGGTGCTGTTAACTCGGCAATTAAGCAACTCTGCCAAGTTTACTTTGGCGTTAAGTGGCAATTTAGGGGCGATAATTTTTGCCCTCGGCACGGTGGCACTTATTGGCTATAGTGCAGGTATTGATGAAACATACGGTTGGAATTCACTCACCAAAATGGCGGTGCACACTTCGTTAGGTTTTTTGATAATTGGCTTAGGGATTGTGGTTTATTCGTTGCAGCAAACACGGCAAGTGTTGCGGCAAAAATTCCCATCCTGGTTAATTAGCACTTCGATTATCACCGGTTTAACGTTAACGTTTGCGGTTTGGCAAGAGCTAAGTGCATACGAACAAAAAATTTCGGCCACCTTAGGACTCGATAGCCCGGCGGCAATGTTAGGTGATGAGAGTATTTTAGCATTTGGTTTGCTATTAACCTTTCTGCTGACATTTTATGTGCGTAACAAGGTGTTAAATCAGCATAACGGCAACGACGTCAAACATGTCTTGAAAAAAACAACCTCGTCATTAACATTTATGGTGGTGATTTTACTCGGCATAACCCTGTCTTTTACTGTTTTTCAAGTATTACATGCCAGCTTCAAAAATAATGTAAAACTTCTTTTTGATGCGGCTCTGGCCAATCATACCAAGAGTATTAACCAAGGGATCAGTCAATATTTAGATGGCCTTTATGATCTGCGCGCTTCATTTATATCTTCAGAAAATTTAACCCGCGATGAATTTAACAAACTTACCTCGCGAGATTTAGCACAGCTTTCTGGAGTAGTATCGATTCAATGGGCACCTTTAATAAGCCATCAACAACGCACAGATTTTGAGCGTTTAACGGTAAATGGGCAACCGTTTATTATTCAAGAATTAACCGTAAATCAACAACTGCAACCGTCCCAGCCAAAAGCGTTTTATTTTCCGGTTTTTTATGCCGAGCCGTTAGCGACTAATTTACCAGTGTTAGGATTAGATATACTCAGTAACCCACATTTTAACGGGGGCTTGCTAGCCACCATTAAAAGTGGCCAACCGTTTGCATCTGGTCGTCTGAATTTACTGCAACGGCCAAATGATGGCTATGGCTTGTTACTAAGCTTGCCAATCTATAAAGCCAGTGAAGTTGCTATCTCAGAAAATGATCGCAGCGCAGATGTGGCTGGCCTTGGCGTTATTGTCATCAATATTGCTGACATGATTGAAGATATATTCAATAAATATACCAAGCCTGCCGGCTTAGCATTAACCTTTGAGGATATGGATGCCCCTGAAAGTGAACAATTTCTGTATGTTCACACTTCAAAAGCCGAGCATGGTGCAATTGATTCTCAGTTAGTTAACTCGCAATACATCAATGTCGCCAATAAAACCTGGAAAATAACCGCCAAGTCAGCTGATGAAAAACGCTATCCGCCTTGGTCTTGGCTTACCATGGTGTTACCGATTTTTTCTATGGTATTCTCCATAGCTTTGGCGTTATTTTTACGAAAATCAGCAATACGAGAATATGAGCGTTCGCTGTTATTGTCTGAAATAGCCAGCAAAGAAGAACATTATGCAACGCTGGTCGATACCATACCCGGCACGGTATTTATTGTGCGCTTAGCTAAAGGTTACCCGATGATTTTCATCAGTGAAGAGGTAGAAATCCTTACCGGTTACCCGGCCAAGTTATTTATAGAGCAACAAGATTTTAGTTTTATCTCAATTACTCATGGCGACGATGTTGAAGTGTTCCAAGCCGCGTTGAGTGAAGCGATTGCTAGCAAGAAAGAACTAAAACTTGAATACCGAATTTTGAATAAAAATAATGATGAACGATATGTTTATTTAAAAGGAAAAATCGTCAATGACGACCAATATGGTGCTATTTATTTACATGCCACTGCCATCGATATTACCGAAAGAAAACATAGCGAGAGTCAATTTAAGGGTTTACTCGAGTCGGCCCCTGATAGCATGGTTATTGCAAACCATCATGGTGAAATTGTTATTGTTAATAAACAAACCGAATTATTGACTGGTTATTTAAAAGAGCAATTATTGGGGCAAAAAATTGAAATGTTGCTGCCAGAACGTTTCCGCACTACCCACCCGATGCTGAGAAAGAGCTTTTTTGCCAATGCCAGTGTCAGGCAAATGGGCGCCGAAAGTGAGTTAACCATTCGCCATAAAAGTGGTAAAGAAATTCCGGTAGAAATCAGTTTAAGTCCAATGGAAACACCCGATGGCTTGGTGGTTTCAGCGGCGATTCGCGACGTCACGGTCAGAAAAAACATGGAAACAGAAATTATAAATGCCATGGAAAAAGCCCAAGAAGCCACTCAAGCTAAGAGTGATTTTTTGGCAAATATGTCGCACGAAATTAGAACACCAATGAATTCAATTATCGGCATGTCCTATTTGGCACTGCAAACCGATTTAACCGAAAAACAACGCAATTATATTGAAAAAACCCATTATTCGGCCGAATCTTTATTGGGTATTATTAATGATATTTTAGATTTTTCAAAAATTGAAGCCGGTCAGTTAGACATGGAAACCATTGAATTTGATTTAAATAGAAGTTTGGAAACTCTGGCCAATATTATTGGTTTAAAAGCCGAAGAAAAAGGCGTCGAATTTATCTTTGATATCCCTGCTGATATTCCAACTCACTTACTGGGAGATCCGCTAAGGTTGCAGCAAATTTTGATCAATCTTGGCAATAACGCCATTAAATTTACCGACACTGGGGAAGTGGTTATCTCCATTGCCATTGAATCGGTTAATGCTGATGAAGTCAGTTTAGCTTTTGCGGTTAAAGACACAGGGATTGGGATGACCGAAGCGCAAATACAGAAATTATTTAATCCCTTCAGCCAAGCCGATAGCTCTATCACTCGCCGTTTCGGTGGCTCTGGTTTAGGTTTAGTTATTTCCCAAAAACTGGCCAATTTGATGGGCGGAAATATATCAGTTCAGTCGGTACCGGATCAGGGTTCTACATTTAAATTTTCTGCTAAGTTTGCCCGTTTTGAGAACAAAAATGTGCCGGCAGTAACCTCCATTTTGGCCTTGGATAAACTAAGAATATTAGTTGTCGATGACAATAGCACCTCTAGAGAAATATTAAGCGCCATGCTTAAAAACTTTAATATTGAGGTTACTGTATGTGCAAGCGGCCCGAAAGCCATTGAGTTAATTAAACATCATGATAGTGAAAATCCATACCAATTTGTGATAATGGATTGGAAGATGCCGAGCTTAGACGGAATTGAAACAACCAGAATTATTCAATCGGACCCTTCAATACAAGATGTTCCAACTTTTATCATGGCCACCGCATTTAGCAAGGAAGAGGCGACAGAAGCGGCCAAAGATTTAACCATACAAGCATTTTTAACTAAGCCGGTAACCCCATCAACAATGCTGGACACCTTAATGAATGTAAGCCGTAATGCCAAGGTTGATTTACCAACTCGAACCACCGAGCAAGGGCAAAATTATAATGAAACCTTAGCGGGGGCGAATATTCTGTTAGTGGAAGATAACGTCTTTAATCAAGAGTTAGCCATAGAGATTTTAACTAGCCATAACATTAACGTCGACCTTGCTGTAAATGGTTTGCAAGCCATTGAGTGTATAAATAACAAACACTATGATGGCGTGTTAATGGACTGTCAAATGCCGGTGATGGACGGTTATACGGCAACGACAAAAATCAGAGAAAGTGGCAAGTTCAATGACTTGCCAATCATCGCGATGACCGCCAATGCGATGGCTGGAGATAAACAAAAAGCCAAAGATGCTGGCATGAACGACCATATTTCTAAGCCCATTAATATCGCCGTAATGTTCGATACCATGGCTAAATGGATAACCTCGAGTAACACCATAGCCGCAACCAATAACAAGCCGCTCAGCAGCACGCAAAAGCCAGTCAATGATAATGTTAATGACCTGCCCTTACCCAATTTTGCCGCGATTGATGTCAGCACCGGCCTTGGTCATTGTGCCAATAACAAGAAGTTGTTTTTAAAGTTATTATTTCGCTTTGCCGAGCAATACCAAAGCTTTGAGCAACAGTTTAATGACACAGTAGCCAGTACCGATAAAACCGCCAGCACCCGCTTATTTCATTCCCTTAAAGGCGCCGCAGCAAGTTTAGGGTTAACGGAACTTACTGAACAAGCTAAAAGTATTGAAAGTCGCTTAACCAATGGCATGCCAGCACAACAATTACTGCCGCTGGTTGCCACAGTAACGGCATCATTAACGGCAATCATTACCCATATTGATGATTTTCAAAATAACCAGCAAGTCACCCCTGAAGCGGCTCAATTAAAGAGTTGTAGCGATGCCGAGATAGCGGCATTAATTGCTAAACTAAAAACATTGCTTGAGGAATATGATGTTGACAGCCTTGACGTTATTGCCGAGCTGTTGTCGATTAAGCAACTCAACAATTTTAATGAGCCATTAACAGCCATTAAGTTAGCGTTGGAAACGTTTGATTTTGATTTGGCATTAGATACATTTACGGCTTTTGCTAGCACCTGGCAACAGCAGTAAATGTTATTGTTATAATAACGGCACTTAAATAACCTCTACCAATGGGTATTAAGTGGGGTTTGCTGTCTTATAAAAAGCCAGCGAGGCTTAATATCCACGGCAACATAAATGCGGTAGTAAAGGCGGTTATAGCCATCGCTAAGCCCGAAAACGCCCCCATTTGATCACTTACTTGAAATGCTCGTGCAGTGCCAATGCCATGCGAGGTTAACCCCATTGCAATACCTTTAATGCTGTCATCTTTAATCGCCATTAAGGAAAATATTTTGGTACCCAATATTGCGCCAATAACACCGGTAGTTACCGCTAAGCCGGCGGTTAATGAAACAATACCACCTATGTTTTCAGAAATTCCCATCGCCACCGGCGTAGTAACCGACTTAGGGGCAATGGAAATTTGGGTAGCAAGACTTGCTCCTAACCAATCGGCAATATAAATCGCACTAAAACAGCCAATAAATACCGAGGATACTAAGGTGATTAAAATTGGCAGCAGTAGTTTTTTGATCCTATGCAATTGCATATACAAAGGCACAGCCAAAGACACAGTGGCAGGACCTAGCAGAAAGTGAATTAACTCACCGCCAGTAAAATATTGCTGATAGCTGGTATCGGTAATAATTAAGGTGGCAATAATGATCAGCACCGAAACAATCACTGGATTAATCAACGGATTATGGCCTGATTCTTTATATAATTTCATTGCTAGGCAATAAACTAACAGGGTGAGACCTAGCCCTGTTAATGGCGAACTTTGGATCAATAACCACACAGCGGCGAGTCTTTCATCAATGCTCATGCGGCTGCCCTTTACTAAACAGGCGAGTGGTTAGCGACATGATTGCCGCCGTTGAAACCAGCATAATCACAGTACCTATCACTAAGGCAACACTAATGGCCAACCACTCTTTGGCAAGTAATTGGTAATGCAACATTAGGCCGACACCAGCGGGGACAAATAGTAGCGATAAATGGCCGAGTAAAGTCGTAGACGCCGCTTTTAATTGTTTACCAACCCTGCCGCGAATAATTAAGGTCACAAGCAACAACACTAAACCGACAACGGGCCCAGAAACAGGTAACGCAAACAATATCACGGTGATTTCGCCGAGTAATTGAAAAACAATCAACAGCGCCACACCTAGGATAAAATCCATATTATTAAAACCTTTGAAAAAAATATGTTAAGGCGCGATAGCAAGTTGATTACTAAAGCCTTAATTGATGACTGGAATAATAGCAGTTGCCTTGGGCAATTTCATTGGTTTTTAGTGCACTGATTTATGCGCAATAGCTTATGCGGTTAACTCGCCTGGTTACATTTTTCGTAATTGTTCATCCAGTTGATATTTATTATCGGTAATAATTGTTTCGAGAGCATTAACTCGTTCGGTTAGCTGCTGTATTTGTTGAGTACTAGGATCAGGCTTACTTGTCGTGCCCGTAGATTGGCCATTAAGCCAATCCCAGTTAATGGCTAAACCTAACTCGAGCTTTTTATCTAGCCAAGTAAAGGCAATAGTGATGGCGTAAATTGCGCTAAAAAGAAAAATAAACTCAACCATAATGTTCTCCTCGGGTGTATGTGCACTAATTTGCTATTTAGTTAATTAGTCCGATATTGAAAGGATTTATTACAAGCCATTGCATTATTTTTTAAATTATCTGGTAAAGCCTTGCTTATAGGCAATAAACTAACGCGAATATTGAAAGCTGGTAAGATTACTGTATCTTAAAATAACTGGCTGCCACGATAGGACATTTCTTTGCTATTAAATGAATTCAACACCATTAATTTTTCGCCTTCATGCGCACGCAATCAGCAAGCGATTTTCGAGCAACTTAGTAACCTGTTGCCAGCGCATGCAAACGTGCTAGAAATTGGCAGCTACTCTGGCCAACATGCAGTGCATATTTGCCAGCAACTCAACAACATTAGCTGGCAACCTAGTGACCAAGCCCATTATCAACAAGGCTTAGCCGCTAACTTAGCATTAGCCAATTTGGCAAATGTGTTAAAGCCAATCACTCTCGATGTGAGCAAGCGAGATGACTGGCCCAAACAATGCTTTGATTTAATCTTTACCGCCAACAGTTTACATATTATGTCGTTTGCTCATGTACAAATGCTGTTTACTCACCTAGCACAGTGTTTAGCTCGCGGTTCAATCTTCGCTATTTATGGGCCATTTAAATATCAAAATGCCTACACCAGTGCTAGCAATAGACAATTTCAACAATGGCTGCAAGCTCGCGATCCATTAAGTGGCATAAGAGACTTTGAAGAGATCAATCGCTTGGCCCAAAACATTGGTTTAAGCCTACAACAAGACATTGCTATGCCTGCCAATAATCAATTGTTAGTGTTTAAAAAAATCAGCGATTAGGTTGTGGCTAAATTGCTTTGGCTAAAATAAGTTTCGCCGCGCCGCCAGACCTAGCGATAGCGATTGAAAAAATAACTTAATTGCCCTACCTAGATCAGTTACTATGTCTATATTCTTTGCTTATCCAGTTAATTTTATGCGTGCCTTATTTATTTTAATTAGTTTGTTTTTTTGTGTCAGCAGCTATGCTCAAACGTCGACTACCGCTAACCTTAATAATAGCGCCAATGACCAAAACCCTGACGAAATGGTAAAACAGTTTTCGCTGCTCCATCAGCAATTAATGCCAAAAGTGGCGGTTGCAGATATGTACTATGGCTGTGAGCTAACGCAAAGCAAGCAATACAGCTTTAGACAATTAATTATCGAAATGGATAAAACTGAATTAGCAGAAAAGTTAGTCGCTTGCTTAGGTGAAGAAACTCTGGCATCAGACCGAGCTTTAAACCTTGGCATCCTTGCTTGCTTTATTGACCAAACCAACCACTTACCAGAGCAAGAACAACAACAGCATCTAGAGCAAGTTAAGAATGCCCTGTACAACTTACCGCGTGCTGAACGACAAAAAAGTTTTACACAATGTGTTAATAATCAAACCTTAAAATACCTGTCCGAATAAATTTTATCCAAAACCTGAAATATCTCCTATTATTGTTTAAGTCCCTTATGCAATTTAGGAGTTATTATGCAAGGCAGTCAAAAAGTCATCGATAGCTTTAATCGTTTACTCGCCAATGAACTAGCCGCCATCGATCAATATTTTATTCACTCAAGAATGTATGAAGATTGGGGCTTGAATAAGCTATACCAACGTTTAGAACATGAGCGAGAAGAAGAAACCCTACACGCCGATTGGTTAATTAAACGCATGTTGTTCTTAGAAGGTAAACCGAATCTGGTTAACCGCCGAGATTTGCTTATTGGTGCTGACGTAAAAACCATGATGAGCAACGATCTGATCCTTGAATTAGAAGTAGTGCAAGCGGTGCGCGATGTTATTACCATATGTGAGCAAGAGCACGATTACCAAAGCCGGGAAATATTAGAAAAACTGCTTTACGACACCGAAGAAGACCATGTCTATTGGTTAGAGCAACAACTGGGTTTGATTGATAAAATTGGCATTAAAAATTATATTCAAGCGCAAATGGGCGATAGTTCAGAGATAGCACAGTAATAGCACATTGATAGCACTCATCTAAGGAGAATATAATGAAAGGCAGCACCGAAGTAATTTTACATTTAAATAATGTCCTCGCTAATGAACTGGTCGCCATTAACCAATATTTTTTGCATGCCCGGATGTTTAAAAATTGGGGCTTAGCGCAATTAAACAACGCCGATTACAAACGTTCTATTAAGGTAATGATAAACGCCGATAAGATTACCGAACGGATTTTATTTTTGGAAGGTTTACCAAATTTGCAACATTTAGGGCGCTTACGAATTGGCCAACACAGTGAAGAGATGATCCAGGCGAATTTAGATTTTGAAATGCAGTCACTGCAAACCATAAAGGCGGCAATTGCTTTATGCGAGTCGGCAAATGATTATGTTAGCCGAGATACTTTAGAAGATATATTAGAAGATCAAGAAGAACAAATTGATTGGTTAGAAGCGCAACAGTATTTGATTAGCCATTCAGGAATTGAAAATTATCTACAAGCGCAAATGTAATCGTAGCTTAAAATTATGCGACGCGTTTAACTTCCATGGCTAAG
>CALJHL010000245.1 GCA_938075435.1 uncultured Thalassotalea sp. | reverse complement strand
CGGCCGTGAAGGATTTGAACCTTCGACAAATTGGTTAAAAGCCAACTGCTCTACCAGCTGAGCTAACGGCCGACATTTAAACTTAACTAAAAAACTAAATTTTCAACGCTTAACGAAGAAAGTGGTCGGCCGTGAAGGATTTGAACCTTCGACAAATTGGTTAAAAGCCAACTGCTCTACCAGCTGAGCTAACGGCCGCCATAGTTTTTCTTGCTCTGAAGTTGCTCCTTCAGTGCGGGGCATATAATACTCATAAAAAACTTTAGTGCAACAACAAATTTCAGTTTTTTAAAAAAATATGTCTGTTTGCTCAAAAACACAGCAGACAGAGCAAGTTATAGGCAACAATTGTAATAATTTGTAGCCAAACTATAAACTGGCCAACCGAGTTTTCGCTAATCGCGATGCCGAACTATTTGGATATTCTTTGAGCAATTGATTGTAAATAGTTTTAGCTTTACTAATTTCACCTTGTTTTTGGGAAACCATGCCTAGCTTCAACATTGCATCACTGCGTTTACTAGAATCTGAATAATTGTTCATTACTATAGTAAATTCTGCAGCAGCACGTGTTAAATCACCTTTATTAAATAACAGCTGACCTAACCAATAATGAGCATTGGCAGAGTAACTAGAATTAGGAAATTTATTATTAAAGACCGAAAACTCTTGAATTGCTTGATCATAAAGTTTTTCTTTCAACACCAAATTTACGGCATGATCATAGGCTTCATTTTCACTCAAATCACTCGAATAGTTAGCGTTATTCTGCGGCTCTGGCAAAGTCGGCACGGCGTTTGTTGGCGAAGCAGCTAAACGACGTTCGATTTCCTGATAAAGCTCTCTTTGACGTTGTAAAATTTGGTCTATGGTATGTGCTTGCTCTTCACTTAAACCTCGTAGTTCACCCACTTCAGTTTGCAACTCATCTATTTGTTGTTGCATATCATTTAAAGCACGATTGCGCGAAGTAAGCATGCGTTGCAGGGTAGTAACGTCAGGTGTATTAGAAGTAGCATAAACCGCTTGTTGGTTTATGTCTGAAACAGGAGCAGGCTCAGCTGCTAGAGCACTGTGTGCACTAGCAGCTACCGTTAAACCTAATAAAAGATTATACGATTTCATTTATTGTCCTAGTATACTAGAACAGCACGACGGTTTTTAGAAAATGCCGTTTCGCTGCGATCGTTTACTGCTGGTTTTTCTTCACCGTAACTTACCGTTTCGATTTGTGAAGATAAAACACCTGAATTTTCTAGGTATTTTTGTACCGCTTGAGCACGACGCTCACCAAGAGCAATATTGTATTCTGGTGTACCACGTTCATCGGCATGACCTTCAATGACAACACGGGCATTGGTATTAGCAACTAAAAATGCAGCATGTAAGTCTAATAATTCAGCGACAGAACCATCAAGCTTTGAGGTATCAAAGTCAAAGTAAATTGTATTTGAATTTAAAAGCTGGGCTTTCTTTTCATTTTCAATCTCTTCAAGTTTAGCAATTTCAGCTGCTGCTGCTACTTCCGCAGCCTGCGCCGCTTGTGCTTCTTGCTCTGCTTGTTGAGCAGCTTTATTCATCGCTATTTGAGCTTCTTCATCTGTAGTATCATTTGAAGAACATGCTGCTAACGTCATTAATGGCAGGGCAATCGCCAAGCTTTTAACTAATTTATTTAAACGCATTGTGGTTCCTTATAGTATTAAAAATTAAATTATTGTTATAAATATGGTGACCAAGCTGGTGATTTTACTTGCCCGTTTTTCGCTGGTAAACGAGCTTTAAATCTGCCATCAACGGAAACCAATCCAAGTACCTGACGATTATTGTGTAAGGTACTATAAATTATCATGCCACCATTAGGCGCTATGCTTGGTGACTCATCCAGGCGAGTGTTAGTTAACACTTGCATCGGGTTATTCGAATCTAGTCCTTGCTTAGCAAGATGGTACTTACCTTGGGTACGATTAACCATAATTAAATGACTGCCATCAGGCGTTATTGAACCACCAAGGTTCATCTCACCATCAAACGTTAATCGAGCAATTTTACCACTGCCTAAATTTACGCGATATAACTGCGCTTTTCCACCCCGTTCTGAAGTAAATATTAAAGAATTTCCATCTGGAGTCCAATTCGGTTCAGTATCGATTGCCCGATGACGTGTTATGCGACGCAATTTTTTGCTAGCAATATCCATAACATATACTTCTGGATTGCCATCTTTAGACAGTACTAACGCCATTTGTTTACCGTTTGGCGACCACCTAGGTGCGCCATTAATGCCTTTAAAACTACTTAACACTTGTCGTTGCGCGGTATAAATGTCTTGAATAAATATTTGCGCCTGACGTTGTTCAAACGTTACATAAGCTAATTTAGTACCATCTGGAGACCAAGAGGGTGACATTAACGGCTCTGGTGAGCTTAATAAAACCTGCTCATTGAAACCATCATAATCAGCAATCACTAATTGATATTTTTTAGCGCCACTGTCGCGAACAATAACATAAGCAATTTTGGTTAAAAATGCTCCTCGAGTTCCGGTTAACTTTTCAAATACGGTGTCGGAAATTTGATGAGCTTTAGGTCGAAATAATTTTGCTGAAATGTATTGATTAGGGCGAGAGTTTATTAACACATGATCATTACTCTGAACCAACACACCATTGGTTAGAGCTTGACCTTCTCCGCCAGTCATTTGCCCGCGAATAACATCCACTAATTTAAACGACACTAAATAATTGTTTGCTGAAACTTCTTTAATCTCGCCCATCACTATGGCTTCAACACCAAGATCCGTCCAAGCCTGAAAATCAATTTCGGCGACACTTTTTGGCTGTTGTGGCATGTTCAAGCTATTAATTGGATTAAATTTACCACTACGTAGTAAATCGTCGCTAATCACTTTCGAAATATTTTCTGGTAAGGGTGATGTGCCTTCGTAACTAAATGGCAGTACCGCTATCGGCCTTGCCGTATTCACCCCTCCGGTAATAACAATTTCAAGCTCTGCAGACGCAAAATTCAAACAAGATAAATAGAGAAAAGCTGTAAATAAAATTCGTTTAAACATAATGATTATCTAATTTTCCAATTAATTAAATTTTGGGATGTAATTTATAGTAAAACTTTTAAAGTTACTAAAAACTTCAGGATCTTTTGATACGGGTAATGAACCAGCCTTAGTAACGGCCTTAACCGCCTCTCGACAAACAATCGGGTCACCATTTCCGGCTTTCGCACTTATAACAAAACCCGAACTTGCCAGTTTAATTTGTACTTTACAAGATTTACCTCGCATTGAAGCTTCATCATTAATGAAGTGTCTTTGAATCGCCTGTTGCACTAAGAATTTATACTTTTCAACTTCCGTCATTACTTGCTGACTGCGAGCACTTTGTCTAGAAGCCATTTCTTCCTGCATTTGTTGCTCTAGTATGCGCTCTTGCTCGGCCCGATCTGCCGCTTCTTTTTTGCGCTTTTGTTCCTCAAGCTTTTTACGCCGGCGATCATCTGCGGCTTTTTTCTCGTCAGCTTCCGCTTTTATACGTTTCGCTTTTGCATCGGCAGCGGCTTGTTCTGACTGCTGGCGTTCTAATTCTTTTTGCTTACGTTTTTTCTCTTCTGCAGCAGCCAAAGATTTCGATTTTTTTGCCGCATCATCGGCTTTTTTCTTTTCGGCTTCTTTTTTCTTGCGCTGTGTTTCTAATGTTTTAATTTTATCGGCTTCATTTTGACGCTTTTTCTTAGCATCTGCAGCCCGTTTTTCTAAATCTTTAATACGCTTATCTTCACGGGCTTTTATAGCAGCATTATCTTGTTTGAGTTTCTCAACTTGTTTCTGCAATTTACTTTGGTCTATCACCACAGCATCAATCACTTGCATTTGCTTTTTCGGTGGTGATACTGGTTTTTCGTTAAAGTCGGTATTAAGAAGTAAAAATATGCCAAACAACAAATGAATCGCCACAGCAGCAGTAATGGCAATGATATAATTTTGTTTTTCAGTTTTACCCTCAGGTAGATAGGTAAAAATCAACATACATTTATTAACTAAATCGCCAATAAGTTTTTTAAATACTGCAATCACTACTGACTCTCCGGCGCTTCAGTCATTAACCCAACCGAAGGCACACCTGCATTTTGCAATAACACCATAAGTTGAATGATGGAATTATAAGAAACATTCCCATCACCATTAACAACAACAGGGGTCTGTGGATCAACCATCA
>CALJHL010000244.1 GCA_938075435.1 uncultured Thalassotalea sp. | reverse complement strand
TTCAACGATTAAAATACCATTTTTGGCGGCAAGCCCGATCAACATAACGATACCAATTTGGCTATATATGTTTAACGTCATCCCGCTTAAATGCAAGCCCGCCAGTGCCCCTACTAGAGCTAAAGGTACGGTCAGTAGGATAACGAATGGGTGAATAAAGCTTTCAAACTGCGCCGCTAATACCAAATAAGTGATCAACAAAGCTAAACCAAAAATCAGCGCCATGGAGCTGCCTGAATCCTTAAATTTTTGTGATTGGCCACTATAATCAACACTCGCTTCCATTGGTAGCTCGTCTAAAACCAATTGGTTTAAATAATCTAGCGCTTCACCAATAGTGTAATCATCAGTAATATTGCCAGATAAGGTGATGCTGCGCAGACGGTTATATCGATTTAAGCGAGTAGCCGTGGCGCCTTCTACTAAGGTAATTAAGTTCGATAATGGGATCAATTCGCGGGTCACCTCGGAACGAACATAAATATTATCGATATTACTTGGACTACGGTAATCTTTTTCATCACCCTCAAGTAGTACATCGTATTCTTCGCCGCGTTCAATATAAGTAGTGACTCGACGTTTACCTAGCATGGTCTCAAGGGTACTACCAATATCCCCTACCGACACCCCTAGATCTGAGGCTCGCTGGCGATTAATTTTTACCAACAATTGTGGATAGGTTTCTTTATAGTCGCTTTCTAAGCCAATAATGTTCGGGTTTTCTTGGGCTTTTTCAATAATAATATCGCGCCAGCGCGCCAGCTCTTCGAAACTATTTCCTTGTAAGACAAAGCCAATAGATTGACCACCGCCGGAGCGACCACCTAAACCACCACGAGACATAATAAAGCCACGAATATCAGTTATTTCAGCAAGCTCTTGATTAAAGCCCTGGATAAATTCAAAGGTGGAAACATTACGTTTATCCCATTCTGGCAAGCCCAGAATAGCGATGCCTCCGGTATTACCAAAACCAGGAACCTTAACCATTACCCGCTCTAGTGTGCCTTCTTGATAATGTTTCATCAGCTTTTCTTCAACAATTTTCATGCTAGCAACATTACGTTCATAACTCGTGCCTTCCGCACTGTTCATGATCACAAATGCGCCACCGCGATCCTCTTTCGGAGCATATTCACTGTCTAATTTATTAAACAATACCCACACACTTGCCATAGCAAGCAACAACACAATAACCATCATCATCGGTTGTTTAATTGAAGAATTCAGCGCTCGACCGTAGGACTGCTCTAATTTAGCAAAACTATTATCAAGTAATTGCCCAAATGACGAGCTACGTTTGCGGTTTCTTAACAGTTTAGAGCACATCATTGGTGTCAACGATAATGCCGTAATACTAGAAAAAATAACCGCCGCCGAAATGGCAATGGCAAACTCGGTAAATAAGCGACCAATATCGCCCGATATAAACACTAGGGGCACAAATACGGCCACCAAAACTAGGGTAGTAGCAACGACCGCAAAAGCAACTTCTCGACCACCATTGTAGGCTGCGAGTAAGGGCGGCTCACCATTCTCAATGCGTCGATAAATGTTTTCTAATACCACAATGGAGTCGTCAACCACCAAACCAATGGCTAATACCAGAGCTAATAACGTTAGTAGGTTTATTGAATAGCCCAAGGTCGACATTACTATCATCGAACCGATTAAAGCCACAGGTACAGTAACTGCGGGAATTATGGTTGCCTTTATATTGCCTAAAAAGATAAAGATCACCAGCACTACCATTAACATGGCAATGGCTAAGGTGTTGTAGACTTCGTCGATGGAGTTTTTAATAAACACCGAAGAGTCATAACTGCGAACTATGGTCGTGCCAGCAGGTAAATTACGCTTAACTTCTTCCAGCTCTGCCCGAGCCGCTTTAACTACTTCGATGGTATTCGCTTTCGATTGTTTGATAATGCCTAAGCCAACCATGTTAGAGCCGTTACTTCGAAACATGTTTTCATCATCTTCTGCCGCCACTTGCACAATAGCAACATCACGGATCCTCACTAAAGAGTTGTTTTCGCCACGGGCGATCACCATGTTAGAAAAATCTTCTGCGGTTTGGTAACTACGGCTAACGCGAACATTAAAGTTACGATCGACTGACTTAACCTCACCGGCCGGTAATTCTACATTTTCGGCGCGCAACACTTCTTCAATGTCAGAGGAGGTGATGTTACGCGCAGCCATTGCCTCACGATTTAAAGTGATCCTCATGGTATAAGTACGACCGCCACCGACATGCACTTCAGCAACACCATTTACGGTAGCAAAACGGTCAACGATATAACGGTTAGCATAATCGGTTAACTCTAAGGTATTAAACACCGAGGAACGCAATGAAAACCAAGCAATAACATCTTCGTTATCGCCAGATTTTTGCACTTCTGGGGGATCAGCTTGTTCTGGCAGACGCCGCAATACCGAAGATATTTTATCGCGAACATCATTGGCCGCGCCATCTATGTCTCGGTCAAGTTCAAATTCTATTGAGATCCTCGAACGGCCATCTCTAGAGTTTGACGTGACGTTTTTTATGCCTTCAATACCGCTAACTCGATCTTCTAAAATTTGGGTGATTTTAGACTCGACAATAGCTGCCGAAGCGCCCGAATAACTCGTTGAAATAGATACAATTGGTTTATCGGTATCGGGATATTCACGTAATGGTAATAATAAAAAGGCGGCAATACCAAAGGTAACGATAAGTAAGTTTAAAACGGTAGCGAAAACCGGCCGCTTTACGGAAAGATCAGATAAAATCACGAATCAGTCTCCTGACCTTTGACTTTTACTTTAGAACCGTCTCTTAATTTAAGAGCTCCCTCGGTTACAACTTCAGCTCCAACGTCAAGGCCACTTATTACTTCAACAATCCCTGGTTTACGACGACCAATAACAATGTTGGTGCGTACCGCGACATTATCTTTAACAACAAAGACAAAGTGTTTGTCTTCAAAGGGGATAATAGCATTTTCCGGTAATTGTAAAATATTTTCGGTATAACGCTTAATGGTGATGGCCATAAGCATGCCAGAGCGCAATTTAAGATCCTGATTAGGGATTACAGCACGGACTTGGACGGTACGAGTAACTGGATCAACCCGTGGTGAAATACTAGAAATTTTGCCAACAAAAGTAACATTTGGATAAGCTATATTGCGGGCATTGATTTTTTGGCCGATAGAAATAGTCGGCAAAAATTGTTCTGGAATTGAAAAATCGGCCTTAATTAAAGTGAGATCATCAAGGCTGGTAATTTTATCACCATTTTTAACAGAAGCACCAACACTGACATTACGAAAACCTAGTTGACCATCAAAAGGAGCTCGTATGGTGAGTTTTTCTAATTCTGCTTGCACATTCTTCAACTGAGAGCGGATTGCTGCTGTTTTTGCTTGTTGTTCATCAAGCTGAGCAACCGATGCAACATTTTGTTTACGCAAGGTTTTATAACGACGTAATTGCGAAGTTGATTCGTCAAGGTTTGCTTGTAACTCTCCGACATTGGCTTGTTCGGCGGCTTTGCGTAATTCAACTAAAATGGCGCCTTTTTTAACTTTGTCACCATCATTAAAATATACCGCTTCAACAATGTCAGATCGTTGCGAGGTAATGATGACTTCTTCATTTGCTTTAGCCGTACCTAACGCTTCAATCTCATCACTAAATTCAGCTTTCTTCAAAATGGTGGTGTTGACATTTTCAACCCGCTGATAACGCTCTTGTACCTCGGTTGTTTGCGGCCATTGCAAATAAATTAACAATGCCACTAATAGCATTGCTAATAATATCAAAGGTAAGCGAGCAGTTCGGGAATTTGCCATAGGTAGTATTTTGTCCAAAATATTTTGGTAAATATACAACACATTAAGAGTTAATGTTTAATTATACGCTGAATTACAATATTTTCAGGTTAAAAATACAATACACCAGGTATACTTAGGAAAATTTTAGGTATTTAAATTTCCCCTGGACCCCTAATGAATAAACTCGCCTTTATTGCTGTTAGCTTTTTACTGTTTTTTGGGGCCATGCTTTGGTACCTAGCAGCCACCGATTGGAATGGTTTTATTGCTTCGCAAGTAACCATGCAAGGGTCACAAAGCACCGAGCAGACAGTGACTTTAAGGCAAGTAGATAGCCAACTTGAAAACGGTGTTATTAACTTTTCTGGTTTTACATTGTCTAATCCCGCGGGCTATTCAACAAAAAATGCTCTTTTAATCGATAACATAGCGGTGCGCATTAACCAGCAAAGTATTGCTACCGCCAGCATTATTATTGAATCAGTTCACTTAAATAGCTTATCGGCCGCTATTGAATTTAATAACGAAGGGGTAAGTAATTTTCAACAATTAAGCCGGCAAATTAGCAATCAAATAATTAAGGTCGCAAGCTTTAAAACTGAAAAATTCTCAGCAAAGAAAAGTAGAAAGAAAACACCACAAACTCGCATAAAAATTGAACAACTAGTGGTTAATAACATTATTATAAAAATTGATTCATCACACGAAAACACTCCGCCCAACGACATTAAAATACCGCAGCTGACTTTAGCCTTAAATCAAAGTGAACAAGGCATATTGAGTACCGAATTAGGCAGTGTTATTGCTGAAAAATTAATAGGTACGGTGAATGAGTTAGCTAAACAACAAAACGAGTAATAGCTAACTTAACATCTGCCTTAACTAGGGGGTGGCGGTTTTGTTGTTATGTTGTTGATAAATAGCTAAAATATCTTCAGCCAAGGTCAGCTCCGGACGTTCTATAATACGACCAATTTCGAGGTCATTAACTAAAACAACAAAAGTAGGCGTATATTTAACTTTTGCGGCTTTAGCTAAGCCTAATGGATCTGATTTTTTTTGATCTAAAGCGATTAATTGGATCGGATTTTGTTGGTTTTTAAATGACTTTAACAATCTTGGCACTTCTCTGACACTGTCGTGACACCAAGTACCAAAATAAACCATAATCGTCAGGTCAGTTGATAGTTGTTGTAGCGCTTTAGCCTCGCTTTCGGTTAGCACATAATCATAATAATTAGTGCCAAACTCCTCATATTGCTCGATTAACTGCTGCTTTTTGATCTCGCCAATCAGCTCCGCCTCCGCGGCTTCGGCACTGGCCAACATCGCTAAACTAAACCATAAGCCAAACGCGATTAACGCCAGCAATACTTTATATTTAACTAACTGTGACAGCAATTGTGCAGATTTAGTTTGGCTCACTGGCTTTCTCCAATAAAATTTTAGATTCTTGTAAGAAGTTTTCGGCATCATCACCGAACCAGTCGGCGACTTCATTGAATTTTGCAATAAAATCGATTTTGGCGCCATTCTCGACCAAATTTAAGAGGCTTGCAAAGCGTTGCATAAAGCGTTTCATCATCACCACATTTTTGGGATTAGAAAAAATAATATCGGCGTATAAATTTGGATCTTGTGCAAATAAACGCCCCACCATGGCTAACTCAAGGCGATATATTGGCGAGCTCATCGCTAATAACTGCTCAAGTTCTACATTTTCTTGCATTAAGTGGTAACCATAACAGACGGTTGAAAAGTGACGCATCACCTGAACCATTGCCATTGCTGAGTCATGCTCATTCGCGGTGACATTATAATTTAATGCTCCCCAAACTTGAAATTGCTGTAAAAGCCATTGATATTGGTCACTAGCACGGCCATCACAAACAATAATAGTCTGTTTAATTAAACCGGTAACGTCAGGGCCAAACATTGGGTGTAAGCCGACGACAGGGCCTTGGTGGACGTCTAACATCGCCTGTAGCGGTTTGTCTTTGATACTAGTGATATCGGCAAGAATACAGTCATTAGACAAAACCGATAGTTTTCTAATGGTTTGCCCGGTTAAAGTAATAGGTACCGCCACAATAACTAAGCCGGCATCAGCTAAAATAGTGTCGCTAGTTGGCCAGTCTTGTTTTTCTAGTATTGCCACTTGATAGCCAGAACGACTAAACAAATCGACAAAAACACTTCCTAACTGGCCTTTACCACCAATAACCACAATTTTTTTAATGTCAGGGTTAATACATTGATAACCCTGCTCGTCTTGACTGTTGTATGAGTCGCGCATAATGCGCCTAAATAAATCTTCAACTAATTTTGACGATAGATTCACTGATTGCGCTTGAGCTTTTAATTTGTCCAGTAACTGTTGTTCTCGATGCGGAGCAAAAATAGGCATCCCGACTTGGCTTTTAAGTTCACCAACTCGGGCGGTGATTTCACGCCGTTTTGCCAGCAACTGCACTAATTGCTGATCAATATCATCAATGGCAACTCGACACTGTTGTAATTTTTGCTCAAAGTCTTTCATTAGGCTTTATTTTCTCTATTGGGCTTGGATCAAAGAGCTCTATTTAATGCGCTGTGCTAATACATGTTCAAGTTTACCAGCAGCATTGGCAAACACAGCTTCGGTAACAGCCCAATCAATACAGGCATCCGTTACTGAAACACCATAAGCTAATTCATTTTTAGGGATGTTGGTGCTTTGATTACCACCATTAAGGTTAGACTCTAACATCAAACCAATAATTGAGGTATTCCCTTCGCAAATCTGATTAATGACATTTTCGGCAACTAACGGTTGACGGTTATGATCTTTACTGGAATTGGCATGGCTACAATCGATTACTAACGCTTGCTCTAATCCAGCTTTAGCTAAGCTTTGTTCGCATACCGAAACATTTACTGAATCGTAGTTAGGCTGTTGGCCGCCACGTAAAATCACATGACCATCTGGATTGCCGGATGTTTTAATCAAAGCGACTTGACCTTGGCGATTTATACCCATAAAGCGATGTGAATGCGCCGCTGATTGCATTGCATTAATAGCAACATCAAGTGAACCATTGGTACCATTTTTAAAACCAATTGGCATTGATAAACCACTGGCCATTTCACGATGGGTTTGTGATTCTGTGGTGCGAGCACCGATAGCAGACCAACTGAATAATTCAGCGAGGTATTGCGGAGAAATAGGATCTAGCGCTTCGGTTGCCAAAGGTAGGCCTAACTCGGTTAAATAAATAAGTAGTTCTCTGGCAGTCTCTAAACCAGTAGTAACATCAAAGCTGCCATCCATATGAGGGTCATTAATAAGTCCTTTCCAACCAACGGTAGTTCGTGGTTTTTCAAAATAAACACGCATTACCACATACAGAGAATCTTTATATTGTTCTTGTAAGTTTTTAAGTTTACGGCCATATTCTTTCGCTGCTTCCACATCGTGAACCGAACAAGGTCCAGAAATTACTAATAATCTAGGATCTTTTTTGTGGATAATGTCGGCAATTATTTGTCGAGAAGACAATACAAACTGGCGGTCTTGCTCACTTAAAGGCAGTTTTTCTCGTAGCTCATTAGGGGTAATTAATACCTCTTCCGAATTAACATGAATATCGTTTAGTTTTCTATTTTCTATTGCAGTTGACATAGTAATTTCCGATTAATAGTTTTGTTATTGGTGAAAAAGTAAATTGTAAATATAAAACGCAGGGGGATCGATAAGGTAAACTTACCAATAAAGATGGGTAAAGCGATAATATCGGAATTGCTGGTAATTTAGTGGCATAATTGTTCTTTTATAAAACCGTCTAATAACTTTAAGTACAAAACTCGCTTGAGTGCTTTATTAATATCAGCTTTTAATTGCTGCATGCAAGGGAAACTTTATGATTTTTTGGTATGACATATAAAAATAGGGACAATCGCCCCTATTTTTATAAATTTGTCCAAGATCTAGCGTATTAAACGGTTACTTATTAACTCAGTTACTACCCCAGGATCGGCTAAGGTTGAGGTGTCACCAAGCGTGTCTAGTTCATTTTCTGCAATTTTGCGTAAAATACGACGCATGATTTTACCAGATCGAGTTTTAGGTAAATCGGGTGCCCATTGGATCAGGTCAGGTTTTGAAAAACTGCCTAATTCTTTGCTAACTAACGCTTTTAAGTCGCTAGTGAGTTCCTCACTGGCAACTTCATCATGCATTAAAGTGACAAACGCATACACCCCTTGACCTTTAATATCATGCGGATAGCCAACCACTGCAGCTTCTGAAATTTTCGGGTGAAGCACTAATGCACTTTCAATTTCGGCGGTTCCTAAACGGTGACCTGATACATTCAAAACGTCATCAATACGACCGGTGATCCAATAATAGCCATCGGCATCGCGTTTGGCGCCATCACCAGCAAAATAATAACCTGGATATTGACTAAAATAAGTTTCAAAAAAGCGTTGTTTATTACCATACAAGGTGCGCATTTGCCCCGGCCAACTGCCTTTTAACACTAAACGTCCACGACATTCACCAATTAGCTCATTGCCATCGCCGTCAAGAATGGCCGGCTGCACACCAAAAAATGGTAAACCTGCTGCACCGGGTTTCATGCCGGCAGAGCCTGGCATAGAAGTGATTAAGATACCGCCCGTTTCTGTCTGCCACCAAGTATCGACTATTGGGCAGTTACTCTTGCCAATAATTTCATAATACCAGTGCCATGCTTCTGGATTTATTGGCTCGCCAACGGTGCCAAGTAGTCTTAAAGAAGATAAATCTTTTCCTTCAACAAATTCATCACCTATGCCCATTAGTGCTCGAATAGCGGTAGGCGCCGTATAAAATATATTCACTTTATGACGTTCAATCATGTCCCACACTCGGCTCGCATCGGGGTACGTAGGCACGCCTTCGAACATTAAGGTGATAGCACCATTGGCCAGTGGTCCATAAAGAATATAGGAATGGCCGGTGATCCAACCTGCATCGGCAGTACACCAATAAATTTCCCCATCTTGATAATCAAACACGTACTTATGAGTCATAGCGGCAAATAATATGTAACCACCACAGGTATGTAATACGCCTTTTGGGGTGCCAGTCGAGCCCGAGGTATAGAGAATAAATAAGGGATCTTCTGCGTCCATTATTTCGGCATCGCAGTCGGAGCTAGCGTTGGCCATAGCTTTGTCATAATCAACGTCTATCTGCTCATTCCAAGCAACATCGGCGCCAGTTCGCGCAACCACAATTACGGTATTAACATCTGGACAATCGCTGATCGCTTTATCGACATTGGCTTTTAATGGAATGAATTTACCGCCACGAACACCTTCGTCGGC
>CALJHL010000243.1 GCA_938075435.1 uncultured Thalassotalea sp. | reverse complement strand
AAAAATAACCCCCGGTTTGCAATTTTTTTCAACATCGGCGACCATCTGCTGTTTTAAAGATATATCTTCAAACACCGCTTCGATGATCATATCCACATGCTTAAAGCCACTGTAATCTGTGCTGCCAGTTATCATGTTCATTTTTTTTTGCATCACCGACTTTTGAATAAATCGACGTTGTACTTTTTTATTTAATAGTTTAAAACTGTATTGCAAAGCATTACTAATGCCATCATGGTTAATATCTTTGATGCGCACCGGGGTATTGGCATTATTAACCGAAACGTAAGCTATACCACCGCCCATTAAACCGCCGCCTAACACGCCCAATTTGTTAATTTTTTTAGGTGTTACGCCATCTATGCCTGATTCTTTCTTCATTTGCGTGGTAGCAAAAAACAGCTGGCGTAATTGCCTAGAAACTTCAGTTTGCACTAAATCACCAAAATGCCTGGCTTCAACAGCCAGGCCTTTCGAAGTGCCTTTTTCAAAGCCGACTCGAATACTGTCAATAATTTTAAGTGGCGCCGGATAGTTACCTTTTGTTTTAGCCAGAACTGTTTTAGTCGCTTGATCAAAAACAATTTTTCTACCCCAAGGATTAGACTGCAATGCCTTTTCAACCATGCTTAGCTTGGGCTTAACTTGTTTTTTACCTGCCAGCGCCAACTTCATAGCAACGTCTAATAACACGCTATTAGGCACTACATCATTTACCAAACCTGCCTTTAATGCTTGTTTAGGGCGAAGCTGTTTGCCAGTTAACATCATATCTAAAGACTTTTGTAAGCCAACCAGCTTAGGCAGCCGTTGCGTGCCACCAGAGCCAGGCAATAAACCTAATTGCACTTCAGGTAAACCAAAGGCTGTTTTATTGGAATCACTACTGACTCGCATATGACAAGCCATTGCCAGTTCTAAACCACCACCAAGACAAGGGCCATTAATTGCGGCTACCACTGGTATTTTTAATTGCTCAATTTGGTTAAAAATCATTTGCCCAGAACTGGCAATAGCGACTGCTTGCTCAGCCGTTTGGCATTGATCCAACATACTAATGTCGGCACCAGCAACAAATGAGTTGTCTTTACCGCTATATACCACTAAGCCTTTTACCGCGGAGTCGGCATTTATGTCGCTCAGTATCGCAGAAACTTCGTCAACAAACTCAGCCTTTAAAACATTCATAGTTTCATTAGCAACATCAATTTTTAAGAGCGCGATACCATTATCTTGACGCTCGAGCGTAAAGCTTGCATTAGTGTCTACTGTATTTTCCATATTCATTACTCCACTTCCAAGATCATAGCCGCACCTAAACCACCTGCAGCACAAGCCGTTGTTAAGCCCAAACCACCACCACGGCGTTTTAATTCATTTAAGGTTTGAGTAATTAAGCGAGTCCCTGTTGCCGCGAATGGATGACCATAAGCAAGTGAACCACCCAGCACATTAAATTTGTCCATGTCTATTTCACCAATAGCTTTATCCAAGCCAAGCTTTTCTTTAGCAAACTTATCACTAGCAAACATTTTTACATTGGCTAAAGTTTGCGCCGCAAATGCTTCATGCATTTCAATTAAATCGAGATCCGCCAAGGTAATACCGGCACGTTGTAAAGCCAGCGGAGTTGCATAAGATGGCCCCATTAACATGTCATCATAAACATCAATTGCCGAGAACGCGTATGAACGAATATAGCCGATAATGTCGTAACCTAATTCTTTAGCCCGGCCTTCACGCATCAGCATGATTGCTGAAGCACCATCCGTTAATGCAGTCGAATTTGCCGCGGTTACCGTGCCGTGCTTACGGTCAAATACCGGACGCAACCTAGCATAACCTTCGATAGTGGAGTTTTCTCGAAAACAGTTATCTATGGCAACGGCTTGTTTGAAAGGTTCGGGATGAGCCGTCATGACTTCATCACGTAATACCCCTGCTTGCCAAGCCTTAGCTGCTAAGGTATGAGATCGATGAGCTAACGCATCTTGCTCTGCTCGACTTATACCATGAGTTTTAGCCATTTGCTCTGCGGTTTGTCCCATTGATAAACCAGTAGAAAACTCGGCAACAGCGGGAGACATTGGCAACAAATCTTTAAACTTGAGGCTAGATATCAGTTTTAGCTTTTGCCCCATGGTTTTAGTTTTTGAAAGATCAACTAAGGTTCGGGCGAATTTTTTAGAAACGGTTATCGGTGGGACTGACATCGAATCGGCGCCACCAGCAATACCCACATCAATATTACCGAGTAAAATAGACTCGGCAACATTAACCGTTGACTGGAAACTCGTGGCACAAGCTCTAGATACACTATAAGCATCGGTGGCAACATTCATCTGTGTGCCTAACACGATTTCACGGGCAATGTTTGGCGCTTCTGGCATTTGTACGACTTGGCCAAACACTAGTTGTTCGATAATGGCGGGATCAAAGTCATGTTTAGCAATTAACTCATTCACTACTAACTTACCTAAATCTAATGCCGACACGCCATGAAATGAAGTGGCTTGCTTAACGAAAGGGGTTCTCAGACCCGCAACAATTGCGACTCGATCACCACTTTGAGTTTTTAAATTTTGAAGACTTGCCATTAATTTTCCTTATTAGGGATCGAACTTTCTTTATTAATTTTGCCTTAGCTTTATGCATATACCAGCCAAGTGGTCCGACCTGATAGTTTGATTTGATTCTAACCGTTAATTTAGCTTTTTAAAAGCATTGATTTCTAATACCATGGACGCATATAAATTAAATATAAAAAATTTCTTCCTGCATAGTTTATAAATACAGGCAGTTATATCGATTTAATCTCATCAGGAAAATAATAAATATCATGGCAATAGAACAATTCTCAACATTGAAACAACATTTAAGCGACCAAATCGTTGGCCAACCAGCCTTAGTTGAAAATCTACTAATCGCATTATTAGCCAATGGTCATTTAATTGTAGAAGGTCCTCCTGGTTTGGCAAAAACTCGTGCCGTTAATGCATTGGCCGATGGCGTAGAAGCCGATTTTCATCGCATCCAATTTACTCCTGATTTATTGCCTGCCGATTTAACCGGTACCGATATTTACCGCCCAGAAGATGGCACCTTTGTGTTTCAACCGGGTCCTTTATTTCAAAACCTTATTTTAGCCGATGAAATAAACCGCGCACCAGCCAAGGTACAGTCGGCTTTATTAGAAGCTATGGCCGAAGGTCAAGTTACCGTGGGTAAAACCACTTATAAATTGCCTGAGTTGTTTTTAGTGATGGCAACCCAAAACCCACTTGAGCAAGAAGGCACTTACCCATTACCTGAAGCGCAACTGGATAGATTTTTAATGCATTTAGAAATTGATTACCCAAATGCCGCTGCAGAGCTCGACATCTTGCGTTTAAATCGTGGTGAAGCATTAGGAAAAAGCAACAAACCAAAATCACAGATCACTCAACAAGATATTTTTACTGCACGCAAAGACGTGTTAGAAATTTATTTAGCGCCAGTGTTAGAGCAATACATTGTTGATTTGATCATGGCGACTCGCGATGGTGATAAGTACGATGAACAACTAAATAAATGGTTAGCGTATGGCGCAAGCCCAAGAGCGACAATTGCTTTAGACCGATGTTCACGAGCTAGAGCTTGGTTAAATGGTCGCGACTTTGTCAGCCCAGAAGATATTCAAGCGGTACTGCACAACGTGCTTCGTCATCGTTTAATGCTTACATATCAAGCTGAAGCAGAAGGCATTAGTTCGAATCAAGTGATAGATCATATCTTAAGCTTAGTTGCCGTTGGTTAATTCATTCGTAACGAATAAGCAGTGAGTAGAAAAGTTATGTGGTGGAAAAAACATTTAGCAACCGACATTAATGCCGGTATTGATAGTTTACTTAATGACATTCACAGTGATGGCATTAATTTAACTATTGAAGAGTTATTACCTTATCAAAGTAAGTCTTCATTACTAAATCTTGCCCCTAAAAAAGCCTTACACGGGCATTTGTCGGGTAATTATTTAGCACGCACCAAAGGCCGTGGCATGGAGTTTGATGAAGTAAGACATTACCAAACGGGGGATGATATTCGTGCCATTGATTGGCGCGTAACTGCGCGAACCGGCACCACCCATACCAAACTGTTTAAAGAAGAAGTTGAACGGCCAGTGTTGATCGCTACCGACTTGGGTAAATCCATGTTCTTTGGCTCAAAGTTATTATTTAAATCGGTACAAGCGGCTCATATTGCCGCCCTAGTTGCTTGGCATGCAAAAAATAGAGGCGACCGGATTGGCGGTTTAGTGTTTAACGAAATTAACCACCAAGAATTAAAGCCTCGCAGTCGACAACATGGGGTTTTACATTACCTACACGCCCTTGAAGATTTACATAATATGGGCCTAGCGCATTGGCAAGAAGACAATAGCAGCAATAAGCAATATTTTATTGAAAACTGCAATCGTTTGAGGCAACTGGCTCGGCCCGGTTCATTGGTGTACCTAATTACCGATGGCAATAATTTTGACGAACAGGCGTTATTGCCGCTATCACAAATTAGCCAGCATTGTGAACTGATCATCTGTCAAATTAGCGACCCATTAGAAAATCAATTACCACCGCAAACAGCCAAGACTTCAGTGGCAATTACCGATGGGTCTTTAACCCAACAGCTTATATTGGGTGACAATAAAACCGCACAAATATATCAGCAAAATGCCATAGAATCCGCACAATCGAAACAACGAATGTACCAGAAGGCTGGCGCTCGTTACATCCACTTTAGTGCTGGCGAAAGCATTGAACAACAGTTGAAATCAGGAGTAGACTCTTGGATCCGTTAGGGCAATTAAAAGATATACACTTACCAGCGCAAGTTAATCAATGGCCTATTTCATTAGGTTGGTGGTTATTGTTAATTGCTTTGTTGCTGGTTTTGATAATTTTAGTTAAAAAAATAATGACTAAACGTAAGTTACAACAGGTGCAACGCCAGGCCATTAAACAACTTTCCGGTGAGCAACAATTGCCAACAGAGCAAACCTTGGCCTTGTTGAAATGGGCCAGTATGCATTACTTTACTCGTACTGATGTGGCAGCGAAGCACAGCATTGAGTTACTCGACTTTTTAAGCTCTAAACTTAACACTGAACAACAACAACAACACTTTCGCACTAAGGCCGAAGATGCACTTGTTAATTGTTACCGAAAATCTACCGTAGATCTGTACGCTGAAGACTTTCAGGTTGCCGCTCTTTATTGGTTTAATAATGCCAACTTTTTCCAGCCAACTGAAAAAATGGCTACGCCATTAACTGAATCTAAGGAGCTGACAAATGATTAGTCTTGCCTGGCCTTGGTTACTGCTGTTATTACCGTTACCCATTCTGGTGTATTTTTTGTCCCCGAAAAAATCAATCTCCTCTGCCGCTCTTAAGGTGCCCGTACTATTAAAAGGGGTTAAGTCAAAAGCCACAGCATCTGGGCAACAAAATTTGCCAATTTGGTTTGCCGCCTTAATTTGGATTTTAGTGGTTATCGCGGTTGCTCGTCCACAGTGGTTAGGTGATGTGATTGAGATCCCAACCCAAGGTCGAGAAATGATGATAGCGGTGGATTTATCTGGCAGTATGCAAATTGAAGATATGAACTTAAATGGCAAACAAGTAGACCGTTTAACCATGTTAAAACAGTTGCTTGGTGAATTCATTGCCCGCCGTCAAGGTGACCGTCTAGGGTTAATTTTGTTCGGTGATGACGCGTATATGCAAACCCCGATGACTTACGATCGCACCACAGTTCAACAAATGCTGGATGAGTCAGTTATTGGATTAGTTGGCCAGAAAACGGCTATTGGTGATGCTATGGCGTTAGCAGTAAAACGCTTCGTCAGTAAAAAAGAATCCAATCGGGTGTTAATATTAGTAACCGATGGCCAGAATACTTCCGGTAAAATAACCCCACAACAAGCGCTTGAATTAGCCGTAGCAAAGGATGTCACTATTTATACTATCGGTATAGGCGCAGATGTTATGTTAGAGCGCTCGTTATTTGGTACCCGAAAAGTAAACCCTTCGCGAGATTTAGACGAAAATACCTTGGCAGATATTGCGAAGCAAACCAAAGGCAGCTATTTTCGCGCCAAAGATGGTGAGTCAATGGTAAAAATATACCAGTTACTGGATCAACTTGAACCGGTTGAACAAGATCAACAACAAATGCGACCATTAACCGCTTTATTTTATTGGCCTTTAGCCGTAGCCGTTATTTTAATATTTCTACAAATGTTGTTAATGCGCTTCACCAATGTTAATTTTAGCCGTACCAGCAAAAGTGGAGTAAACCTGTAATGGCCGACTTTCATTTTATTCGCCCACTTTGGTTACTGGCCCTTTTAGCTTTA
>CALJHL010000242.1 GCA_938075435.1 uncultured Thalassotalea sp. | reverse complement strand
CATGAGAAAGATAGCGATGGCATTGTTCAAGCAAGATGAAACGAAACGAGCCAGTATGGCAGCCAAAAAGAAAATGGCAGGGCTAGACGATGAATATCGTTCAACCCTGTTGGAGTCTGGGATTAAAATGCGCTAGCCGTGACCAAACCAGCGATTCAATGCATTTAAGCCTTGTAGTTCATCGACTTTATACTACCTTTAACTGTAGGTTCAAAGATCATCTATAAGGGATAAATGTTTAATAAGCTGCAACAAATTATTATTTTTTGTTTTATATCATCTATCTTTTTAAGTAGCTGTCAAAGTATATTTTTTTGGCCTAGCAAAGAGTTAGTTGACTCACCGGGCAGATTTAATTTTGAACGTGAAATTGTATTATTTAAGTCTAATGACGATATCCAGCTGCACGGTTGGTATTTGCCGGTGAAAGAGTCTAGCAAACCAGTTAAGCCTAGAGGAACCGTTTACTTTTTGCATGGCAATGCCCAGAACCTCAGTTACCATATTGCCAGCCTACACTGGCTAACTGATTATGGTTGGAATGTATTTATAATGGACTATCGCGGCTATGGTCGTTCTCAAGGAGAACCCGACTTAAAATCCATTATTGATGATGCTGCCGCAGGTTATTATTGGTTGGTAAATAACAAAGAATCAGAAGATAATATCATTATCCTTGGACAAAGCCTCGGTGGAGCAGTAGCGGTTGCCATGCTTGGCTTTGACAAAAACATTTCCGCAAAAGGGCTAATTATTGATAGCTCGTTTACTTCTCATCGAACAGTTTTTAGGGAGTTACTGGGGCGTTCACCATTGCTTTGGGCCTTTCAATACCCGCTAAGCATTGGCATCACTGACGATTATGCCCCGGAAAAATTTATTGCCGACATTAAAAACACACCCATTTTATTCATTCATAGCGATGCTGATCAAATAATCGATAAGCAACATAGTATCAATTTGTATAGAATGGCCAATGAGAAAAAAGGCTTATGGTTAGTTAATGGTATTCAACATATCGGCATTTGGAAAGAACCTGAATGGCAGCAAAAGCTAGTGTGTCAATTGAACCAATGGCCAGATTTGCAAGATGTGCAAGATGTTTGCGCACCTTAAATTAAAAGCACCAATTGACCCCCTACAGTTTACTTAAAAAATCAATCTGCAATGAAATAGTTTTAGACATAAAAAGCCAGAAAACCTTATGTATAAAGGAGTTTCGGGCTCTTGTAGGTTCTAGTTGAAGTATTTGGTGCGATGGAGAGACTCGAACTCTCATGGAACTAAATAGGCACCTACTGTAACTGACAATATTTAAGTTTTCTGGGTAATATTTAACTTCTAATTTAACTCATGGAGGAGTTATTATGCCAAAACCTAGGAAACAACAAATATTCTTGTCTGAAACTCCGTATTATCATTGCGTGTCTCGCTGTGTAGGGCGGGCTTTCTGGTGTGGTGAAGATGCTACAACTCAGAAATCATTTGAACATCGAAGAGAGTGGGTGCAAGAGCGGTTATTATTTTTATCATCCGTGTATACAATCGATGTTTGTGCTTTTGCTGTAATGAGTAATCACACCCATGTAGTCATTAAAATTGATAATCAAAAATCTAAAAAGCTTACCGACAAACAAGTTTTACAGCGATGGCATAAAATTCATTATGGTACGTTGCTTACCCGACAATTTTGTGAAAAACCGGTTTCGCCCCTGTACTCATACCGACAATAAAAGCGATTACTAAATTTTACCAAGAGTGAATGCTGAAGATAAGTGTACCGGCCGTTTCTGGGAAGGGCTTTTTACTTCACAAGCTTTGCTTGATGATCCATCGTTGCTGGCCTGTATGGCATATCTCGATTTAAACACAATACGTGCTCAAATGTCGAAATATTTACTTTACCACTACAATGTTAGGTAAACGTCTAACGCTTAGAAGTCGTCGTCCCGATATGGTTCAGCAAGAGCTTTGGGGAATATTGATAAGCTATAACCTTGTTCGTTATCAAATTGTGCAGATGACTAAGCAAATGGAAGGGGACTATTTGCCTTATCAATTAAGCTTTAATACCTCTCTTGGGCATATATTGATGCTACTGGTTAGATTACCTTATTCATCACCGGGAGCAATACCTGGCCAGCTTAAATATTTCTACGAACTCGCGCCAAGTTTAATATTACCTCCAAGGCGGGAAAGAAAATATCCCAGGACCGTTAAACCAAGACCACAGCGATATGCAAAAAATAATGTCTGAAAGCATTAACTTACCGGCATTTATGCAAGTCAGGCTGTTTTTTAGCAGTTAAAGCTGCCAGTTTGGTGGTTTGAGCTGCATCGGCACGCACAACAAATTGGTTAAATTTAGCTGTTAATATTCCATATGCTATTAAGTTAACAAGCCTACAATTGACATTTATCAGGGAATTTATAAATCGAAATGATAGCCTGAACATTGATAGTATCAGTGTTAGTATCTTAGTTGAGCGGCGCTTAACAAATGCTAAAAACTACTATTTAAACCACCTTATTGGTTATATATTCACTACGTAGCTAGTAATAAAAATAGTAACTACGTAATTAACAGTAAATTGGAGATTATTATGTCATTATTTAAATATCAACCCTTATCCACTATACCGCAGCTTCCTATATTTTCTCAGTTATCTGATGAAATGAATCAATTTTTTGGCCGTGATTTGCCATTATTTAATAGACAATCAGACTTTCTATCCGGAGATTGGCAACCCGCTACTGACATAGAGCAAAAAGATAATCGCTATATTGTCAAGGCTGATATTCCAGGCGTTGATCCAAAAGATATTAAAGTATCTATGGAAAATGGAAACTTAATAATTGAAGGTAAGCGCGAATCAAAAGAGGAAGAAAACAAGCAAAATTATCGTCGTATAGAACGTAGTTTTGGTAGTTTTTATCGTTGCATTAGCTTACCTGACGCCTCTGATGAATCTAAAAAGATCGAAGCGCATTGTAATAAGGGGGTACTAGAAGTCATTGTGCCTAAAATTAGTTCATCAGAACAAAAGAAAATAGAAATTAAAGTTGATTAACAAAACCCTGTGACCAGCTCTAAAATTTGTTATCGGCTTAAGTCAATTTCAGATCCGCTAAATTAATCAACTTTTAGCGGATCGCTGCTCTTTATAGGTTAATTAGAATAAAAGTCCGGAATGATTAGACCCCCTCAGACCAAGTTGATTAAATAATTGCCCATTCAGCGAAAATAAAAAGGCTCAGAGGTAAGACATTGATTGTAATTAATGGTTTGTAAATGCATTTTTCAATACCGAATCAACATGTTCAGCTAAAACAAAATGCATTTTATTTTGTATCGAGTGTGGTAAATCACTTAAATCTTTTTCGTTCTGTTTAGGTAAAATTACCGTTGTTAAACCAGCACGATGTGCCGCTAATATTTTTTCTTTAATACCACCAACGGGTAACACTAACCCGCGTAATGATATCTCTCCTGTCATACCCACTTTATGGCAAACTGGCCGTTTTGTTAACAATGAAACGAGCGCAGTAACTAAGGCAATTCCCGCTGATGGACCATCT
>CALJHL010000241.1 GCA_938075435.1 uncultured Thalassotalea sp. | reverse complement strand
AGCCAGATATTTCATAAGCTGTTCAAGCGGCAAAAATTACAGTAGGCTGGTTCCGCTTTGCTTCACATTTTAACCAACAATTTTTTGCCCATTATTAGGGCGTAAACCATATTTGGAGATGTTTCAGTGTGTATTAATATTCGGCTAGAAGAAACTAGTGATATTCAAAGTATTCATACAACCACTATTGCTGCATTCCTTGATGCACCACATACAGATCACACGGAACAATTTATTGTCGATGCTTTGAGAGATTGCGGAGCCTTGTCAGTTTCACTTGTTGCTGAAGACTCATCTAAAATAGTAGGGCATGTTGCCTTGTCACCAGTTACTATCTCGAATGGTGCAACTGATTGGTATGGCTTGGGACCCATTTCTGTAGTTCCAACTGAACAAAATAAGGGAATAGGCTCTAAGCTAATGCATGCAGCTCTTAGAGAGTTGAATCATCTCAACGCGAATGGCTGTGTACTACTAGGTGATCCGAATTACTATCGTCGATTTGGTTTTGAGCCAATAGATGGCCTAGTGCTCCCTGATGTTCCTCCTGAATATTTCCAAGCAGTGTTACTTCAAGGTGCTCGTCCGACCGGTGTTGTGACATATCATCAGTCATTTTCAGCGCAGGGTTAACAAGCGCGTTATGCAGATAAATGTCCAATTAGAGATTAGGTGATGAATCGTATAGTAGTAATTGGTTCTAGTTGCAGTGGTAAGTCTACCTTCTCTCAGCATCTGGCTATTAAAGAAAAAATCGAATATATCGAGTTAGATCAATTGCACTGGTTACCTGATTGGGAAGAGAGGCTCGATGAAGAATTTAGACAGTTAGTCAGTGAAGCTATTTCTTCTGAATCTTGGGTTGTTGATGGAAATTACTCTGTTGCTCGTGATGTCATTTGGCCACGAGCAACGAAAATCATATGGCTTAACCATTCTTTTAGTGTAGTACTTTATCGCTCTGTCACTCGTTCAATTAAAAGAGCGGCAACAAAACAGAAACTGTTTGCAGGTAATATTGAATCATTTAAACAAACATTTTTTAGTCGTGATTCCATTATTTGGTGGGTACTTAAAACATATCACCAAAAGCGTAAAAACTATGCAAATTTATTGAAGCATGTAGAAGCTAAAGGGGTAACTGTGATTGAATTCAATAACCAATCACAAGTAGATGATTACCTTAAAAATTTATAAAATCTGCATAAGCCGTTCAATAGGGAAAATTAGGTATAATATTTATGCGTTAATTATTATGCTACTTTCTGTGCTAACAATTAGTCTTAAAATTCTTTCATGCCGGGTGCAAACACAGGTAAATGGACAGCTCACCTCTTTATCGCGCCAGACGAAAGCTACCTGATTTGAGATAGCGAGCATAAAGGCGGCTACGGAGATTCTGATCTTTATCTTAGTTTCCGACAAAAGGGTGGTTGATGGGGCCCTGCGATTAATATCGGCGACAAGGTCAATTCCGATAAATGGGATGCCTATGCTAGCGTCACCCCTGACGGCAAGTACATACTCTTCAACTGAGCCATAGATGATGATAATGTGGGTATCTACTGGCTAGATTCAAAAATTATTGAGGATTTTAGGCCCAAATCATAAGCCAAATAACAAGGCAATAAAGTCGGAGTCGGAATGAGTGTTGAAGAATATTTTGCTAGACTAGATCCACCCATGCTAGAAATATCTAATGAGTTACGAAAAATAGTATTAGCGTTTACTCCTGTGTTAAAAGAGCAATTGAAATGGAATGTACCTACCTATTCAGGGAAAAATAGTATATGTTCAATAATGGCTCATAAAAAACATGTGAATTTGCAAATATTTCAAGGTGCACATATAACAGATGTACATAAGCTTGAAGGCAGTGGCAAGGACATGCGGCATTTGAAATTTTCAGCAATTGACGATATTGTCAAAGTTGATGTGCAGACATTCTTAAAACAAGCATTAGAGCTTGATAGGTAATCGCCCACAACAAGTCATTAAAAAGGACAAAAAATAGTTGGCTTTTGCTCTTTAGCCGCTTATTTTAGCCAACAATTTTTTGCCTCATAATCAGGCGTATGCTATTAACGGAGTTACCTCATGGATAGAGTACATTTATTAGTTTGTTTACTTCTTGGTGTGTTTTTCGCTTATATATCAGTACCTGTTTTTGGTTATGGTGCTGCAGTCGCTATTCCCGTTGATGTACTTCCTCTTTTTTTATATTGCAGTTGCCGACTCAACACTTAGGGCATACACTCGGTATTTTATTGCCTAAATATATTGCCTTGGCTCTTATTATTTTATATTTTGTTAATCATGCACTTAATAAACAAAAAGCCTAACAACACGCTTAAAGGAAAAAACAGCGGGCTGTTCGCTCCGCTCTATTTTAGCCCCTTAACAGGGCGTTGGTATTAAAAGGAATGTCGATGAAATCTAGAATAATAATCATAATATTAGGGATAGCTTTTTTAGCTTCATGTGGCTCGATACTAAGCCAAAATACTGGAAAGAAAACGCAATCGAGTAGTTTAATGGATTTTCTATATCCCGATGAAACAAGCCGCGCCGAACATACCCCAGAAATACCAGTTTTAAAATTACCCGTTAAAGTCGGTTTAGCCTTTGTTCCATCTAAAAATTGGCAACGTGATGGAATTCATAGTAAAGATCAAATAGAACTTCTTGAAAAAGTTAAAAAATCATTTCTCAAATATGATTATATTGACCGAATTGAGGTTATACCTAGTACATACCTGCAAGGTGGCAATGGCTTTACGACTCTAGAACAAGTTGCAAGGCTATATGACGTTGATGTTATGGCTCTAGTTTCATACGATCAAGTAACTCAATCGCTGGAAAATAATGCCGCATTAC
Source organism: uncultured Thalassotalea sp. (assembly GCA_938075435.1). GTDB lineage: Bacteria > Pseudomonadota > Gammaproteobacteria > Enterobacterales > Alteromonadaceae > Thalassotalea_A. The sequence goes on along the minus strand of CALJHL010000241.1, from coordinate 3,526 downwards.
TCTATTGGACAATCGTTGGCATGTATATCATTCCTGGAAATGAAAATTCTATTCAAACATTTGTTGATACCGCAGTTTTTGATATAAAAAGCAAAAAGATGCTTTTTAGAGCTCCCGGCATAAACAAGCTTGAAAAAAGAACAACTGCAGTAGGAATTGATGACACTCTTTCTGAGAAATCAATAGAAGGTTTCGGGTTAGCTGTTGCAGATATGACGATTAACTTGGATGTAGAATTAGCTCGCTTTAAAACAAGAGTAAAAGAAGAGAAAATTGCAAAGGTTGAACATAGCAAAGGTTATAGTAGTGGCGGTTCAATGAGCTTTTATTTGTTAGTTTTCGTGCTTGTCGTGCTAACAAGAAAATTCACAAGGACAAAAATACAGTAGGCTTTTGCCCTTAAATAATCATTTACTTAAGGGCTTCTTCTTTTATATTGTAAACCTGCCATTGATAGCTCAGTTTTTAATAGCTTGAAATGTGTCAGCCAACGACACTAACCGAACCAAGAGCAGATGTTAAATAAAGTAAGTACCGCGGCCTGCGCTGGTATGAAAGCGTATTTTTTCTAATATTATATAGCTGCTGATGGCACTTTATAGTCATTTCATGATAGGTTGAGCCCATCAATCATTTTAGCCTTGTTTTATCAGCACCGTTGAGTTTGCTTTACAAGGGTAACTAAATTTTAATCAACGGAGCAATCAATGATTAGTAGTATGTATCGCTTGGCCTTAATCGCAATGGTATTTTGCATTACTGGGCTTATCCCCATTGAGGTCATGGCACATGGCGTTGATGAAAGTACTCGTGTTTTTTTACAAAATAATACTGGAATTCAATTTATTCCATTTCTGTATATTGGCGCCAAACATATGGTGACGGGCTATGATCATCTGTTGTTTCTTGTTGGCGTGATCTTCTTTTTATACAAAAGCAGGGACATTCTCCTTTACGTCAGTATGTTCACTTTGGGCCACAGTTTAACGCTACTGTTTGGTGTATTGTTTGATCTGCAAATGAATGCCTACCTTATCGATGCAATTATCGGCTTTTCGGTCATGTATAAAGGCTTTGATAACTTAGGTGGTTTTAAACGAACCTTGGGTTACAGCCCTAATCCCAAAGCTGCAGTATTAATTTTTGGTTTGTTTCATGGCTTGGGTTTGGCAACCAAATTGCAAGAGTTTCAACTGCCGACAGAGGGGCTTTTCACTAATCTTATCGCCTTCAATCTCGGCGTCGAATTAGGTCAATTTGCCGCATTGGCATTTATTTTATTGGCTTTTAGCTTTTGGCGAAAGCACCATACCTTTAAGCAGTTTTCTACAGCGACCAATACATTATTAATGAGTGCCGGCTTTATGCTCATTGGCTTTCAGTTAACCGGTTACTTTATTAATTAATTTACGAGATATAAAACAATGCAACATACCCTATCAACATCGGCACTGATCAAATCAACTATCATCGCCACAATAATCGCAAGCTTGGCATTAGTTACCTTTATTTTACCGGCAGAATACAATGTAGATCCAACGGGATTAGGCGAGCAGCTAGGACTAACCACGTTAGCACAAACCGCAATAAAATCGGCACCTTTGGTTAATAACGAAACCAAACAAGCCACAGATAGCATCGAAGTTGTAGTACCTGCAGGTCGTGGGGTCGAGTATAAATTTTCGATGGAACAATTTAACAAGATGGAATATGAATGGTCCACCGATGGTGAACCATTATATTTTGACTTACACGGTGAACCTAAAGGCGATACGACTGGTTACTTTGAGAGCTACGCGATTGCGACATTAAAAACCATGAAAGGCAGTTTTACCGCACCGTTTGCTGGTTCACATGGTTGGTATTGGCGAAATAAATCAAATAAACCTGTAATCGTTAAACTTACCACTAAAGGTGAATATGCCATTATTGGCTTAAAATAATAAACAATTTAACGATTAACGTTAATTAGCAATCTTAGGTGAGTGCAAGCCATGCAATATCAAATTTTTGAAATAACATCTGAATTCGATGCAGATATTTGTAAAGTGATTAAGAGCGTTGGTATTGAATTTGGCGCAATAGGAGAGGGCTTTGGCCCCTCCGACAACGAAGTCTTGCAGATGAGCCAACATTATAATGATCGGTATCAAAGTAAATATTTACTTGCTGCGATTGATGGTGAAATTGTCGGCGGCTGTGGCATCGCCAAATTTAATGATAATCCTGAGATTTGCGAATTGAAAAAATTATTCTTAACGCCACAAAGTCGAGGTAATGGCATTGGTAAGCAGCTTTGCTTACAACTCATTGCCTATGCTAAAGGTGTTGGTTACCAGCAATGTTATTTAGACACCCTGGCAAACATGACCAGCGCAATTGCGCTTTATGAGAGTTTAGGGTTTAATCACCGTCAACAACCTTTAACCGGTACCGTCCATAATAGCTGCGATATTTGGATGCTTAAAAAACTTTAAATTCATTGATTAACCTTATTATTTTATTGATAAAACTCTTAATATCTTTCGCTTTTCTCTTATAGCTTTAACCTGCAGTGCCTGCTAAAATAGCGCCAATTTTTATCCATAAATATTTCCTTGATTTCGCAAGGACTTTTTAACGAGAACACTATGACTTTAACGACCCGTTTTGCACCGAGTCCAACTGGTTACCTCCACGTAGGTGGCGCCCGTACTGCTTTATATAGTTGGTTATATGCCAAGAAAAATGGCGGTGATTTTGTCCTTCGAATTGAAGATACAGATTTAGAACGTTCTACCCAAGAATCTGTTGATGCCATCATGGATGGTATGACATGGTTAAACCTTGATTGGGATCGTGGTCCATTTTTTCAAACTCATTGTTTTGACCGTTACAAAGAAGTGATCCAACAATTACTTGATAGTGGAAATGCCTATCGTTGTTATTGTACTTCTGAAGAAGTGGAAGCCATGCGTGAAGAGTTAAAAGCCAAAGGTGAAAAACCGCGTTACAACGGCTTATGGCGCAACCGCACCGATCACCCTGAAAACAAACCATACGTGATCCGCTTTAAAAATCCATTAGAAGGGTCGGTGATCATTAAAGACCTAGTTAAAGGCGATATTGAAATTTCTAACGGTGAATTAGATGATCTCATTATTGCCCGTTCTGACGGCAGCCCCACGTATAACTTAACGGTAGTTGTTGATGACTGGGATATGAAGATTACCCATGTTGTTCGTGGCGATGATCATGTTAACAACACTCCGCGTCAAATCAATATTTTAACCGCCTTAGGCGCTCCACTACCTGAATACGCTCATATTCCAATGATACTAGGTGATGATGGTAAGCGCTTATCAAAACGTCATGGTGCGGTCGGGGTGATGCAATACCGTGACGATGGTTACTTACCTGAAGCATTATTAAATTATCTGGTTCGTTTAGGTTGGTCGCATGGCGATCAAGAAATTTTCTCTCGTGAAGAGATGATTGAATTGTTCGATTTGAAAGATTGTAACCGCGCTGCATCAGGGTTTAATAC
>CALJHL010000240.1 GCA_938075435.1 uncultured Thalassotalea sp. | reverse complement strand
GAATTCCGGCGCAAGGGGAAACGCGAGGTAATCTGGCCGCTGGTGGACGAGGTGAAGCCCGACCGTTATCGGCAAGTGATCGCATGCTGGCTGAAACCATTGCGCCAGAACTTAAAAAACGAGGTTTGTATTTTGTTGGCTTGGACGTTATTGGTGATAAGGTTACTGAAATAAACGTCACCAGTCCTACCTGCATACGTGAAATTGAAGCGGCTTACCCAATTAATATCAGTGGTAAATTAATGGATGCAATTGAAGAGCAGTTACAAGCAAAATCAGTTTAAACGCCAAACTGAATTTAAGTGACAATTTCCGGCAAGGAATTTTTATTTATTTTGGCGGTCTATAATAGTAATTGGCAGTAATAAAAATCAGTTTTTAAATTAATTAATCTCAGTCTAAGGTCACCATTATGGAAAGTTTAGAGAACCAGCTACTCATCGCAATGCCAAACTTGAAGGACCCGTATTTTCATAAAACGGTAACCTTCATTTGTGAACACAATGATGATGGTGCTATGGGCTTAGTGATTAATATCCCAGTGCGTATAACCTTAAATGAGTTATTAGTACAAATTGATGCCGATAAACCGCAAACCGAGTTATTAAACCAGCGTATTCTTGCCGGTGGTCCGGTATCCCCAGATAGAGGGTTTGTGTTGCATAACAACCAAGCCGGTTGGGAGAGCTCGTTGGCACTGGGTAACGGTATCATGATCACCACTTCTAAAGATATTTTACAATCGCTTGGCACCGACAATGCGCCCGAGCAGTTTATGGTTGCATTGGGTTATGCGGGTTGGGGGGCTGGGCAGCTGGAAGCCGAATTACAACAAAATTCCTGGTTAAATATCGACGCAGACAAAGATATTTTATTTAATACTCCGGTTGAGTTACGTTGGCAAAAAGCTGCAGAAAAATTGGGTATTGATCTAGGACATCTTTCTTCTGAAGTCGGACATGCTTAGGCTGGCGATAGCATCCAATGGACACCGGTATTATCTAAGCTTGACTCATTAATAAAATTTAAAAGGTAGCTATGTCAGTTGTAGGAATAGGAAATGATATTGTCGAGATCAGCCGCATTAAAAATATGGCTGATAATGCCCGAGAAAGATTGGCTCGTCGGGTGTTAACCGCTAACGAATTGGCCAAATATCAAAGTTTGAAACAACCGGAGCGCTTTTTAGCCAAGCGCTGGGCTGGTAAAGAAGCTACCGCTAAAGCATTAGGGCGAGGAATTGCCGATGGTATCTCCTTCCAGCACATTGAAATTATTTCACTAGAAAGCGGTCAACCGACTTTAAAATTGTCGGCCAGAGCATTGGCCATTGCCGAAGAAATGCAAGCTCTACACTGGCATATTAGTTTATCTGATGAACAACAATATGCCTTAGCCTTTGTGGTGCTTTCCAAATAATAGTTAAACTAATTCACTCAGCAAGGCATGCAAGCCTTAATTTAGCAAAGTTTGAATGCGCAGTTCTTTATAATATTCATCAGAATATTGAATGACTCTATCGATTTCATCAATGAGCTCGAGCAGTTCCGGTTCAAGATCCGCCAAACGTTGACTCAGTTTAATGTTCGATTCAATCTGTTGACCAATCTTTTCAAGTTTTGGTACGCCATTGTAACAGCAAGCGCCATTGAGTTTATGAACGATACTACTCAGATTTGGTAAATCGTTGAGCTTTATGCCTTGTTGTAATTGCACCTTAGTTTCAGCTAAAGATTCTACTAACATAGTTAACATTTCGGCAGCTAGTTCGGGGCGATTACCGGCCCGCGATAATGCCAATTGCCAATCAAAAATGCCGTCAAACTTAATGGCCACTGTTTGTTCAGGAACGGATATCTGCAACGGATCTTTACCATTTACAAGCTCATTAATATCGCTGTGTTCAAACAATAAATGAGTCAACATAGTTTCATCGATGGGTTTTGCCATATAAGCATTAAAACCCGTTTCAATGAGTTTTTCTCGTTCACCTTGCATTGCATGAGCAGTCACCGCAACGATGTCAGTATTGGTATTCAATGAATCTTCTTTTATTAATTTCATGGCGGTTACTCCATCCATGATCGGCATTTGTAGATCCATAAAAATTACCGAAAACTTTTCTTTATTACACAATAACACCGCTTCTTTACCATTTTTAACGGTAACTACATTATCTACTTTTTCAGATAATAAAGTAGCAATAAGCTTTAAGTTAGCTTCGTTATCGTCTACGGCTAGAACTTTAAGGGGTAATTTATGTTGCAGTTGTTTTGGCTCTAACTGGCGCTGTAATAATTTAGTTTTTGCGGATAAATATTTAGCTAAAATTGTCGGAGTCAATGGCTTGCTAATACATGAAACTGCACCTGCAGCAAGAAAGGTTTCTTTTAAATTTAACGAGCTATTATTAATGGCAATATGTACTTGTGCCACTGAGCTTTTCAGGGTTTTTATTAAGCCTTTTATATCATCAATATTGGTTGCCGTGACGGAAAAGCCCAGTAACGCGTAGTCATATTTTAAAAGATGCTGTTTCTGCGATAAATCATTCAGGGTCGCAACTGTGGTTACCTGCATTTTCCAAGATTTTAATATATCTTCGGTTGCCAGTCTTGAATGAGGATGAGATTCGAAGTACAGCACCGTTTTATTTTCTAAGTCAGAAGGCGCGGTGAGGTCATCAATCGGTAATTGATTTAATTCACATTGGAAATTAAATTTAAAAGACGAGCCGTGATTAGGCTGTGAAGTAAAGTTGATGTCACCTTGCATTCCTTTCGCTAAATGCTTGGCAATAATCAATCCTAAACCCGTGCCGCCGTATAATCTGGTAATGCTATTGTCTGCTTGGCCAAAGGCTTCAAATAAACTGTGCTGTTGATTTTCATTAATACCAATACCGCTATCGATAACGGTAATATGTATTTCTATGCGTGAGTTTTCCAATAACTTAAAGTCGATATCTATAGTGACTTCACCCTTGTCAGTAAACTTGATGGCATTACCAAGTAAATTCAAAATTACTTGTTTAATACGCATTTCATCACCAATTAGGGAATTCGGTAACTGTTGGTTAATATGCACTGAAAATTCTAAATTTTTATTGTGAGCCTCGGGCGCCAGAAGCGTGACTAGTTCGTCTATAGCCGAGCGGAAACCAAACGGGATACTCTCAATGACCATGTGGCCAGAGTCAAGTTTAGAGAAGTCTAAAATGTCATTAATTATTGACAGTAAATTGTTGGCAGAACCATCAATGGTGGTTAAAAATTCCCGCTGGTTATCCGTTAATGGTGTTTTTAGAATTTGTTTAGTAAAACCAATAACGCCATTTAAAGGCGTTCTTAATTCATGACTCATATTCGCTAAAAATTCAGATTTTACTCGACTACCTTCTTGCGCTTTTCGACGCTGTAAATCTAACTCCACATTTTGCGCTTCAAAACGCTCTAAGGTTTCTCTTAAGTCGATGGTCGCTTGATCAATGTTTTCTTCAAGATCAAGTTGATAATCTTCAATAGCCTGCGCCATATTATTAATACCGACGCGCAACAATTCAATTTCACCGTTATACTTACGGTTAATTCGAGCCGATAAAATACCCTCTCTAACATGCAATACCATTTGGTTCATATCGCGAATAGGTCGGGAAATCATTCGCATCATTTTACGTGCGAACAAACTACAAACCATTAAGGCTAACATTAACGTGATTAATGACGTAAACATCATACTATATTGACTGTTTTTGATACTTTGTTTACTGACTAAAATAACCACGTAGCCATAAAATCGCTGAATGGTTGGCATGCCATCTTTTGAAGGTCGAAAAAGCTCAATAGGGGCATATAATGCGTATCCTGACTCAAACTGAACAATGGTATTTTCGATTTCTTCAAGTTCGGATTGGTTGTAACGAAACGTTCGTGGCGAAAAACGTTGTGATGTTGATAAAATCGATTTGTTATTGGCATCGTAAACCATTATGGTGCGCACAAAATCAGAATTGTTACTGTGAAATATACTAGCTAGGCGGTTAACGCCAATAAAATTTGCAGTTTCTATGGCATCGGAAGTCGATTGTGACATTGCCTCGGCGATAATTTTGGCTCGACTTTCAATGTCTCTTTCTAAATCGCTAGTTCGCTCGAAAGAAAAAAACACAGTAAGAACTAGACCTACCGCCAATGTAGGAAACAGGGTTAAAAATAATACCCACTCCCTGAGGGTTACTTTGTTCATAAATGTAACTAAATCCGTGTTATTATTAAAATACAATCCGACACATATAGCATCATCGCATAAGCTTATCGAAGGTCAAAACATAAATGGTCAATTTTTTTAAACCGGCAGCGAAAAAAAACAATCTGCATCAAACTGTTACTATAGATATACAGCGCCTAGATATCAATGGTGATGGCGTCTCACGATTGAATAAAAAACCTTTATTTGTTAATGGTGCTCTTCCTGATGAAACCGTTGCCGTAAAAATAATCGAAGAAAAGTCCAAATATTTAAGGGCAAAAGTCTTAAACGTTATTACGCCGTCATCGCAACGAGTAACACCACAATGTAAACATTTTTATCAGTGCGGTGGTTGTGACTTACAGCATTTAAGTGAAGCTGGACAATTGCAATTCAAACAAGCGAAAGTTGCTGAACTGTTCGCTCGTAATGCCAATCTAACTGAATTGCCGTGGACCGATACGTTAGCCACAGACCCTTGGTATTATCGCCGCAAAGCGCGAATTGGCGTGCAATATAATAAATTGAATGAAGCCATTGTTGGTTTTCGCCGAAAAAATTCTAATGTGTTAACCCAGGTGAGTCACTGTGTTATTTTAGCTGAACAGTTCGCGCAGGAATTTACCGCATTTACCAATATTATCAATTCATTAAAAACTAAAAAAGCAATATCTCATATTGAAGTGATAGCGGCAGACATCGCGACGGTTATTTTTCGTCATATTCGGCCATTAACTAAACATGACACACAACTGTTAGAAAATTTCTGTAAAAACAAAACGTATCAATTAGTCTTACAAGATGAATCGTCAGTGCGTTTACTTAATGGCGAGCCGAGCCCCTTATTAAGCTACCAAATTGCTGGTTGTAATATACAATTTAGTGAAACTGATTTTGTGCAAATAAATGCTAAATTAAATGAACAAATGGTTGAGCAAGCTTGCCAATGGTTGCAGTTAGAAAAGACTGATAATGTTTTAGATCTGTTTTGCGGTTTAGGTAATTTTAGTTTACCCATCGCCAAACAAGTTAATTCGGTTGTAGGTGTCGAAGGTATTGACAGCATGGTCGCGCGGGCTACGAATAATAGTTTGCATAATAACCTTAACAATAGCCAATTCTTTCAAGCCGACCTAAATTCAGAAGATACTAGTTGGCCTTGGTTTAATAATGACATTAACAAAATTATTCTTGATCCAGCCCGAGCTGGAGCGTTACAAGTTGTCACTAAAATTATTGAATTTAATGTGCCGACAGTACTCTATATTTCTTGTGATCCTGCGACCATGAGTCGCGATGCCAAAGTGTTAATCGACCACGGTTATAAACTCGAAAAGTTGGCATTAATGGATATGTTTGCACAAACTCGCCATGTTGAAACAATGGCACTATTTAAACTGATTTAAAATAGTTATAAAGGTAATTACATGGTTTCTGTGAGAAAGTCTCACCACATGTCTGCAGAAAGTTTTGAAACTTGGTTAGCGGATCTAAATTTAGCTGAATCTAGAGCCAGTTGCATTGCAACACTTTGGTCTTCATTAAAGGATAACTTCGCTAGCGAACCCGCTTGTGAGAAGAAAGCCTTAGAAATGGTTGAAATATTAGCTGGCTTAAATATGGACAAAGACTCGTTATCGGCTGGCTTATTGGTGCCATTAATCGAACAGCAAGTGCTTGACCTAGAAAATATTGAACAAACTTATGGCAAATCTATTTATACCTTAGTGAAAGGTGTTAGTCAGATGGACGCTATTCGCAGTTTGCAGCAACCTACTGGCACCAAATTCGCCGCAGGGCAAATCGATAATTTAAGACGCATGCTACTTTCGATGGTGGAGGATGTGCGCGCCGTTGTCATAAAGCTAGCTGAACGAGTATGTAACCTTCGTGATGTAAAAAATGCCGATGAAGAAACTCGGGTTTTGGCGGCGAAAGAATCTGCCGCAATTTATGCACCCTTGGCAAACCGTCTTGGTATTGGCCAGCTAAAATGGGAACTCGAAGATGTATCGTTTCGTTATTTGCATCCAGAAACGTATAAAAATATTGCCCAATTATTAGATGAAAAACGCTTAGACCGTGAGCAATATATGCGCAATTTTGTGCAATCGATCCAATCTAAATTAGATGAATTGCATATTGTCGGGACGGTTTACGGACGACCAAAGCATATTTATAGTATTTGGAAAAAAATGCAGCAAAAGTCATTAGACTTTCAGCAGCTTTACGATGTTCGAGCCATGCGAATTGTGGTGGAAGAGCTGCAAGACTGTTATGCCGCTTTAGGTGTTGTGCATACCAACTGGAAACATATTCCCAGTGAATTCGATGATTATGTTACCACCCCCAAACCTAACGGTTATCAATCCATTCATACCGTCGTTCTCGGTCCACAAGGTAAATCGGTAGAAGTGCAGATCCGTACTCGGCAAATGGATGAAGATGCTGAACTCGGTGTCGCGGCACATTGGCGTTATAAAGAAGGTTCAGTGGCGCGTAAAGTGGGCGGCTTTGATGAAAAAATCAATTGGTTGCGAAAATTATTGCAATGGCAAGAAGATTTAAGTGATTCGGATGAGTTAGTTAATGAGTTGCGCAATGAAGTGTTTGAAGACCGCATTTATGTTTTTACCCCTAATGGCGATGTTATCGACTTGCCTAATGGCTCAACGCCATTAGATTTTGCTTATTATATTCATTCCAATGTTGGCAATTGTTGTGTTGGTGCTAAGGTGAATGGCCGTATTGTGCCGTTTACCTATAAGTTAAAAACCGGCGAACAATTAGACATTTTAACCAGTAAATCCGCTAATCCGAAACGCGATTGGGCCAATGCTAATTTAGGTTATGTCTATACGGCAAGAGCACGTTCAAAAGTTCAACACTTCTTTAAACTACAAGATAAAGACAAACACATCCAAATGGGGAAAGAGTCATTGGATGCAGAGCTGCAACGTTTAGAGATTGCCCCGGAAAATATCGAGCTCATTTATAAACGTTTTAATGTTAAAGACTTAAGCAGCTTACATGCGGTGATTGGTAGTGGTCATGTTAAATTGATGCAAGTAATCAATCAATTGCAATTTGAGTTAGATAAAACCAAACCACTTGCCGACATAGATCCTAAGTTACTGATTCGCCAACACAAAGAAAAACCACAAGCTGACAGCAATGGTATTACCGTGTCTGGGGTCGGTAATTTACTTACCCACATGGCCAAATGTTGCCAACCGGTACCTGGTGATAGTATTCAAGGTTTTATTACCCAAGGTCGTGGTATTTCAATTCATCGTAATGATTGTGAGCAATTACTGAATTTGTTAACTCAATCACCAGAGCGTTTAGTGCAAGTACAATGGGGCGATAGCCACCAACAATACTATCAAGCCTCAATTCGAGTGACTACCGAAGACCGGCAAGGCATATTGCGTGATGTAACCACCATTATTGCGAATGAAAAAACTAATGTATTGGATATGTCTTCTCGTTTGGATGATAAACATCGGGTAAATGTAATGGAGTTTAAATTGGAAGTTGCCAGTAGTGAGCTATTAGAGCGACTGATAAGTAAAATCAATCAAATTGAAGAAGTTATTTCGGTACAACGGTTTAGAAAATAACAACGTATTGATATTAATTTTTTGCAGACATAGAGAACCTTAATGAAACAAGCCCCAGCATCGATTGAGAAACTAATTTGGATCATGAGCCAATTACGCGATCCTGAGCGAGGTTGTCCTTGGGATCTTAAGCAAGATTTTAAATCGATTGTTCCATACACGTTAGAGGAAGCTTTTGAAGTGGCAGAAGCCATTGAAAATTCTGATTATGTTGAACTGGAAAAAGAATTGGGCGATTTGCTGTTCCAGGTGGTTTTTTATGCCCGCTTGGGGGAAGAGCAACAGCAATTTGATTTTAACAAGGTTGTGGCGGCTATTTGTGAAAAACTTATCCGTCGCCATCCGCATGTTTTTAGCGAGCAAGAATTCGATAATGAACATCAAATAAAAGCTAATTGGGAAAACGAAAAAGCCAAAGAGCGGCATGCTAAAAATCAGCAGCAAAGTGTTCTGGCGGACATTCCCAAAGCGTTACCGGCATTATCACAGGCGGCAAAAATACAAAAACGTTGCGCCCACGTAGGTTTTGACTGGACTAATATTCTCGATGTCTTAGCGAAAGTTAAGGAAGAAGTTATTGAAGTTGAAGAGGAATTATTAGCGAAGCAAGTTAAGCAAAGCGCGGTTAATGAGGAAATCGGTGATTTACTCTTTGCTGTCGTTAACTTGGCGCGGCATGCCAAACAAGACCCTGAACAACTGTTAAGACAGGCCAACCGAAAGTTTACGAGAAGATTCCAATATATCGAGCAATATCATTTTCAGCAAAACCTTGATATTAAAGAATCGACCATTGCCCAATTAGAACAACTTTGGTTAGCAGCAAAAGATCAGTAAATATCAAGTACACACCCAGCAACAAGGTAACAATAATGAAAGCTATAACCCTACTAAGTAGTATTGTTTTAAGCACAAGCGCCATAGCAGCATCAGCACCACAAGTGTCAATCCCTGCCCAAGACCAATTTTTTACCAATTTAAGTCAATATTGTGGACAAGCATTTGCCGGTAAAGTTAGTATCGACAATGCTCCAGCAAGCAGCTTTTCTGAAAATAAATTGGTAATGCACGTTAGAAAGTGTAGCGCCACCGAGCTACAAATACCTTTCCACGTTGGTGATAATGCATCTCGCACTTGGATCATTACTAAAACCGGCAGTGGTTTATCGTTAAAACACGATCATCGTCATAAAGATGGCAGTAATGACGAATCGACAATGTATGGTGGTCATACCTTGGATAGAGGTTGGCCACAGGTGCAGTCATTTCCTGCTGATCAATACTCGAAAGAGTTATTTGTGAGTCAAGGCATCCCACAATCTATTGGTAATACTTGGCAAATGTACGTTTATCCAAAGCAATTTACCTATCGAATGGTAAGAGAAGGGCGCGAATTTAGAGTTGATTTTGATTTAACCAAACCTGTCACTCCACCGGCAGCGCCTTGGGGTGATAAAGATTAATTTTATTCACCTTGCAACGTAGCAATTAGCCGGCGACCAGCGGCATGATTGCGATGCTCGCCTAAATAGATGCCTTGCCACGTACCTAAGGCTAACCGACCGTTAGTTATTGGGATGGTTAGCTGGCAACCGAGAATTGACGATTTTATATGAGCCGGCATATCATCGGGCCCTTCATAATCATGTAAGTAGTAGGGCGCGTTTTCTGGCACAAAATTATTGAAATGCTGTTC
>CALJHL010000239.1 GCA_938075435.1 uncultured Thalassotalea sp. | reverse complement strand
CATCTACTATCATAGTTTTAGCGCGTTCGGCTATTTCTGGCAACCAAGTACGAGCTTCACCAACAAGTATCGTTACCGGGTTTGCCATACAGCGTTGACCAGCAGCACCAAATGCCGAGCCTAATAAATCATTAATCGCTCGGTTTTTATTAGCATCTGGCATAATAACCATGTGGTTTTTAGCACCCATCATCGATTGCGCACGTTTACCGTGTTTAGTTGCTAAATTGTATACGTGAGTACCAACATTAGTTGAACCAATAAATGATACCGCTTTAATTTCATCGTGAGAGCAAATGCGGTTAACAACATCTGGACCACCATGAACAACGTTTAAAACACCAGCGGGAACACCGGCTTGTATGGCTAACTCAGCCATAAGCATTGACGATGATGGATCTTGCTCAGAAGGTTTTAATATAAAAGTATTGCCGCAAGCAATTGCCGCCGGGAACATAAATGAAGGCAGCATAACCGGGAAGTTAAATGCGGTAATACCAGCGCCAACACCGAGTGGTTTATTTAAGGTGTAAACATCAACGCCAGTCGCAGCGTTATTAGACATTTCACCCATTTGTAAACGAGTAATAGCACAAGCATTTTCTACTGCTTCTAAAGCACGACCAACTTCACCTTCAGCATCGGGTAAGGTTTTGCCGTGTTCAAGGGTAATTAATGCAGCTAATTCTTTTGTGTTATCTTGTAATAATTGTTGGAACTTCATCATGATGCGCATACGTTTAGTAATAGACGTCTTACTCCATGTTTTAAATGCTTGTGCGGCATTTTCAATTGCAGCATCAACTTCTTCAATAGTTGCCATCGGCACTCGAGCAACCACTTCTTGAGTTGCTGGGTTTAAGACATCTAACCAAGTATCAGTTTTAGATCTTACTTTTTCACCATTGATTAATAGTGGGATCTCACGAATTGCCATTGCTGTTGCCTCTTATTACAAAATATTGTTCAATTTACGAACTACTGTTTTCAAGGACCTAAGAATAGTGATTTTAGTGCTCGGCTGCAAGATTCAGTAGTGCAATATTGCTTTGCAAATATGCAATAAGTGTAACGATATTTGTGCTAAAAACTGGGAGGGCACAAAAATACAAGTTGAAGTGGGGTAAAGATAAGGCTTTTACTGTGACAAACCACTAAATTATGTGCCTATATTCTTGGCTGAGCAGCAATTAATTGTTGGCTTTAATCGCCTGTAATTGCTCAAAATGCAAATTCATAAAATCCAAACTTATCCGCTGCTCTAAAGACACCGCTTGTTCGGTAGGGCAAAATATAATAGTAAAATTAAAATTGCCAAATTTGTTGGTAGTTATGCGTATATAAAGCTCTTCCCCAGGTAAATCCACACCTAGGCTTTTCTCAATAACATTATTATACCTTTTTCCTACTTCAATAAAGTCTTTGGTGTATTCATTCATCTTAGTAAAGATAAAATCTCTGGCCTCAAAGACATTCAAGCTATTATCGGTAGTTAAAGTAAATGTGTGATAAACGTAGCGTTTCATAAAATTCATATTTTTAACGGTTTGAGTTAAAAATTGACTATTAGGAATGGTTACCGTTTTACCTGTGTAGTTATAATTATTATACTAAAAATCAACTTCTTGCACTACCGTCGATAAAATATTGTGTTCAATGACTTCACCGTAATTATCTCCAACTCTGATCCAATCGCCAATAATAAAAGCATTTGATGCGGCTCTTAATATCGAACCACTTAGACATAAAATGAGTTCTTTTGAGGCGATGACAATAGCAACTGCTGCAATAGAAAGGGCGAATCGTTCCAGCTCAACCCACCATAAAATAAATAATAAAAATGTCATTAAAAACACTTTTAAGTTTTTGGTGCGGGAAATCCAGGTGCGGTGTTGCTCATTTAAAAAATCATTATTTTTGCGGATTAATCTGATTATTTGATGACTTAGTAATTGTAAAATAACCACGATAGCCAAGGTAATAAATACTTTATTCCCTACTATAAACTGCAACGTTTCAACAAATTCTGACATGCTTGCTCTTATTGGTTGACCCTAACCTTGATTATTTTAACTCATTATTAGTAGTTGATTGTAAAATTAATAAAACGATAGTAATTAACAAAATATTTAGTAGGAAGGCATTTTAAACATTATTGTTTTAGTCGGTTTTTCAAGGCTCCCGGTATTACTGGTATAACCAGGGTGCTTAATTTACAAGGCTTGTAGCTGATATTAGTTACTTGCTTGCAATTACCTTGGTCTTAAATTTAAACGATAAAACACAACAGAAGAATATCAATAAATGACCTAGTTAATAAAATATTTTAGTTTATTTGCAGAATTGACAATGTTGCAGAAATGTAAATTGATTGTAAAAGTTACGTTAGTGCAGTATAAGTTAAGGGATTACAAAAAAATTGATATAAATCAAAGCAACAAAAAATAAAATACTAATTATAATCGGGGAGAATATCATGGGATCTAAATTTCCATTACGTACTTTGACGTTAGCCGTTAGCTTAGCGTTAGGCAGTCACTCAGTGTATGCAGCTGAAGAGGAAGCCATAGCAGAAGAAAATATCGAACAAATTGTTGTTATTGGTACCCGCTCTTCACCTCGCTCGGTAGCCGATTCTGCTGTACCCATTGATGTTATTGATGGTGATGAATTATCAAAATCTGGCTCAACAGATATGCTTGATATGCTCGTTAGTTCAATTCCTTCATTTAACGCCCGAACCCAGCCAATCAGTGATGCGGCAACGCTAATACGCCCAGTTAACTTACGTGGCTTACCTTCAGACTCAACGTTAATCTTAGTTAATGGTAAACGTCGCCATCGTGCATCGGTTATTGCCTTCCAAGGTGGTGGTATTAACGATGGTGCCCAAGGGCCTGATATTTCGGTTATTCCTTCGGCTGCGCTTAAGCAAGTAGAAGTCCTTCGTGATGGCGCGGCAGCTCAATATGGCTCAGATGCCATTGCCGGGGTAATGAATTTTGTTTTAAAAGATGACGCCGATGGTGGTTCATTTTCGATAAAGCAAGGTGAATACTCTGAAGGTGATGGTAATACCACGATTGTTGACGGTAATATCGGTATGCCACTTACCAAAGATGGTTTTGCTAATTTTAGCTTTCAATTAAAAAATGCCGACGCTACTAGTCGCAGTACTCAACGTCCCGATGCCCAAGGTTTGATAGATGCGGGTAATAGCGACGTAGCAAGTCCCGCGCAAATTTGGGGTAACCCAGAAATAGAAGACGATATTACCTTGTTTGGTAACATTGGCTTAGATTTAGGCGACGATAAAGAATTTTACATGTTTGGTAACTACTCTGAGCGTGATGTTACCGGTGGTTTTTATTATCGTAATCCGCATACTCGTGGCAACGTATATTCAATCGATGACGGCGAAACATTACTCGTGGGTAATATTGCTCTTGCTGAAGATCCAAATAGTACCGTCACTTGTGATGTTGTGCCTGCCAATGTTGATAATGTACTCAATACCCCAGAATATGCGGCAATGGTTGCCGATCCTAATTGTTTTTCAATGAACCAAATCTTCCCAGGTGGTTATACTCCGGCATTTGGCGGTAACATTGTCGATACCTCATTAACCATGGGCACTAAGGGGGATATCAATGAAGGCTACTTAGCCGATTGGTATTTTGACTTAAGTGGCTCTGTTGGTCGCAGTGAATCATCATTCAATTTGAAAAATACTTTAAACCCATCGTTAGGATTAGATACACCAACCGATTTTGAAACCGGTAAATATATCCAATTAGAAAAAACTTTTAACTTTGATTTAGTTCGTGCCTTTGATATTGGTTTATACGAAGACTTAAATTTTGCCACCGGTGTTGAATGGCGTGAAGAAAGCTTCGAAATTATTGCTGGCGAAGAATTGTCTTGGAAAGCCGGCGATTTTGCTGACCAAGGTTTTAATATTGGCTCGCACGGTTTTAAAGGTTTC
>CALJHL010000238.1 GCA_938075435.1 uncultured Thalassotalea sp. | reverse complement strand
ATTACTAACAGGCTTAGAATACCATAGCATGGTCGACTAAGAACTTGCCATTTATATGCACCAAAACAATTTCAGCTACAAACTCACCTTCGGCTTTTGAACAAAACTGTTTCCAAATAATAGCTGCTGAATCTGGCCGTTTAAATACTGCAACGGGTTCTCTATGCTGCCAAAATCCTTTTTCAGATTGATATCTAGCACACACCCTTGCAAGGTGTTCTTTAGTAACTATTGCTTTAGCTCTGTCGGTGAAATCTTGCACGTGTTTAGTATGATTAATTTCCGTTGATGCTTGCATTAAATTATCCATAATTGGATTGGCAATATCTAATATTTCTTTTTCAGATAATTCCTGAAAGTTCATCTTATTTCCTTGCTTTGAGTAACGCCAAAATAGCGGCTGATAATTGTTAGCTTTATTGGCAAACGTAAAGGAGCTGGACAACTATTAGCAATCTCGCTTATTTCAACGCTAACAAATCCGATGTTATTAAATCAATGGTTTTAGTTATTATTTCATTAAGTTAACTAATTTAACTGCCACATAAATGTTTATCTAAATTGAGAGAACCAATTTAACGCTAAAAATTTCATTACTTTAGTAATTAATTTTTGTGATAAATTTGTGATATTTTCGTGAATACCTCACCACTTTTACTTTGCATACTGATCTTGAATTCAATTATTTAACCCTCAGTATAAAAAGGAAAACTTATGAAAATCTTCGCTACATTCAAAACTCAATTATTATCTGTCGCCCTTATTACTTGTGCGAGTATTACCAGTATTCAAGCCCAAGAATTAGATATAAAGGTGACAAACCTAACATCTGGTATTTATTTCACTCCTATCTTAATTGCTGCCCACGACGACAGCACCACGCTTTTCGTCGCAGGCGAAGCGGCTTCGGCAGAGCTACAAATGATGGCGGAAGGCGGTGATGTTTCAGGCTTATCAGCGATGTTAACCAGTGCAGATCAAGTTGAAAACCCTGCATCAGGATTACTGGCGCCAGCCATGTCAACGTCAACCATGCTGTCGACCACCGACGGCAATATGTATTTGTCGGTTGTTGCCATGATGCTACCAACAAATGACGGCTTTATCGGCGTTAATAGTTGGATGATCCCGAGTGAAGCTGGTACCTATACCTTCACAGTTAATGCATACGATGCGGGCACTGAAGCCAACGATGAGATGATCACCGGTGGTGGTGCTCCTGGAGTTGCTGGCATACCGGCAGCACCGGGTATGGATGCGGGGGGCGGTGCATCAGGCGTAACCATGACAGAAAGTAATCATTACATTCATATTCATCGAGGAAGTTTAGGAGACGATGATTTAACTGGCGGTAAGAGTGATTTAGCCAATACCGTACATCGTTGGTTAAACCCTGTGGCTCGCATTACAGTAACGGTTAATTAGGAGAGCACCATGAATTTAATATACAAACCTGTGGTTATTAGCACATTGTTATTCTCTTTAGTTTTATCGGGTTGTGATGACGATGACTCAAAGGTGATTATTGTTCCCAGTGTTACTTATAGCTATGAAGTAACCGTGACCAATTTAACTTATGCACAACCTTTATCGCCACTCGCCTTAGTTTTACACAATGAAGGGCAATTATGGTCGGTGGGAGAAATGGCCAGCTTACCATTAGAGAACTTGGCTGAAAGTGGCGATAACTCAGCTATTTTAATTGAACCCATAGTACTAGCAGGCGAAAGTGGCATGGGTATTATTATGCCAGGTATGAGTGAAACCCTGACGGTGTCGGTGCTTGACACGAAACCTATGATGCTATCTTTGGCAACAATGTTGGTAAATACCAACGATGCCTTTACTGGGATTAATGCCATGGCGGTAAATAATTTATCGGTTGGCGAAAGTATTTCATTAACAACAAGTTCTTATGATTCAGGTACTGAAAAAAATACTGAACTCATGACGACAATTCCCGGTCCCGCAAGTGGCGGTTCAGGGGAAGGCTTTAATGAAATGCGAGATGATATTGATAAAGTTACTATGCATGCTGGTGTGGTTTCTTTAGATGCTGGTTTAAGCACTTCGGCGTTAACACAAGCCCATCGATTTGATAACCCAACGTTAGCGGTTTCAATAACTCGGCTTGAATAATCAATTGCCATTAGTCATGATTTTAAGGAACCATTTGGGTGTTATGCTCACCAGTGAGTATTCGTTACTGGGTTTTAGTGGTCTAGCATTAGTCACTAGAGTGCATACAGGCACAAATTGTTCCTCATTTTCATTGGTCGTTGTTCATTATGAATTACACTAATAAAGGTATCTATTATGTTTTTAAATAAAAATGTATGCTCGGAGTTCGCTATGGATACCATATTAGTTGTTGAAGATGATATTGCCGACTTGATCACCGTTAATCTACAAGAATTGTCTTTATCTGTTAAGCATTGCCTAACGGGTGAATTAGCCTTGGAAACGCTAGACGATAATACCTATTCCATGCTGCTACTTGACGTAATGTTACCGGGAATGTCTGGTCTTGATGTTTGTAAGCAAGTGCGCGAGAACCACCCAGAACAAATTATTCTCATGCTAACCTCGAGAGACAGCGAAATTGATCGAGTTCTAGGTTTAGAGTTAGGTGCGGATGATTACAT
>CALJHL010000237.1 GCA_938075435.1 uncultured Thalassotalea sp. | reverse complement strand
AGACCGGTAAAGCAATTATACGGACAGTAAGGGTATTCTTTAAAACATTCGATACTCAAGCCGGCTGAAATTAAGGCATTAATTACCTCACTTAAAGAGTGTGCCCAGGTTAGCATTTCTGATTTTGTACCATCACAGTTTTCAGTGTATGTCCCTTCATTTTCCACATCTGGCTCAGATCGAGGAAAATATGAGTAACCGCACAACAAATCATTAAAAGGATGAAATTCTACAAGATGAAATTCTCCACCTAGAGCTAATGAGTCGGCGATTGTTGTTGCCCAAAGCGTTAGGTCTGGTAGCCAGCAAAGAACACCGTAGGAGGTAAATACAATATCGAATTTTTCTGTGTTCTCAATACCAAATTGATAAATATCATTGGCAACAAACGTTGCGTCTAATCCTAGATCTGAATTGAGTTTTTTAGCCTGTACTATTGCCTCTGTAGACAAATCAACACCGGTAACAACGGCTCCTTGTCTAGCCCATGACAAGCTATCTTGGCCAAAATGACATTGAAGATGTAACAGTTTTTTACCTTTAACATTACCAACTTGCTCAAGCTCGATTGTGTTAAGTGATGATGCACCGTTTTTAAAGGCTTCTACATCGTAAAATTTTGAACCAAGATGAACTTTGGTTCGTTTATCCCAAGCGTTCTTATTAATATTTAAATAATCCATATTACCTTCCAACTAGGGCATTTTACTTATCGCAAATCGCCCTATTAGTGGGCTAAATATAGTTTCTAAATATAGTCGCCACATATTACCTAGGTATCGTCGTTTGCCGAGATGGGTTGTTCATCCTGCGACTCATCCTCGACTACCTTGGACTTTTGCAAGCGCTTCTCTTCCTTTTTTTTCTTTTTTGCTATTTCTTTCTGGCGCTTTTCGAAAGCGTAATTTTGCTTAGCCATTGGTACTATCCTTAATGTAACGTTAAAACTCTAGCTTTTAGAGTAAGGTATTTTTCAACCGATTGCTCTCTTCATTTCATCGACAGTAGATCCGTTAATAACAAGATACGGATCAATATCAAAATTCGCTGCGTCTGTTAACTCACAGATTTCAGTTGTAAGGTCGATAACCAAAGCGCCAATTATCTCAGAATCTTTAAGTGTGGCTTTCTCTAAAATTGATATTCATGCGTACTCTTAAATATTAGTTAGCCTGAGGGACAGTAGTAAAAACCTGTTTGTAACAGTTATTGTTAAGAATTCTTTAACTCTTCCAATAAGTCATGGATCTCAGCTTTTAATTCTTTATCAATGATTTTATTACAGCTGATTTTAGCTTTTTCTAAATGCTCAATAGCACCTGTTTTATCACCTAGCTCAACTTTTAATGCTGCAATTGAAAAGCCAATAGATGAACGAAAATCTTTAGAGTTTATCGCTTCGGCTTTCTCTAAAGCATGTTCATAAATAGTAATCGCCTCTGCTAAGTCATTGGTAAGATCAGCAAGTGTTTCCCACTGCACCGGATGGTCTTTTTCGGTATTTTCATTATCTTCACACAGTTGCTTTAATTCAGAATAATATCCATCGAACTTAGTTTGATTAGTTTCCTGATCAGCTGCCATTAAGCTATCAGTGAGAGCAAGCACTTTCTTGTATAATTTGGTATTCATGTTGGGCCTTATCAATTTTCGAAAACACAGAATTTAGCGATGATTATAAAGCTTTTACAACAACTAAACACAACTTAGTTATAAAGTGTCAACCCGCCCCTCTGTAAAGATTGGCCTTTATCGTGTTGAATCGTTATTTTTCAATAAGTTATGTTATATATCTGAGTAATACAATTGGGCTAATCGATAAAATTAGCACCGTTTTGTTAATGGTGAAATAACGAACGCTAATTTTAGATTAAAGCTAAGCTACTTACTCATTCCGTTTAGCGTTATAATAACAGGCAAATAACCCTGACTATTGTCGGCTTACCCATTTTAATTTAATGGCCACGTTTAAATGAGTCATGTTGATAAGAGGTTGCCTGTTATGGCAGCGCCATTTACCCCTATAAGAGTTAATAACATAATGAAACCATATACCAACATTGCCGAATTAATTGAATTATTAGAAGCAGACATAAAAGCCCTTTGTGATGATGTTACCTGCTTAAAACAAGAGCCTCAAAGCTTTAATGAACAAGTTGTATTTAAGTATATTGATACCGGCAGCACAGGTAAAACAAAAGACTATGTAAGATCACTAGGGGTAAAATCTGAACGTGGCTCATTATTTTCATCTGGTGATGTTAGTAAGTTAATCAAAATGGGCGCAGATGATATTTCACCTGAATTACTTGCCATTGCTCGAAAAGTTCTGAGAATGAAAAAATAACTGGTTAAATAGCCCATCTAAGACCGGTATTGGTAAACTCACTCCCTAAGTAATTTAACCTAAGCAATGCAGTTTAATAAAATACTCACAGACCGTTTGGGGCTTTTACTTTGTCAATAAAGGCCTGCCATTCTTCATTCGGCTGCTAAGCTATTTAATCAACTATAGCTGAATTTCAACTCGAATTTAGCGTTAATAAATTTTTTAATGTTATAGTATTGGCTGTTAATTTATGTTTCTAACGCTAAAAATTAAACAACTGATGGTTAATCCAGTAGTCGTTTAATCAAACTGTTTCAGGTTACAACAATGCCCAGCCAGAGCAAAACCAATACAGCGGCAAATACACTTGTGCAAGAATATGCCATTGCTATTACCATCAATGAGTTAAATTATGCAGTAATGATGGCGAGCCCTTACGATTTAGATGATTTTGCCATTGGTTTATTAATCGCAGAGCAAATTATTCAATTTCGCTACGATGTTCATGACATCACTATTACTTATGATCACCCTGCCCACACGGCGGTGGTTAATGTTATATTGGCAAATCGCATTAGCAAAATATTTAAGCACAATCGGCGTCAAAATACGGCGAATAGCAGTTGTGGCGTGTGTGGTATTAAAGCCCTAGCGGATGCATTTCCGAATGTAGAGCCCTTAGTACCGACAACACCATTCACTAGCCAACAAATTTTGTCATTGCAACCCAAATTGGTGTTATGGCAAAATCGTAATCAACAAACTGGGGCGCTGCATGCTGCATTTCTTATTAACGAATACGCTGAGGTTATTGCCAGCCGAGAAGATATTGGTCGACATAACGCGGTTGATAAATTAATTGGTTATGTCGTGAGCGAACAACTAGTCGCCGCACAATTAGCCATTCTGGTAACCAGTCGCTGTAGTGTCGAATTGGTGCACAAAGCCATAGTCGCCAAGGTTGGCAGTTTGCTGAGTTTAGCTGCTCCGACTCAGTTGGCGGTAAAAGTTGCCAAAGAAAATAATTTAAACCTCATTCATGTTAGAAAACATGATGGCCCACTTTTTTATTAAGGTAGTTAGCGTGGTAGATAAAAGCAATAAATCAACCGTTGGCAGTACCCATCACAAACCCAGCAAAGCCGGCGGGATCTCTTCTTTAACCTCAACCTTAAAGCACATATTAAAGAGCCAACAACCGCAAACTAATTTAAAAAATTTATTGCTGGCCAATAAAGACAAAGGCTTTGATTGTCCGGGCTGTGCTTGGGGTGACAGTCAACAGGGATTTTTGCACTTTTGTGAAAATGGCGCTAAAGCCATTGCTTGGGAGTCGACATCAAAGAAAGTTGGCCCGGAGTTCTTTAGCGAATATAGTGTCAGTCAGTTAGCGAAACAAAGTGACTATTGGCTGGAATATCAAGGTCGATTAACTCATCCGCTGAAATATAACCCAAGCAGTGATCATTACCAAGAAATTAGCTGGCAACAAGCGTTTGACTTTATCGCCGAGCAACTAAATGGCCTTAGCTCTGCTGATCAAGCCGAATTTTATACGTCCGGACGAGCCAGCAATGAAGCGTCATTTTTATATCAAGTATTTGGCCGTTTATTTGGTACTAATAATTTTCCAGACTGTTCAAATATGTGTCACGAGGCCAGCGGTGTTGCCTTAAATGAAGCCATTGGTATTGGTAAAGGTACGGTGGTTCTTGATGATTTTGACAAAGCCGATGCTATTTTTGTGTTTGGCCAAAATCCCGGCACCAATCATCCGCGTATGATGAACGCGTTACGCAGCGCTGCCCGTGGCGGCTGTAAAATCATTACCTTTAATAATTTAAAAGAAGTTGCTCTAGAGCGATTTGCCAGCCCGCAAGACCCAGTAGAACTATTAACGCCCAGCGCCACTAAAATTAGTCACGCTTATTTTACGCCGCTGTTAGGTGGCGATATGGCGGCAGTCCGCGGCATGGTGAAAGCAATATTAGCGCAAGAACAACAAGCTATTGCCAAGGGCCAACCATCACTGCTTGATTTAGAGTTTATAAATCAACACTGTATAAATTTTGATGATTATATTGAGCAGGTGAAACAAACGACTTGGGCACAGATAGAAAACCAGTCGGGATTAACACAAACGCAGATAGAACAAGCTGCAGAGGTATTTATTGAGGCTGATAAAGTTATTTTTACTTGGGCGATGGGCATCACTCAACACAAACATTCAGTTGCCACCATCCAAGAATTTGTCAACATACAATTATTAAAAGGTAATCTAGGTATTGCGGGTTCAGGCCTTTGTCCGGTGCGTGGTCATTCAAACGTGCAAGGTAATCGAACCATGGGCATTAATGAAAAACCAGCACCTGAATTTTTAAGCCGGCAAGCAGAGTTTTTGCAACATAAAATGCCACATGTAACGGGTCACAACGTTTACCATGCCCTTAATGCCCTCTTAGAAAAGCGCAGTAAAGTGTTAATTTGTTTAGGTGGTAATTTAGCGGCTGCGGCGCCAGATACCAAGCAAACCTATCAAGCTCTGCAAAACAGTAATTTAAATGTACAAATTTCAACTAAATTAAACCGCAGCCATTTATTGATAGGCAAGAATGCATTGATTTTACCTTGCTTAGGACGAACCGAAATTGATAGGCAAGCAACGGGAGAGCAATGCGTTACCGTTGAAGATACTTTTTCTATGGTGCATGCTTCACGTGGTAGCGTAGAGCCAGCGTCACCGCATTTACGATCAGAAACCAATATTGTTGCTAATATTGCCAAGGCGACGCTGGGTTCAAATACGGTAAATTGGCAAG
Organism: uncultured Thalassotalea sp.; assembly: GCA_938075435.1. Lineage (GTDB taxonomy): Bacteria > Pseudomonadota > Gammaproteobacteria > Enterobacterales > Alteromonadaceae > Thalassotalea_A. The sequence goes on along the minus strand of CALJHL010000237.1, from coordinate 4,568 downwards.
CGATGACCGACGATTACACCAATATTCGTAATATGATCGAACAAATTCTTCCTGACTTTAAAGGCTTTGAGAAAAAACTGGCAGCTCCTGGCGGGTTTTATTTAGGTAATAGCGCCGCCCAAAGGTTTTGGCATACCCGTTCAAAAAAAGCTCAATTTAGTGCCTCGGCTCTACCAAAACAAGTAACTACGGTTGATTTTGCCAGTTTTGATAGCGACAAACGTCAGAAAGTTCTCACTTTACAATCGCTGCGTTCGCACGATCAATACAATACCACCATCTATGGTATGAATGATCGCTATCGAGGCGTGGTGGGTGATCGCAAAGTTTTATTTATGAACCCATCCGATGCCAAGCGCTTAGGTTTTGTCGAAGAAGACTTAGTTGAGATCAGCTCTATTTGGCACGACAATCAAAGTCGCACGGTGAGTGATTTTAAAATTCGTTTTTATGATATCCCTTCTGGAAATTTAGCGGCATATTATCCAGAAACGAACCCTTTGGTGCCACTAGACAGTTTTGGCGACCGTTCATATACCCCAACTTCAAAAGCAATCCCGGTAATTTTAACTAAAACAAGCAAACGAATTATCTAATTTTATTTATCAGAGCTAGCCGACAAAAAAATTTATCGTCAAACTAAACTTTTTTGACCTTATTCGCTACTTACTAGTTAGTCCTATTCGAGTAAGTTCTTTTTTAATGAGGTCATAATAATGAAATTAGCAAATAAATATGGTGTTACTTTACTTACCGCTTGTTTAGTAAGTGGTATGGCAATGGCGCATCAAGTCAGTCAAGAAGATAGTCGGGAAACCGCTCCGCGGACATTAACGTTGCTAAAAGATTGTCAAGTAGTTGGTGAGTATAAAATGACTGATGAACAAGTTAGCAGTTATCTTGACTTGCAACAGGCTGAACAAAAAATGGATGTCTTATACAAGCCGACTGCAGAGTTTGAACAACAATTACATCAATATAGCCAACAAATTGAAAAGTTAACCGAGTTAGCCATTGAAGAAACTGACGAAAGTTTGCACATAAATAAACACTACCTTGCCCAACAAGAACAAGTGGTTGCTAAGTTAGATACGTTAATGGCGGCCCATCAACATGAATTTGCTGCCCTCGGGCAACAAGGCAAACTAATCTCAGCAAAAGCCGAACGTTTTAGCCAAACCATGAAAGCCACATTTGCCGATATAGATTACGATCAAATACAGATAAAATCTGGGCAAGACTCACAACTCAAGGGTCAATGCCAACACGGCAGTATCAGCTTTAACTCTTAATTTGTCGCTTAAATAAAAGGCTTATAAATACATTTATAAGCCTTTATTACATCACTTTATTTTTAATTATTAACTGCCTATTTTTGTAAGCTAATTTGTTGCTCGATCCAGTCTAACGTCAACTCTTCCAGTAACGATAAAGGCAAGCTGCCATTAGTTAACATTTGATCGTGAAAATCACGAATGTCGAAATTTTCACCCAGCTTTTGTTCGGCAGTTTTGCGCAATTCTCTAATTTTTATCTCTCCAATTTTGTACGACAATGCTTGTCCTGGCCAACTAATGTAACGATCAATTTGCTTTTCTACATCAGCCAAACTTAAAGCGGTGTTATCGGCTAAGTAATTGATCGCTTGCTGTCTGGACCAGCCTTTGGCATGCATGCCGGTATCGACAACCAAACGAGCAGCTCGCCATGCTTCGTAAGTTAAGCGACCAAAATCACTATACGGGTCTTGATAAAAGCCCATTTCTTTACCTAAACGCTCTGAATACAAGCCCCACCCTTCGCCAAAAGCCGAATGATAAAGTGTTTGTCTAAAAGCTGGCATATCAACTTCTTGAGCAATAGAGCCTTGGAAATGATGACCCGGCTCGGCTTCATGAAAGGTTAGCGCTTCGAGTGTGTATAACGGTTGGCTTGTTAAATCTCGGGTTTCTAAAAAGTAAGTGCCTGATGTTGTCCCGCTGCCATCTGAGGCAACATAATAAGCGCCGCCATCAGGGCTGGGTTTAATGTCAAAGGTTGAACGGGGTAATACCGAGAACCATTTCGGCAACTGCGCGGCCATTTTTCGGGAAATAAAACTGGCTTTTTCAAGCATGTCTTGTGCGCTATTGGTATAAAATTGCGGGTCAGTGCGCAGAAACTCAATAAACTGTTGGAAGTCACCTTTAAAATTTAACGAGATAATAATGGCATCCATTTCTTCACGAATGCGGGCCATTTCAGATAGACCAAGCTGATGTATTGCCTCAGCCGACATATTCGTGGTGGTGTAATATTCTATCAAGTATTGATAATAAGCTTCACCACCAGGCAATTCACTAATGCCAACATTAGTTCGACAATTGGGCATGTATTGCTGGGTAAAGAAATCAAAGTAGCGTTGATACTCAGGAATAACTTTATCGATAATCACTTGCTGAGCTTGTTGTTGCAGCTCTTGCTGTACCGCTGTTGGGATCCGCGTCGGCATAGTTAACAAAGGCTGATAAAAGACGCTGTCATTAACATCCTTAACCAGGTGTTTGCTTATGCTCTGATGATAATTTTTAAAACTTTGGCAATAATGGGTATGGCCAGCAGCGATAGCTGCGGTTAAATTGGTTATATGCTCTTGATTATAGCGAGGGTAATCGTTGAGGCTGATAATATAATTATCGTAATCTTGTTTGGTTAAAAACGACATATTGGCCGGTGCGCCAGCAAAGTAACTATGAAAGCCAGCATAAATGTTCATTGGGTAGTAATTATCAAGTTGCTGATAGCTTTTTGCTTCGGCTTGTCGTTCCGCTAAAAATAACCGATAGGTTACCTGCTCTTTTGCAGATAATTGCTCGGCATCAATAACCATTAAACGTTCAATTAAGCTTTGGTTATAAGCACTTCTGCGTTCTATCGCCTTTGTTGAAAAGGATGGTAATTTACCATTCATGCGAAAGGTATCAGGGTCTTTTCTAAAAAATATTTGTTCTTCATTAGCCGTTTGCCAATGTTCGCTAAGTAATTGCTTAAATGTGTTCGTTGCAGTTGCCACGTGTTGATTTTGAGCTTGCTCACTTACCTCTTCGGTCCGATCACAAGCAGTTAAGGATAAGCAAGCGATTAACAATAAAGAGTTGCGCGATAAAATTGTTTTCATAATTATTATTTATCTGAGTGGAGAAGCAATTAGTATAGCAAGTCAATTAAATACAATGCTATAAGCCGGCAATATAAAATTACCTATACTGTCAATGAGTTAAAAATTACTGGCTATTGCTATTATCAAAGCATCAAAATTTACAGAGCATTAAATTTTTTACTTTTGACTCTGTGACAATAAAGTGAAATATAAAGACGTCATTTTTTCAATCGATATTTGCCTATCATCTTCAACATTGTTCAATGTATCCCAAATATACCAAGGCATTTCATACAGATGCTTACCCGAGACATCGATGGTTTTACCGTTTTCGATAAATAGCGAAATGTTGGTTTTGTTGTCCAAAGTATACTTAGTCGCTTCGCCAAATATTGAAGGTAAATGATCGCCGGTAATAAAAATAATTGAATGGGGGTCGAGTTCAAGCAATGCTTTAATGTATTGAGCGATAGCTTTAGTTCGATAATAAAACTGATTTGATATTCTCTTAACCTTTTCGTCTGCAGGTATAACGTCGCTGATGTCAGGTCTTTTTGCTAAATCACGAACGAATGGTTTATGGCCGTACATTCCTAATACATAATTAAAAATAGGCTGGTCAGTTGTGCTTAGTGTCGCCCTGAGATTTTTCAAATTATAATCAAACAGTACGCCATCAAATATCGGCCCCTCACCTTGCTGTCGGATAAAACCTATTTGTTCCTCAATAAACATTATGTTGTTAAAGCCTAAGCTTTTGTATGCTTGTTTGGAGTTGAAAAATGATGAACTGGCAGCAATGGTTGCGAACGTTTGGTAGTTATTCTGTTTGAGGTGGTTAACAAAGCTGCTGGTGGTATTGCCTTGCATAACATTAAACTCGATTTGATTTACTTTTGCTAATGCTTTAATTCCGGTTAATAACTCAAACTCAGCCTGTGCTGTGCCACCACCGTAAATCGGAGACGTAACCAGTGAGAAATTCATTTGATTGTTGAGATATTCGCTAAGCTCTTCTGCCAATATTGGCTGAGTAAATTCAATATCTTGGATCAGGCGAGGGTCGAAAAAGCTTTCAAGGGCAATAATATGAATGTTTTTATCTTGTTTGAGCTTGCCTGGAAATAGAGTCTTATGTATATCAATTTGGCCATCATTGGCTTTAAATTGCGCAAGTTTTTTATTATTGCTGTTTTCCTTATTCGCATAAAAAATAAAACTTGAGAACTTACCATTTTCTCTGATGGTATCTTCTTGCGACCAGACCGAATAGTTAAATAATTGTTTATGATAATGAATAAACCGAGTAGAGGTTAACGCCAAAAAGGCGCAAGCGAGTATTACTAAACGCACTATTACCGAGAGATAATATTGGTATTTATTTAAATTTTTTGCTGCGCAGTAGGCTAACACCAGCACGGCAATAGGA